>JANMLQ010000210.1:0-9063 GCA_031372635.1 Akkermansiaceae bacterium | reverse complement strand
CCTCCGACTCGTCTTCACCGATCCCCACTCGCTTGATCCCGGCAAGCGCGCCGCCGAAGTCACGCGCGACATCGCAGGCCGCCTCGCCAAGCTCGCCAAGTCCCTCGAAGCCGACGGCCACGACGCCCAAGTCATCGCCGGTTTCCTCCAGCGCTGCCTCTTCACCATGTTCGCCGAAGACATCGGCCTCTTGCCCGAGGACGGCTTCAAGAAGCTCCTCGCCCAAGTCAAATCATCGCCCCTGGGATTCCCCGTGCTCGTCTCCGGCCTGTGGCGGGAAATGGCCACCGGCACCCGCTACTCCGCGCTGCTCTTCCAGGAAATCGCCTTCTTTAACGGCGGCCTCTTTGAAACCACCACCGCTCTCCCGCTTTCCGCAACCCAGTTGGAAATGCTCGCCGATGCCGCATCCACCGATTGGTCCGGCGTCGAGCCGTCCATCTTCGGCACACTGCTCACCCGTGCCCTCGATCCCCGGGAGCGCCACAAGCTCGGTGCGGAATACACGCCGCGCTCCTACGTCGAGCGCCTCATCCGCCCCACCATCATCGAGCCGCTGCGCGAGGAATGGGACGCCACCCGCATCGCCAAATCGATGAGTGAGCGAGCCGAGCTTGTCATGCTACCATACGCGGCTTAGCCTCCCACCATTCGATGAAATACACCGCTTTAGAGCTTTGTGCAGGAGGAGGAGGTCAAGCGCTCGGACTTGAGATGGCTGGTTTCAAACACGCTGCGGCTGTCGAATATGAAGCCCAATTTTGCGAAACGCTGCGGGCCAATCGGCCAAATTGGAACGTCCTCAACAAAGACATTCGTGATCTGAAACCCTCCGACTATACTGGCCTTGATCTGCTCGCCGGAGGAGTTCCCTGTCCGCCTTTCAGCATCGCGGGGAAACAACTGGGATCGGATGATGAACGCGATATGTTTCCAACCGCCTTAGCACTGATAAAAGGAGCAAAGCCTCGTGCAGTTTTATTGGAAAATGTCCAGGGTTTAGCTTCCGCTAAATTCAGTGACTATCGAAAGGACTTGGAGCGCCAGCTATTCAAACTAGGGTATGAACCAGAGTGGAAAGTAATTCAGGCTGCTGACTTTGGAGTTCCCCAACTCCGCCCTCGTTTCATACTTGTCGGGCTTCGCAAAGATGATTCGGAACGCTTTATGTGGCCCGTGGCAAAATTCGGTCGCAAGCTGGTTGGAGAAACTTTGATCGACCTCATGCAAGCTCGTGGATGGCCGGGAGCCGAATCGTGGGCAGTCAGGGCCAACGATATTGCTCCCACCATTGTTGGGGGATCTAAAAAACACGGAGGCCCTGATCTTGGGCCTACGAGAGCAAAGCGGCAATGGCGACAACTGGGCGTTGATGGAATGGGTATCGCTAACGAATCACCCAATAGTGATTTTCCCGAGGATGAGTTCCCACGGCTTACAGTCCGGATGGTCGCGCGAATCCAAGGATTTCCGGACACTTGGAAGATCGAAGGCAAGAAGACAGTCGCCTACAGGCAAGTAGGTAACGCATTTCCACCTCCAGTTGCCGAAGCAGTCGGAAAAGCAATTATCGGGGCGTTCACTCGCAAGACTAAATATGCCGAGGACCGGATCTACTATGAAGCCCGGTTATTGGAAGAAGCAACCAAACCACAGAAAAAGTGCCTGCCAAAAAAAGCTCAAAAGCGCTGATACTCGAATTCTTTCTCGCAAACATGGGGACAGTTCTTGAGTCAAAAGAAATTCAAAAAGCAAGTGGCGGAGCGTCCGAGTGGGGGCGTCGAGTCAGGGAGCTTAGAGATGAACAGGGTTACCAAATTCTCTCTCACAAGGATCTGGCGACTTTGAAACCGGGGCAATATTTGCTTCAAACGGCCAAACGTTTACCTGCATTTAAACGTGGCATTTCCAAGGAGACGCGCGCTTGGGTTTTGGAACGAAATGGATATACTTGTCAAATGTGCGGAGTTGCAGCGGGCGATGCTGATCCTTTTGGCACCATTCGGACTGTCCGACTCACAATGGGGCACATAGTCGATAAATCGAAAGGTGGCGAAGATACTCCGCAAAATCTCCGTGCAGTCTGCACTAACTGCAATGAAGGCTTGCAAAACACCGGTCTTCCAAAGCCGGACCGAGTTCACCTATTGAGCCAAATTCGTCGTGCGACGATTGACGACCAAGAGGCGGTTTTGAACTGGCTCTTGACTAAATTCGGAATGGTTGCAGCAAAGAAGAGTTGAAAGCTCCATTCCCATTCCCCGCGCTGGAAGAAGGCTCCCTCAAGCAGCGCATCCGCTCACTCGGCGAGCGACTCGACGCGCACCGCAAGCGCCAGCAGGAACAGCATCCCGGCCTCACCCTCACCGGCATTTACAACGTGCTCGAAAAACTCCGCGCCGGAGAACCCCTCACCGCCAAGGACAAGCAAATCCACGACCAAGGCCTCGTCACCCTGCTCAAGCAACTCCACGACGAGCTGGATGCAGCCGTATTCGAAGCGTATGGCTGGAGCGATCTCCATATCGCCCTTTCCCATCTAGACCGTGGCGAACTCTACGACCCGGCCACCGACACAATCACTCGTCTCGATACCGCGCCCGGAGCATTCGAGAAAATCATTCAGGAAGAGCAAAGCAGGATAGAGCAGGAACTCCTCACCCGCCTCGTCACCCTCAACCACGAACGCGCCGCCGAGGAAAAGCGCGGCCTCATCCGCTGGCTCCGCCCGGACTATCAATGTGGCGGCGATCACCGGTCGCCGCAGCAAAGCGCCCTCCCCGGCACCGAAGCCGCCTCTTCCCAATCCAAAATCCAAAATCAACAATCCTCAATCGGCAATCCCTCTACCCCTTGGCCCGCCAAGCTCCCCGCCCAAGTCACCCTCATCCGCCAACTCCTCACCACCGCCCCCACCGCCACCGCCGAACAACTCTCCACCCACTTCGGCCGCAAGAACCTCAAACGCACCGAACAGATCGAAGGAATTCTGGAAACGCTAAAAGGCCTCGGGCAGATGTGAGAAGCCCGATACTCCCAAACGCCTGACGCTCGCTCCGAGTGGGCCTGCGCTTCGGCCTGACATTCCTTTTTCCGAAATGAAAAGATTCTCCACGCCAAGAACTCTTACCGAAACACACCCAACAGCCCGCCATTCACTAAGCTAAAATGAAAACCAAAACGCCTCTGGTCATCGCCCTCGCCCTCGGCATGGGCGCGATTTTTACTTCGCTGCACTCCCAGGAAAATGCTCCGGAAAAATCTCAGGAAATTCCGCCGACAGCCATCCTGTTTCAAGACGTGAAAGTCTTCGACGGAAAAAGTGACAAGCTCACCGCCAGCCTCAACGTCCTCGTCAAAGGGAACAAGATCGAGCGCATCTCCAAAGATCCCATCCCCGTGAATCGCAGCGGCCTCACCAAAATCATCAACGGCGGCGGCAAGACACTCATGCCTGGCATGATCGACAACCACGTCCACGTCTTCATGAGTGCGAGCAGCCAAGCGCAGATGCTTGATGCCACCATCACCGCCGAGACACTCCACGCCAGAGAAGCCGCAGAAGCGGAGCAAATGTTGCTGCGTGGCTTCACCGCCGCGCGCGATGTAGGCGGCCCCGCTTTTCACCTGAAAAAAAACATCGATGCCGGGAAAACCGTCGGCCCGCGCATTTATCCGAGCGGCGCGATCATTTCGCAAACCTCCGGCCATGGCGACTCCCGCACGCCCGATGAAAGGTCGCGGCGCTTCTTCGGTAAGCCATCACACGGCGAATTGATCGGCGTCAACTTCATCGCCGATGGCCGCGACGAAGTGCTCACCGCCACTCGTGAAAATCTCCGCTTTGGTGCCTCACAGATCAAAGTCATGGCCGGCGGTGGAGCCGCCACGGATTACGATCCACTGGATGTCACTCAATACACGCTCGATGAAATGAAAGCCGCAGTCGAAGCGGCGGATGACTGGGGCACTTACGTCACCGTCCACGCCTACACGATCAAGGCCGTTCGCCGCGCGGTGGAGGCTGGCGTGAAATGCATCGAGCACGGCCAGTTACTCGACGAGGAAACCTTGAAATTACTCGGCGAAAAAGGCATCTGGCTCAGCCTGCAAGCACTCGATCCCGCACCGCCCACCGCTCCCGAACACATCCGCGCCAAGAAACAACTCGTCGTAGATGGCACCGACACCGCCTACCGCTGGGCGAAAAAACATGGCGTCAAACTCGCATGGGGCACCGACTTTCTCTTCTTCCCCGCGCAGAACAAAAATCAAAACACGGACATCCTAAAACTCCAAAAGTGGTTCACCAACGCCGAGATTCTCAAAATGATCACTCACGACAACGCGCAGTTGTTAGCTCTCAGCGGCCCGCGCAATCCCTACCCCGGCAAGCTCGGCGTCATCGAAGAAGGTGCCTTTGCAGACCTTCTGTTAGTCAATGGCGATCCTCTCGCCGACCTCAATTTCCTAGCCGATCCAGAGAAGAATTTTAGCATCATCATGAAAAACGGAGTCATCCACAAAAACGCCATCAAGTAAGCCACATCGCCAAAATTCACCAGCCCAAAAGCACTCATGAAAAACACCGCCATCCTCCTCGCTGGTCTCTCGCTTTCGGCCCTAGCCCAAACCGCAGACACCATCTATCACAACGGCCCCATCCTCACCATCGACGACGCTAACCCACGTGCCGAAGCCGTCGCTGTGAAGGATGGAAAAATCCTCGCTGTCGGGAAAAAGGACGAAGTCCTTAAAACCAAGGGCGACATCACGAAGCTCATCGATCTATCCGGCAAGACAATGCTGCCCGGCTTCGTCGATGCTCACGGCCACGTCTTTGGCGGTGGCATCCAAGCGCTTTCCGCCAACCTCCTGCCGCCACCCGATGGCGAGGTGAAAGACATCGCAGCCCTCCAGCAAACTCTTCGCGCCTGGGTGGCTGCGAATAAAGAAGCCGTGGATAAAATCCAACTCATCGTCGGCTTCGGCTATGATAACGCCCAACTCGCCGAGCTGCGCCATCCCACCCGCGAAGATCTGGACGCCGTTTCCAAAGAAATCCCAGTTATCATTATCCATCAGTCCGGCCACCTTGCCGCTGCAAACTCGAAAGCCCTCGAAATCGGCGGTATCAGTGCCAGCACGCCCAATCCCGAGGGCGGCGTCATCCAACGCCGCGAAGGCAGCCAGGAGCCTAATGGCGTGCTGGAGGAAACGGCGGCGTTTCCCCTCATCATGAAACTTCTGGGCAAAGTCGGAGCAGAAGGCTCATTGGCTTTCATCAAGGCTGGCTCCGAACTCTGGGCTCGCTTCGGCTACACCACCGCTCAAGAAGGCCGTTCCTCACCAGGCGTCGTGAAGGCAATGCAAAAATTCGCCGCCTCAGGTGAACTCAAGATCGACGTCGCCACTTACACGGACGTGCTCATTGATCGCGAGTTAATCAAAAACTCCGTTAGTTCCACCTACAAAAATCGTTTCCGCGTCGCCGGTGCCAAGCTCACCATCGACGGCTCACCGCAAGGATTCACCGCATGGCGGGACAAGCCATACTACAAACCTGTTGGAAATTACCCACCCGGCTACCTCGGATATCCCGCCGCCACCACCGAGCAAGTCCGCGACACCATCGACTGGGCCTATCAGAATAAGATTCAAATCATCACCCACGCCAATGGTGAAGCGGCTTGCGATCAGCTCATCTCCTTCATCGGAGCCTCCACCCAGAAGCACGGCATCGGTGATCGCCGCTCGACTCTCATCCACGGCCAATTCATCCGCGAAGACCAAGTGGACTCCCTCAAGCCCCTCGGCATCATCCCATCGCTCTTTCCGATGCACACCTTTTATTGGGGCGATTGGCACCGCGACCACACCGTCGGCCCTGTCCAGGCGGAAAACATTTCCCCCACCGGTTGGTGCGTGAAGCGCGGCATGATGTTCACTTCCCATCACGATGCACCCGTCGCCTTTCCCGACTCCATGCGCGTGCTCGATGCCACCGTCACCCGCCGCTCCCGCACGGGTGACATCATCGGCCCGCATCAGCGCGTGGACGTCATGATCGCGCTCAAGGCCATGACCATTTGGCCCGCCTATCAGCACTTCGAGGAGAAAACCAAAGGCTCCATCGAGATCGGAAAACTTGCCGATTTCGTCATCCTCGACAAAGACCCCACCGCCATTGATCCCGAAACCATCGACCTCATCAAAGTCATGGAAACCATCAAAGAAGGCACCACCGTCTTCAACATCGCCGATATGAAGAAAGCCGGGGCCGGACTCCAATCCGGCGACCGCAGCGAGCTCGCCTTCACCCGTGCCATCTCCGCCATCGCCGGAGACACGGACCACGCTCACCAAGGCCACACCCACGGCGGCGGCTGCCTCTGCGGAGCCATGGCAAAGATCGCGAACATCGTCGCACAAGGCGACCAAGAGCGATGACTGAACCTTGAAAGCACCGTCGTTCCTGTTTCCCAAGAAAAGGCACCGCTCAAAACATTTCCACCGCACATTGATCATACTCGAAATCCTCACCGCATAGGAAGAAGCCGCCCCCACCGGGAAATTCGACTACCTCATCAAAGTCCACTTCATTGGCGGTTACGCCCTGATCGCTTGGCCCGCCAAATACAGCAAAACCAGCGTGATGATCCTCATCGTCAACCACTATCGCGATGTGTACGAAAAAGATCTCGGGTAGGACACCGCTTCCATTGCCGAAAAAACCGAAGCCTATCATCCCGGCGAAAGCTGGCACATCACATCCGCCGTTTCACTCACAACTCCACATGACCAAACGCTGCGTTCCCGCCCTTCGTATTCTCGCCGTCGTTCTGACCGCGTTCCTTCTCTCCCACTGCTCCGCGCCGGTCTCGGTGCGGATGGAAAAACCCGTCCCGCTCGCCGGTGCTCATGCCGTCCCACAAAACACCGAATCCATTCTCACCACCATCCGCGACGCTCATGAGAGAATTCGCCGCAGTGATGAGTCAGCGATTCCTGCCTATAACTTCGCCGTAGCACGCCTGATCCAGTATCTCGAAAAATCCGGCGCCGATCCATGGAGCGCGCCCATGCCGCTCTCCGGTGCGGGCGGCATCCGCCAACTCAAAGGCCGCGCCCCCGCCGGGACCGCACCGCTTCACGACCAATTGCTCCCCACCGACACACTCACTTTCAAAGGAGTTTATTCTGAACATCAGGCCAAGGTGGATGGTATCGGTGCACCGCTCGCCCTCGTCAATTCCTACGACGGGATCGGTCATGAGCAGATCCGTGAAAATCTCCCTTTGCGGAATCTAACAGCCGTCGTGCGTTTCGAGGGCGGCACCGCCACTCTGGAACTCATCGATCCCTATCAGGTGGAAGCCGTTTCCCTTGCCGGAAAATCCCGCCCGCTCGCCGCCGACTACGGTGCCGCCGCCATGCTCGGACTTTCCAAGGCCCGCGTGGATAAACTCGGCCTCGCCCGCCTGCTCCGCCCGTCCCGCTACAACGACACCGCCAACCTCAACTTCATGCAGCCATACGATCCTAAGCGCATTCCCGTGCTCATGGTCCACGGCCTGCAGGACACTCCAGCGTCGTTCGCGCCGATGTATTTTAAACTCCAGCAGGATCCTGAAATCCGCGAGCGCTACCAGTTCTGGGTTTTTAGCTATCCCAGCGGCTACCCCTATCCCTACTCCGCTTCCCTGCTGCGCCGCGAGCTTGATGAAGTGAAACGCGACTATCCCGGCCACAAGCAAATGGTCATCATCGGCCACAGCATGGGCAGTCTTCTCAGCCGCCTGATGGTCACCGATGTCGGCGACAAGTTGTGGTTCAGAGCCTTCGGAAAATCACCTTCGGAAACGAAAGTCACAAGCCACAGCCGCCAGTTGCTGCTCGACTCGCTGGTCTTCGGCGACCGCAAGGAAATCGACCGCGCGCTGTTTTTCTCCGCCCCCCATCGCGGCTCCATCCTCGCCTCCAACTGGATCGGTCGCACCGCGTCACGACTGGTCAAGACCCCCGATCTGGTCGCGGACATCCGAAACGCGGTCTTCTCCGCAGCCACTGCCGACATCGCCGGCCTCACCATGCAGAGCGCTCCTAACAGCATCGGCACCTTGTCTCCGACCAATCCCTTCGTCGTGGAAATCAACAAGCACTCGATCACTCCGCGCGTTCCCTACCACAGCATCGTCGGCGACCGCGGCAAGGGTGACACGCCAGACTCATCGGACGGCGTCGTGGCCTATTGGAGTTCCCACCTTGATGGCGCGGCATCGGAGAAAATTGTTCCCTCCGGCCACAGTTCGCATCAGAATCCCGAAGGTATCGAGGAAGCCCGCCGCATCCTCAAGCTTCATTTAAAAGGACGATAAGTGCATCCGTTAAGCCCTCCAAGAGAATGATTTTCGTATCTGCCACACTCCAGCCTGCACATTGAAGTTACCCGTCTCCGCTACGCTCAAATAAAACTAACACTATGAAACACCGCATCCATACCATCGCCACCGCCGCCATGCTCGCCACCGCCACGCTGATCCTCAGCCAGTGCGCCAGCAATCCGGTCACTAACTACAACGGCGCAAGCGTGAATCCCAGCCAACTTGCGACGGACTCGCGTGTGGCGCTCAAACAACTCTATGCCAAAAACTCCACTGCCCGCAAATTGGGCGGTCGTGCCAAGGGCGTCATCGTTTTCCCGGAAATCACCAAGGGCGGCCTGATGATCGGCGGCATGGCCGGAAACGGCGCGCTCATCCGCAATGACGGCAGCATCCATGATTTCTATCAGACCGCCGGTGCGTCCTACGGCCTCCAAGCTGGAATCCAACAATACGGCTATGCGCTCTTCCTGATGGATGACTCCGCCTTCGCTAATCTCAATCGCGCCAGCGGCTGGGAAGTCGGTTCCAGTCCGAGTCTCGTAGTCATGGATGAAGGCATGGCAGCCTCACTCACCACCACCACAATGAACAAGAGCACCTATGCCTTCTTCTTCAACCAGCGCGGACTCATGGGCGGTCTCGGCCTCCAAGGTTCCAAGATCACCCGCATCCATCC
>JANMLQ010000166.1:0-3476 GCA_031372635.1 Akkermansiaceae bacterium | reverse complement strand
GCGCGCGTCACGTTGCCTTCCGCGAGCAGCACATCAAGGGTGACCAGTAAATTCAGATCGGGTCGCGACATGCGTCGATCCTGTGGAGTATGGCGTCAAACGCAATGATATTGTGCAAGCTGTGCGTCTTCCGCGATAGCTGAAAAGAGCTAAGAAGGGGACATGTTAAAACCAAGCCACGCAGAACAGGATACGGAACGAGACGGGACAAATGTAGCGAGTAAGCCACCATCGCTTCGGTGGACACTGGTCAGTCTGTCACTCTCCATGCTGATGCCATCGCTCGACACCAGCATCGCCAATGCCGGCCTGCCGACGTTGGCACAGGCATTCAACGCTTCCTTCCAGGAGGTCCAATGGATCGTCCTCGCCTATCTGCTCATCATCACCTCGCTGATAGTCAGCGTAGGTCGCCTCGGCGACATCATCGGTCGCCGACGCCTGTTGCTAGTTGGAATCGGTCTTTTCACGGTGGCTTCTTTCCTGTGTGGCGTAGCACCCGCACTCTGGATGTTGATCGTCGCCCGGGCGGCGCAGGGCCTGGGGGCCGCCATCATGATGGCACTCACTGTAGCCATGGTGGGTGAGACGGTTCCAAAGTCAAAGACCGGTAGCGCCATGGGGCTGCTAGGAACGATGTCCGCGATTGGCACCACACTCGGCCCATCGCTCGGCGGCGTTTTGATTGCCGGACTCGGCTGGCGGATGATCTTCCTCGTCAACGTGCCGCTGGGTGTCCTGAATCTTTTTCTCGCGCATCGCACCCTGCCCGTTGATCGCCGTGGGTCGCGGACGGATCAGCCGGGCTTCGACCATGGAGGCACGCTGTTACTTGCGGCATCGCTTGCGGCTTATGCGCTTGCCATGACGATCGGTCGCGGCCATTTCGGTCCGCTCAACATTGCCTTGCTGTTGGGTGCCGCTTGCGGATTCGGGTTCTTCGTAATGGTTGAGGCGAGAGTGGCATCGCCGTTGATTCGGTTGGCGATTTTTCGCGATCCGGTGGTGAGCGCGAGCCTCGCCATGAGCATGCTCGTCTCGACACTGATGATGACCACGCTGGTGGTTGGACCGTTCTACCTCTCACGTGGACTCGGGCTTGAAACGTCGCTTGTCGGGGTCGCTCTATCAATGGGTCCGCTTGTCGCCGCGCTGATGGGCCTGCCGGCTGGTCGCATGGTGGACCGCTTTGGTGGGCAACGGATGACGGTCATGGGACTCATCGGCATGACAGTCGGCTCTACCGTTCTATCCATGATGCCGGCGTGCTTATGCATAGTCGGCTACATCGCCCCCATCATCGTCATCACCTCAAGTTTCGCATTGTTCCAAGCGGCTAACAACACCGTCATCATGACGGGTATTCACCCGGGCCAGCGGGGTGTCATTTCCGGAATGCTCAGCCTATCACGGAATCTCGGCCTCCTCACCGGAGCGTCCGTGATGGGTGCTGTATTCGCCCTCGCAGCGGGGACCACCGTCATCACGACGGCGAGTCCCGGCGCGGTTGCCAGTGGGATGCGAACCACGTTTGCTGTCGCCGCGCTGCTCGTCACGGTCGCGCTCATCATTGCGATAGGAAGCCGTGTTCGCGCGATACGCCCCTACTTCCAAATCAAGAGCGGGAAGATTATTGTGATCGGCTTGAGTGTGATCGGCCTGTTGGCCTTGGCGAATACGGCTCAAGCCCAAGCGATACCGCCGGCCACGCCGATCAAGTCTGCCAATGCCAATTTCAAATGCACTACGATGGCGGGTGCGAACCTCCCGACGCCCGCCGATCCCTACCCAGTGAATGCCGCGGGATGGGGACCAGAGGCCGGAAATGGCGAGTTTTTCAGCCGTTGGGCAGAGGACTGGACCGGCATGCGAGTGGCCGACGATGCTCCTTCACTTAAGGCGATACCGTTCGGTGGCGAGGCATTTCTAACCTTGAGTGCCGAAGCCCGCATACGCTACGAGGCCTATGACAACGCCCCACCGACGGGCGTAAGCGACCTCCAGCAGGGCTTGTTTCGAGGAACTTTCGGCGCGGATCTGCGATTCAATCCCAACTTTCGCGTCTATGGTGAAATCGGCACCGGTCAGGTCGCAGACGATCGCAGCGATGCCGCCGCCAACTTCCAGAACGACGCCTCGTTGCAGCAGCTCTTCATGGATGCCCGCAGTTACGTCGGTTCCACATTGGTGGGGGCAATGGTCGGTCGTCAGGAGTTTGCAGACGGCCCCCGACAACTGATAAGTCTCAGCGATGGACCTAACATGCACCGCACCTGGAACGGCCTGCGCGTTTACGCTCACGGTGAACGGGTTCGCCTTGGCGCTTTCGACCTGCGGGCCACGCGCTTGGAAAGCGGACTCTTCGATGAAGAGATCAATCGTGATGAACGCCTGCAGGGGTTTAACGCCAGTCTGATCGTTTCACCCGAGTTGGGAATCTATCTGGATCCGTTCTTCATCCACAGCGAGAACCCGAACTTCGCATCTGCCGACCAGACAGGCCTCGACAATCGGGACACCTACGGCGTGCGCCTTTGGGGCAAGCGGGGCGGGCTGAGCTTCGACTGGACGGTGGCCTGCCAGACTGGCGAATCCATTGGCCGCGACGTCGAGGCATGGGGACTATTCGCGGTCCAGAGCTTGGTGCTATCCAACAAAGGTTGGAAACCTCGACTAACATCCCATATCGACTTGGCCTCCGGCGGCGGCTCTTATGGAAGTGGAACGGTGAACAGGTTCAACCCGCTTTACTCCAGCTCCAACTATCTGGGTGAAGGTCGGTTTCTCAGTCTCAGCAACCTGTTTCAAATTGCACCGGGAATTTCCGTCTCACCAACACCGTCGACTAATATTTCGATCGAATATGGCTTCGCACGAAGGCTCACGGAGAACGACGCAGCCTATGTCGGCGGTATGCGCGCCTATCCAGGCACACAGAATGTTCAAGGGCATGAGATTGGCAGCCTGCTTCGAATCGCGGGGAATTGGTCAGTCACCGAAAACCTTACTCTGTCTTTGGATTATGAGCACCTTGCCGCAGGAGAAGTGCTCAAGCGCGCAAATCTGCCCTCGGGCAGCTATTGCTATGTTGGAGCGACCTTTAGGTTTTGAAAGTTAAGACCATGAGTTCCGTGCTGAAGTGCGGTCGTTACTCATGGTTTTACCAAAGTTCCGAGTCCATCCCTCATGACGGTGAGGATGAGGACGCCGAGGGTGTCGGTGCCGCAGACGACTTTGAGCAGGCCGCGGGCGGTGAGTTTTTCCACTAACAAGCGGTATTTCGGCAGCAGGCCGGCGTGATGGATGCCGACTCCGTGACGGAGGATTTTCGAGAGTTCGCGGCCGTAGGGGGAGCGGAAATCGGCGTCGTCGAGGGCGCGGGCGATGGCGTGTTTTTCCTCCTTGGTGCAGAAGTTGGTGGAGAGCAGGTCGCGGGCGGTGTCGGCGCAGGCGTTCTGGGTGAAGTGGACGAGATA
>JANMLQ010000160.1:0-34548 GCA_031372635.1 Akkermansiaceae bacterium | reverse complement strand
GGGACTGTTGTTTTGGTTGCTACCGCCAGTGATGAGGTAGCCGTCTGTATCGAAGTTGGTATCCAAGGTGCCATTCGTATCGTAGCGGGCGACCATGTTCTTGTAGCCGTAGGGCGACTGGGGTTCTTGGTATGCGCCGACGGCGACGATCATTTGGTCAACAGGAGAGATGGCGAGCGCGTTGATCGAGCAATAGGCACCTGGGTTTGTCAGCACGTAGCCGCCGACTCCGAAGCTGCTGTCGATGGCACCAGTGGTCAGGTAGCGGACCATTGCGAAACGGCGATCACTGTTGCCCACCTCGGCCCAGCCGCCAACGACGACTTTGCCGTCCGCTTGCACCGCTACGCAATCGGCTCCAGAAAGTCTGTAGCCAGTTTGCGATGGGTTGGTGATGGGGTCGAAGGAGACGGTTGCCTTGCCAGTTGTGTTAAAGCCGGTATTGATGCTGCCGTCTGCGTTGAAACAAGCGATCGCGATGTCGCTTTCATACCTGGGTGGACTCAGGTTGTAGTTGAAGCTCCCCCTGTATCCGACGATGTAAATTTTTCCATCGACTGGTGATTCCGCCATGCCGCCCACGCCCGAAAAAGTATTGGCCCCGAAATCGGTTAAACTGATGCCGTCCGTGTCGTAGGTGGTATCCAAGGTGCCGTTCGAGTTTTGGCGTATCAATCCAAAGACAGTAGCCCCACCGTTGAGCGAAGGCATCGTGGATGCCAGCAGGATTTTGCCATTCGATTGGACGACGACGCCTCTGACGGCACCACCCTCTTGTCGAAAAATTCCTGCTGTGGCATAGGTGCTGTCCACTCTGTATTCTACTGCCGGGGCAAGGCTGCCGAGTAGGAATGAGGTGCCGACGAGGAGATGTTTTGGTTTGTAGATGGACATGCGGAACTGTTGCGTGTGTTTGTTGCGAGGCAAGAATTTCTCTGACTTTATCGCGTAGGGATCAGGTATGGTAAGGAGTGACGACTCTCTTGTCGTCATTTGAATTGCATGAAGTTGGGGACAGGAGTGTCCGCACTCCTTAGAACGGAAACTTTCCGCCCATGCCCTTCATCATGTCCTTCATGCCGGACATGCCGCCGAGTTGATTCATCATGCCCTTCATCTTGTGTGGTGACTTCATCAGCTTGCGCATTTCTCCGAACTGTTTGATGAGCTGGTTCACTTCCATGAGCGAGGTGCCGGAGCCGCTGGCGATGCGCTGGCGGCGGCTGCCTTTGATGATCTCGGGCTTGCGGCGTTCTTCCATGGTCATTGAGAGCACGATGGCTTCGGTGCGTTTGATCTTGGAGGTGTCCAGCGAGCCGCCGGGGAGTTGTTTTTTGATTTTGCTAAAGCCGGGCATCATTCCTAACAGCCCTTCGAGTGGGCCGAGGTTGCGGATCATTTTCATCTGATCGAGGAAGTCGGTGAAGTCGAACTTGCCTTCCTGCATGCGCTTCATCGAGCGCATGGCGTCTTCTTCGTTCACCTTGCCAGCGACTTGCTCGACCATGCCGACAATGTCGCCCATGCCGAGGATGCGGTCGGCCATGCGGTCGGGATGGAACTCGAACAACTGGTCGAGTTTCTCGCCCTCACCAGCGTATTTTATCGGCTTGCCGGTGACTGCGCGCATCGAGAGCGCCGCACCGCCGCGGGCGTCGCCATCAAGTTTTGTGAGGACGATGCCGGTGATGCCGACTGCGTCGTCGAAGTGCTTGGCGACGGAGACGGCTTGCTGGCCGGTGGCGGAATCGGCGACTAACAGGGTTTCCTTGGGTTTGACGAAATCGTGCAGACGCTTGAGTTCGGCGATGAGGCGCTCGTCGATTTCCTGGCGGCCTGCGGTGTCGAAGATGAGCACGGTGCCAAGTTGTTGCTCTGCCCAAACGAGTGCGTCCTTGGCGACCTTGATGACGTCCGTTTCACTGGCGTCCGGCGTGTAGCATGGGACGTCGATTTGTTTCGCGAGGGTGGCGAGTTGGTCGATGGCGGCGGGGCGATAAAGGTCGCATGCGATGAGCAGCGGGCGGCGTCCCTCTTTCTTGAGGCGGTTGGCGAGCTTGGCGGAGGTGGTGGTCTTGCCAGCGCCGTTGAGGCCGCAGATGAGGATGCGGGCGGGCGGATTGAGATCGAGTGGTGCCTGATCGCCGCCTAACAACGCGGCGAGTTCGTCATGGAAGATTTTGACGATTTGCTCGCCGGGTTTGATGGACTTGAAGACATCCTCGCCCATCGCCTTTTCCTTCACTCGTGCGATGAAGTCCTTGGCAACGCCGAACTCGACGTCGGCTTCTAGTAGGGCAATGCGGATGTCGCTCAGGGCGTCTGCGATGTTTTTTTCCGAGATGCGGCCCACGCCGCGGAGGTTGCGGAAGTTTTTGTCGAGGCTGTCGGAGAGGGATGAGAACATGGGGAAGGGGAATTGAGATTTGAGATTGGAAATTTGAAATACTACTCGCCTTCGGGAAGGTAGGCGGCCTCGCGGTCGATGCGGAAGGACCAGCGGAGAGGGTCGGCGGGTTTTCCGGCGAGGTCTTTCCAGTGGATGGAAACCTGGCAGGTGGACTGGCGGAGGCGGCGGTTGACCTGCCATGAGAACTTCTTCGTTTCAGCAGAAAACATGGCAGGCACCTCGCCGAAACCGGAGGCGTTCATGACGAGTGTCTTGGGATCGAGGTCGGTGACTTTGGTTAGATCGGCGGAGATTTCGGGTAGTCGGGAGTTGATGATGGCGCCAGGCTCAGGGCTGACTGGATAGGGCGTGGTCTGGATCATTCCGGCGATGGCACCATCCGGCGTGGCGGTGGGGCTTTGCGCTTCGCGAAAGGTGGTGGCGAACTCGAAGATCTTGTCGTAGCTGCCGAGAATCATGTAGCGGGGAAGTGTGTCATCCGGACTCGAGCGTTTCACTTTTCCGGGCAGCACGGTGAACATGAAGTTGTAGCCAAACTCCTTGCCTAGCGGAATCATTTCCTCGGTGTAGTAGCCGCCGGGATAGGAATAGGTGCTCGCTTTGATAGAGAACTTCGTTTCGAGGAAACGCTTGGACTCGCCCATCTCCTTGCGCAGATAGGCGTCATAGGCATCCGGCCCCTTTTTGCGGAAACTCTTCACGGTGACGGGATACGGGTGGCTGATCGAGTGGCTGCCGATCGTGGCACCGGCCTTGACCATTTCCTGGATCATCGGAGTGGTCAGTGCCTTGCCGCCGCCATCGACGTAGTTTTTGTAGAGGAAGAGTGTGAAGGGATAGCCGAACTCTTTTAGGACGGGAAACGCATCGGTGTGAACGGACTTCCAGCCGTCATCGAAGGTGAGCATGACGGACTTCTCGGGGATTTCCTTCTCGCCGCGCTTCCATGCGGTGAAGTCATCGAGTGAGATCACCGTGATGCCGAGCTGGCGGAGGGTTTCCATCTGCTTGCGGAACTTCGAGGTGCGGATACGCATCTCGGTCTCGGCGGTGGTTTCGGAAAAATCATGATAGCCGAGCACCGAGACGCGCACGTTGTCATCCGGGGTTTCCGGTGCCGCTACTTCCGGCACTGGCGCGGGCGAGGGAGGAGTCACGGCATCCTGCGCCCATAAGCTGGCGCTGGTGAGGAGGACGAATATGAGCGGAAGCGTTTTCATGGCAGCGGCTTACTAACAGGCATGTCATTTCAGCCCGCCCAGTGATTCTAACACAGCGTTTTGCACCGGGGCGGAGGTCAGGTTTCCGAGGTGGCCGCCGCTCGGGAAAATCTTCACTCGCTTGCTGCCGAGGGTGGATTCCAGCCAGGAGAGGTCTTTGTTTTGTAGCAGGAAATCGTTGCGATTGGTCAACACGCGGACTCTCGGATTGGCGCGCAGTTTGTTGCTGTAGTTCATCAGGTTCCCCTCGCGGCGGAAGTCGGACAAGCTGATGCCTTTGGTCTTGTAGTAGGGCAGCACGAACTTCACGAAGTAATCGCGGAAGCTGTAGTTGAGTATTTCCTCGTAGCAGGGATCGCGCCGCCATTTGGAGAGCGGCGTTTGCAGCACGCCCATGTTGTTGCGCCACTGGCTGCTGAAGATCGCGTCCCTGAGCGTGAGCTTGAACGATAGCCCTATCAGAAACTCGGACTCGATCCCATCAAAGGGCGGCGGACCAGCGGACGGAGGTAGAGTCATCATCTTCGCGACCTTGTGTAGCGTGTTGCCCACCAGGAAATCGCGCTTGTCTTCAGGCCAAGCCATCGGGGCGTTGTTAAAGCCGTCGATCCTGACTACGCCGTGTTGCAGGTTCAACGGCGGGTTGATCGCGAGGTAGCGGTCGAACTTCATCAGGTCTGCATCGTGCTTCGCTTCGTTGGCGGCCATGTGGAGTGCTTGGAATGCGCCCATGGAAAAGCCGACGAATGCGCGCTTGCCGAGGCGGCCCGGGTTTTTCCGCTCTAGCAACTTATGGATCTCCGTCATCTCCACCAGCAAGTCGCGGCAGTCCACGGGTGGATAGGCCGGCAGGTCTGCGGTGGAGGCGTTTTCCATGAACTCCGGGTGGAAGATGCCAGTGGTACCCACCACCGAGTAGCCGTTCTGACAGAGATGCTCGGCGAAGGCCAGAGTCATCAACGAGAGCCTGTGCGAGCTGAGACCGGGCACGATATAGACGACCGGCGCGGCTTCGGGCTGCATCCAACAGTTGAACTTCATCCGACGTCCGGTAGTGGGGATGCGCACGCTCATTTCCCGCCCACTGATGTGAAAGTCCGGATCCTTGCAGGCGATCTTCGCTACGCCCATTGTCTCCATTGTTGAAAGGTCGATGGCTCCCGAGGTCCGCCAGTCCGGGGTTTCTTCTTTGGCTATGTAGGTCCATGCGTATTTCACCACGGCGTATGGGTCCGCCTCGGAGCGCATGAAACGATCCATCTCGCTGGCCGAGTCACTCAGGCGATTGTAAGTGGTGGCGTAGGAGATGGGGCCGAGGTAGGTCCATGGTTGAGCCACCTTGTCGAAAGCAAATCCCAGTCCGTGGCTGTCATCACTGGGGCCCGCGAAAGGTAACATCAGATAGGCATTCGGTTGCCATCCCCACTTATAGAAAGTCTGGCCGAAGTCCGCCTCGGCTTTCGGTATCTTCCAACGGGTGGCCACGTCAAAAAACCCGCCCACGCCTGCGGTGGTGTTGCAGAGGAAACGCAGCGACTCATCACCCACGCCCTGCCAGCGGCCTTGCAGCATGAGGTTGATCGCGCGGCCCGGATAGATGCCGTTGCGTGCGAAGTTGTTGACCGAATTGCGAGCTGGCTTCGGCACGATGACCCGATAGACACGGCTCGATGGCTCCACGATGCCAGTCATCAGCCCGCGGTTGAATCCCCACAAGCCGCGGTTCACCGGTTCCATCGGGTCGTTCATGAACGGCGGCATCAACGAGCCATCGGCGTGTTTCACCACTTGCGTATGTTGCGGTGTCGAGACCGGCGAGCACGCGCCTAACAGCAATGCGAAGGCAAGGCAGGCAAGGCGGCTGGAAACGGAAAACCGGTGATGGGACGGACAGACTCTCATGGGGTGAACGGCAAGCGGCACCATACCCGGCAACTCCGCCACGTAAAGTGCTGATCCTGCGTTTTTTAGGCTGAAACCAGCAGTTTTTCCGCAATCCGCCCCTCATTTCAAACGGTGAATCGTCCCGTTCAGGGTGCGGGTGAAACTTTTCCCGTCGGCTCCCAGCAGCTTGCATTCCAGCAGCAGGCCGCAGGTGGGTGTGAGATCATTCACGTTCAATGTCACTGTGCGCTTGTCTTCTGCTAGGGTGGCGGAGGCGATCGCGAGTTGGCGCTCCTTGAGGTGGGGAGAACCGTAGTCCTCACTGCGCCGCGTGTCCCAGACTGTGAGATTGTAGCGGGAAACGTCCACCGCTGCGGCGCGATCCAGTGGGTCGCTGAAGGTCATGGTGATTTTTCCCTTTGCGGTGCTCCATGCCACGGGCATGTGCAGCGGCGTGGTGGTGCGGCGCACTCGATAGAGTCCACCGTCCTGTGTTTTATTGGATGCCCACACGGCCATGCCGCAGGCGTAGAGATCGCCAGTGGCAGGATGGAAGCGGCCACGCATCACTCCAGTGGGGAAATCCGGAATTGGCAGTGCGACGGCGACTCCCTGTGAGGTGTCGTTGTCATCCTCCAGTATGAGGAACATGCGCCCGGTGCCGTAACTGATGTCCACCATCCGCTTGTGTATCGGTGCCCAAGCGGCGGACGTGATTCTAACAAGCTCGCCGGGTGAGCGGTTGAACTTCTTGGTGATCCACATCACCGGCTGCTGCATGGCGGAGTCCGAGCTGTCTTTCGGTGCGCCGTAGGACCACATGTTGCCATAGAAACCACCGGGCCGCACGAGGTTGATGCGGTTGTCCGGCGTCCAGTAGCCTTCCTGATCGGTGACGTAGCAAGAGCCGTCGTCGTTCACGCAGACGCCGTTCGCAGCGCGGAATCCGTTGGCGAGGATCTCGGTCTTCGCACCATCGCGGCTGACTTTCAGCAAGGTGCCATGCTGCGGGACAATCGAGTCCAGACCATGTCGCGCGGATTTGGCGTAGTAGAAATTTCCCTGCGGGTCGGTTTGCAGCCCCATCGCGAAATCATGGAAGTGCTCGGTGACTTGGTGGTCGTTGTTGAAGCACTCGTAGAAATCCGTTTCGCCATCGCCATTGCGGTCCACCAAGCGCACGATCTGATCACGGCAGCAGACATGCACCACGTCGTTGACGATCTTCAGGCCCGCAGGCTGAAACAATCCTGATGCGATGCGTTGCCATGTGAGTTTCCCCGACGGATCAAGGATGCCGCTGACAATCCACACGTCGCCCATCCAAGTGCAGACGGCCATGCGTTTGCCATCGTTGAAGAAATCCAGCCCGCCGAGCCGCCACTGCGTCTGCCATGGATTCCGCGCATCATCGGGAAACGCGAGAGTGTCATAGGCAAGGCCATCGCCCACGGCTTCCGGCTGTTTTTGCGAGGTCAGCGATGTCTGCCAATGCAGCGGGCCGCCCTTGGTGAGAGCGCTTAGATCGGCGTTCACTGCGGCGAGTTGTTTGAAACCGTTAGGTGCTGCGAGATCCGAAAAGATGCTCACTTTGACTCGCTCCGTTTGTTTTCTAGCAGGAATTTTCAGCACATGAAAACCTTTGGAAACCGCGAGCGTCGATCCTTCACCGCCCGCAATGATGACCTTGCGTGTTTCATCCGCCACGCGCATCTCCAGCGCGTGTTCACACGGGCCGATCTCCAGCGTGCGGGTGAAGACCAGTTTCCCATCCACTACTTCGCAGCCCGGGCTTTCCAGAATGTTGGCGCTGCCGACTGTGAAATCCAAAACGCTGTGCGCACCGTAGCGGTGCATTCCTTTGTAACGCATCCACGCGCGGGGCAGGGGACCGTAGGGTTTGCCATCACTCCCTAACTGACGGGCTTCTTCGTAATTTCCGCTGGCTGGATTGGCCCAGCCGGGCGCGTTTGGATTCACGAATGCCTTGTCGCCTGCGATCGACGTGTGTGTCCCGTGCGAGCCATCGAATGCGATGCCGCGCCAGTCCACAAACTTGTCGCCGGTCCATGCGGCGGCCACGCGCATCGTATCGTGATCGTAGAGCATCCATGCCCTGCCTTTTGTTACGCCGCCGGATCCATCATCGAGTCTAACAGCGATGCCCTTGGTGGCGATGTTGTTCTTTTCTACAGCCAGCGTCCATATGAAGGTGGGACCGAAGTCCATGCGCTGGTATTTCGGCCCTTTTTTGAACTCCTTCATCTCCGCCGTTTCCTCGAAGCTGCCATCCGCCTTCGGCAGCGCCTTGAGGTAACTCATGGTGACAGGGATGTAGGCGGCGGGGTTCGACTGCTTCACGAAACTTTCCCGCACGTAGTGGGCGAGGTCGTATTTCTGCACCGGCGTCAGCATCGGCCACGGCGGCATTTGATCGATGCCGAGTGTGAGGGTGCGGTAGATACCTAAGGGGTCCGCTCCGTTGCGGAACGGATCTTTCCAGAACGCCCGCGAGTTCGGCAAGCTGCCGGGTTTTTCAGGCGTGCCATGGCAGGCGACGCACATGCTCGCGTAAAGCGCCTCGCCACGCTTGAGCGCCGCGCCATCCAGTTCGCGGACCAGCTTCGCGTGATCGACTCCCTGTTCCGCAGCCGCTGGCGTCTGGGCTTCACTGGTGGCAATGGTCAACAGCAGGCAGATGAAAAGGCGGACTCGCAGCATGTGGGATTCTGGTTGGGAAACAACGAGCCGCGCGGCAAGGGCGGACTGAAGGGATACGCACCGTAGAAACGAAAGTTACGGTGAAAGCAGCAGGGGGGCGCATTTAGAGATCGCCACTTCTGCTTGCGGAAGCGTCACGTATGCAGCGTGAAAGCTGAAACTGTTGGTCGCGGGTCATCTTCCTGCACTATGGCATCCCCAACTCGCGATCCAGAGCCAGAACAACCTCCGTCGGATTATCGGTCGCCTGTTTCATGGCGTCAGGGGCGTGCGCGGTCTGATCCATTGTTTGATGTTTTCCACGCCATTGCGGTTCAGTCCCGTCATCGCGACGAAGCGGCTTGGGTGCGGTAGCGCGTCGGCCCGTGGCGGGATACTGCTAGTGGGCAAGTGTTCCAGCAGGGATTTCCAAAATGGATTTGCGGGTTCCACGTCGTGACCGCATTCGGCGATGTGCCGCACTACCGCTTCGCATCTTTCTCGCAGTGCGAGGCTCGCAAGCGACTCCGCGCGATTGCCTTCTGCCGCCAACATCGCCGCTCCCATGCGCAACCGCTGCTGCGAATAGGGGGCAGATGGTGATAGCAGGGCGATGGCCAGTTCTTCGTTGGTCAAACCAACTTCCATCCCGCATTCCGCGCTGCCCGAGGCAGCTGAGTTTCCCTGCTGCGAATCCCCGTGGCTGTCGTAGTAACGCAATCCGCGTTTCACTGCCAGTCGCTCAAGATCACCCGGCGCTCCCAGTCCCAGCCGACGGGCCTTCATCAACAGCGGCGACAAATGCGCTGTCGTGCCCAATCTCCCGGCCAAGGTCACGGATTCCATGCCCTGAGGCTAGCTCCAGCCGACTCGATTGCAATGCTGCTCTCCATGGTTCATGAACTGAGTGTGAGGAGGATGATCACGGTCGGCGTGACGCTTTCCGAAGCGCCATGACTTGGAGGAGGCGGTTTCATTCCACCCGCATTAAAAAATGGCGACTTGATAGATCGCCACTCCGGTTTCTGCTCAGACGATGGTGACTTTCGATGGAGTCATTGGCGCGGCCGACGGATTCTTCGGGCGGCGCGTGATGAGATTGTCAAGGTGATGGGAAGCGGGGGGAAGAGATTGGGAATTTGAGGAAGAAGAGCGATTGCCGAATGACGATAGTTGATTTTGGAATGGGATGATTTTAGCGGGGCGAAAACTTTGGACTGCGGCGCGAATCGCCGCTTTGAGGGTGACGGATGCGTGTTCTTGGAAGCATGAGACTTGTCAGCAGGCATGAATGCGGGATGACTTTTTGATTTGGAACGAGCCTTTCTGCGAAAACAGACTTAACCGCCAAAGCGGTGATGCGCCAAAGGCTTTCACCGCAGTCCAAGGTTTTCAGGCTCTTTGATTGCTGATCCCAAAGTTCTTGAAGCCACCGTGATCCTCACCAGCAGATCATCGCTTTCCACGCGGTCGCCTTTTAGCACGAGGACTTCGGCGATGGTGCCATCGGCGGAGGCACTGACGGTGGTGAGCATTTTCATGGCTTCGAGGGTGACGAGTTTATCGCCGGCTTTGACTTCTTGGCCGGTGGAAACTGCGACTTCGGTGACCATGCCGGGCATCGGGGCGCAGGCGTGGGCGGGGTTGTTAGGTTCGCCCTTGGCGCGGCTGGCTTTGGAGACGGACTTGAGCGAGTTGTCGAGAACGACGGACTCGCGCGGCATGCCGTTGAGTTCGTAGAACAGGGCGCGGCGTCCGGCGGCATCGGCCTCGCCGATGGAGATGAGCTTGATGATGAGGATCTTGCCGGGGTCGATCTCGATCTCGATTTCCTCGCCGATGTGCAGGCCGTAGAAGAAGGCGGTGGTTGGCAGGGCGCTGAGGTCGTCGTATTTGGATTGGAAGGCGAGGAAGTCTTCATGCACCTGCGGATACATGAGGTGGGAGTAGAGATCGTCTTCGGATGCGGCGCGACCGAGCTTGGTTGTTAGTTCGGCGCGGGTGGCTTCGAGATCGACGGGATCGGCGAGTTCTCCGGGGCGTTTGGTGGTGGCTTTTTTGTTGCCGAGCACGACCTTTTGCACTTCCACGGGCCAGCCGCCGTCGGGTTGGCCGAGGCCGCCAGCGAGCATGTCGATTACGCTCTCCGGGAAGTCGATGGTGCCGGGTTTGAGTTTTGGAACGTCTGCCGCCTTGATGCCGCGGGTGACGAGGAACATGCACATGTCACCGACGACTTTGGACGACGGTGTGACTTTCACGATGTCTCCGAAGAGTTGGTTCACCTCGGCATAGGTGCGGGCGATTTCGCGCCAGCGGTGGCCGAGTCCCATGGAGTTGGCTTGCTCGCGGAGGTTGGTGTATTGGCCGCCGGGCATTTCGTGTTCATAGACTTCGGCGGTGCCTGCGCGCGGCGCGGAGTCGAAGGGTTTGTAGAAACCTAACACTTCCTCCCAGTAGTCGGAGAGTTCGTTGAGTGAGTCGAAATCAAGGCCCGGATCGCGTTCGGTTTTCGCGAGAGCGGCGGAGACGGAGTTAAGGTTTGGTTGCGAAGTGGAGCCGGACATCGAGGCGATGGCGAGGTCCACGATGTCCACGCCGGCGTTGCAGGCGGCGATGACGGATGCGGCGTTGAGGCCGGAGGTGTCGTGGGTGTGGAAGTGGATGGGGATGCCGATTTCCTGCTTGAGCGCGGTGACGAGCTTGTGGGCGGCGAGCGGTTTGCAAAGCCCGGCCATGTCCTTGATGGCGAGGATGTGCGCGCCCATCTTCTCAACTTCCTTGGCCTTCGCGATGTAGTAGTTGAGTGAATACTTGTCGCGTTTTTCGTCGTTGATGTCACCGGTGTAACAGATCGCGGCTTCGCAAAGAACCTTGCCGTGATCGAGCGCGGCCTCCATGGCGACCTGCATGTTGGGCAGGTAGTTGAGCGAGTCGAAGATGCGGAAGATGTCCATGCCGGAATCCGCGGCGTGTTTTACGAATCCGGCGACGACGTTATCCGGGTAGTTCGAGTAGCCGACGGCGTTGGAGCCGCGGAAGAGCATCTGGAAGCAGAGGTTCGGGATCTTTTCGCGCAGGCGGCGGAGGCGGTCCCACGGGCATTCGCTGAGGAAACGCATCGCTGTGTCAAACGTCGCGCCGCCCCACATTTCGAGTGAGAAGAGCTGGGGCACGCGGTGTGCCATCGCCTCGGCCACGCGCAGCATGTCATAGCTGCGCATGCGGGTGGCGATGAGCGACTGGTGGGCGTCGCGCAGGGTGGTATCGGTGATGAGCAGACGGTTTTCAGCGAGGATCCACTTGCAGAAATCTTCTGGTCCTTTTTCTAACAAGATGTCGCGCGTGCCTTTTGGCACTTCCGCGTGGTGCTCAATGACGAGTGAGTTCGGGACATGCGCCTTCGGTAGTGCGGCGGCGGGTTTCCAGCCTTTGGCGGTGGGGTTGCCGTTTAGCGTGATGTCCGAGAGGTAGGAAAGCGTGCGGGTGGCGCGGTCGCGGCGCGGGCGGAATTGGAACAGCTCGGTCTTGGTGTCGATGAGCTTGGTGTGTGCCTGGCCGGAGCGGAAGGTTTCATCGGCGATGATGTTTTCCAGGAACGGGATGTTCGTCTTCACGCCACGGATGCGGAACTCGCGCAGCGCGCGGTCCATGCGCTGGCACGCGGTGGGGAAATCTCGGCCCATAGCGGTGACCTTCACCAGCATGGAGTCGTAATACGGCGTGACGACCGAGCCTGCATCGCCGGATGCCGCATCTAACCGAATCCCGAAACCCGCAGCGGAGCGGTAGTTGAGGATGCGCCCGTAATCCGGCGAGAATCCCTTCTGCGGATCTTCCGTGGTGACGCGGCACTGGATGGCGAATCCGTTGCACGGAATCTCGTCCTGCGGCGGGATGGCGACTTCCTCGCTGAAGAGCGGGTTTCCCTGCGCGATGAGGATTTGCGAGCGCACCAGATCTATGCCAGTGACGCACTCGGTGACGGTGTGCTCGACTTGGATGCGCGGGTTCATCTCGATGAAGAACCAGTCGTTCTGATCCATGTCATAGAGGAACTCGACGGTGCCGGCGTTGTTGTAGCCGATGCCGCTGGCGAGTTTCACTGCGGCGTCGCAGAGTTCCTTGCGGATCTTCGGATCGAGATGCATCGCGGGCGCGACTTCGACAACTTTCTGATAGCGGCGCTGCACCGAGCAATCGCGCTCATGAAGATGGACGACGTTGCCGTGTTGGTCGCCGAGGATCTGGACTTCGATGTGTTTGGCGCGTGAAATGTAGCGTTTGAGGAAAACGGCGGCGTTTCCGAAAGCATTGAGCGCCTCGTTTTGCGCTTCCGCTAACAGACCGGGAAGCTGCGAGGGTTTTTCCACCACGCGCATGCCGCGTCCGCCGCCGCCGAAGGCTGCCTTGATGATGAGCGGGAAGCCGATGTCGTGCGCAACTGTTAGAGCTTGGTCTGGATCGGTGATCGGCTCCTCGGTGCCGGGCAGAGTAGGGACATTGAACTTGTGGGCGAGCGAGCGTGCTGCGGTTTTGTCGCCCATGTTTTCCAAAAGCTCCGGCGATGGTCCGATGAAGATGATGCCCTCGCGCGCGCAGGCACGGGCAAACGAAGCGTTTTCTGATAGAAACCCGTAGCCTGGATGGATCATCGTGACGCCCTTCTGCTTGGCGAGTGCGACGATGCCCTCGACGTCGAGATAAGCACCGACTGGGCCTTTCGAGGTGTCCAGCGGATAGGCTTCGTCCGCCTTGAAGCGGTGGATGGAAAAGCGGTCCTCCTCGGCGAAGATCGAGACGGTGCGCAGGCCGAGTTCGTTGGCGGCGCGGAAGATGCGGATCGCGATCTCGCCGCGGTTGGCGGCCATGAGTTTTCCGGGGCGGGTGGGGATGTGCGGCATGACGGGGCGATTCAATAGGCGCGGACCGCCGGGGAGTGAAGTGAAATCAATAGGGAGTAGGGGATTGCATCCTTTTCTTCGTTCGAGCAACGCCTCCATGCGCTTTTGGAAGACTTGGGCTTGTGAAAGAACGGGGATGTAATCCCCTTTTCGTTATTGAAAAAAGGTTGCTGCCGGGATGCCGATTCTATGCGGTGGGGCGCACCCCAAGCGCCGATCATGAGCAATCCGAGCCACAGCGATGTCAGTCCGGCTTCCGCAGCCCTCCCTCAGCCAGCCATGAGTCTGCGCCGCTACTCGGTGCTCGTCTGTTGGGGAATGCTGGTCACCAACCTCGGCCAGTTCAGCAGCCTCGGGGATCTTCCGCTGAAATTTTTGCTCAAGGACGTGCTTCTCGTCAACCCGGCCGCCATGGCGTTTTGGAGCATGATCGCCTTATTGCCCTGGAGCTTCAAGCCCTTGGCGGCACTGCTGGTGAACGGCGTGCCACTGCGGGGAACGCGGCACCGTTACTACCTGCTGCTCGGCGCGCTGTTAGGAGGATGCTTTTGGCTGGCAATGGGATTTGTCCCGAAGGACTACCACCTTCTGCTCATCACCGGTTTTTGCCTGAACGTCATGATGGTGTTGACCAGCACGGTGGTTGGCGGGTTGCTCGTTGAGGGCGGCCAGACTTATGGAGCCACCGGGCGGCTCAGTTCGATCCGGATGATCGTCGCCAATGTCGTGCTGCTTTTTGTCGGTCCACTCGGAGGGTTTTTAGCGACGAAATGGTTCGGCTGGACGGCCATCATTGGCGGTTTTCTGTTTTTCTCGATGATTCCGGCCACCCTGCTGCTGCTGCGTGAAAAGCCGATGGCCCGTGAGCAGCTCGCGACGAATCCGGTCGCGGGCATCCTCCATCAGATCAAAGTCGTCCTGAGCTGTAGGAATATCTGGATCTGTAGCGGATTGCTTTTTCTTGTCCACCTTGCGCCGGGATTCGGAACTCCGTTGTTTTACTACAAGAGCGAAGTCTTGAAATTCGACGAGCAATTCATTGGAAACCTGACTGTGGTGGGTGGTGTGATGGGATTGGTCGGGGCACTTTTGTATCCACTACTTTGCCGTAAATTCCATCTGCGCGGATTACTCTATCTCTCGATATCCAGCACAGTGTTATCCGCGCTTTGTTATCTGGGTTACGTTTCCAAATCATCCGCCATCGTCATCGAAGGTGTGGGCATCCTCGGATACACCCTGGCCCAGCTACCGCTATTCGACCTTGCGGCTCGGGCCACGCCCAAAGGGTCAGAAGCCCTCGGCTACGCCGTCATGCTTGCCCTTGGAAACCTGAGCACTTCGTTTTCCGATGTGCTCGGTTCCTACCTGTTCGAGAAATTAAAACTCACGTTCATGAATCTGGTCTGGATTAATGCCGGCACCACCGCGTTGGTTCTTTTTGTGATCCCGTTCTTGCCCGGCTATCTGGTGGACAAGAAAGAGGGCGAGGCTACGACGTAGTCGCGCTGGTAACAGTGCGAAAAGCGAAAGCATGGTGGTAAAAACGCCAAGTAGGGGAGGGGATGGGAAGGTGCGAGGAATTGCTATCCATGAACAAATGCTTGTTAGCCAGTGCCCTATTGATTCGATACTTCAAATCTGCAATTTCTTACCCAACGAACCGTATCCACCTGCGCCCATGGCTCACTCTCCCCTGAAAATAATCCGCCACATCTCGCTTACTTTCCTCTGCTGCCTCTCTGCGCACGCTGCGGATTTCTACGTCTCGCCCAGCGGCAAGGAGAACAATCCCGGCACACAGGCAGCACCGTACCAATACCTCGCCGCCGCCCGTGATGCCGCCCGCAATTTCGCTGGCAGGGAAGCAGTCACCATCCACATCGCCGATGGCGTGTATTACCTGCCGGAAACATTGCTCTTCACCCCGGCAGACTCGGGATCGGAGAAATTTCCCGTCATCTATCAGGCCGCGAACGAAGGCAAAGCCGTGCTCAGCGGCGGCTTGAAACTCGATCTCAAATGGGAGTCTCACACCGATGGAATCTTCAAAGCCGCCACTCCCGCTGGCCTTGCCATCGATCAGCTCTTCATCGACGGCAGCCGCCAGCGTATGGCTCGTTATCCGAACTTCGATCCGCAGAAAACCACCGCCGCCTATCAGGGCTTCTCCGCCGATGCTTTCTCCAAGGAGCGCGCCGCGAAATGGACCGATCCCACCGGCGGCTACATCCATGCCATGCATTCCGCCCGCTGGGGCGGCTATCATTACCGCATCACCGGCAAGAAACCTGATGGAGAAATCACCTACGAAGGCGGCTGGCAAAACAACCGCCAGATGGGCATGCACAAGGATTTCCGCATGGTGGAAAACATCTTCGAGGAGCTCGACGCTACCGGCGAGTGGTTCCACAACGCGAAAACGAACACGCTCTACTTCAAACCCGAGTCCGGTATGGATCTGGCGAAAGCAAAAGTCGAAGTCGTCCGTCTCCGCCACCTCATCGAGTTCCAAGGCACTTCCAAACAAGTGGTGAAACATATCACGCTCAAGGGTTTCACCTATCGCCACACCGCCCGCACCTTCATGGATACCAAGGAGCCGCTGCTGCGTTCCGACTGGGCGATCTATCGCGGTGGTGCCGTGTTTCTAACCGGCACGGAAAACGTCAGCATTCTCGATAGTGAGTTCGATCAAGTCGGCGGCAACGCGGTTTTCATCAATCACTACAACCGCCGCGCCCTCGTCAAAGGCTGCCACATCCATGACGCGGGCGGCAGCGGCGTCTGCTTCGTCGGCGATCCTGCTGCCGTGCGCAATCCGCTCTTCGAATACGCGCAGAAAAACGATCTCTCAAAAATCGACCGCACGCCTGGGCCGAAGACCGACAACTATCCCGCCGAGTCCGCCGTCGAGGATTGCCTCATCCACGGCATCGGCCGCGTCGAGCGCCAGCCCGCTGCCGTGCAGATTTCCATGGCCAGCAACATAGCCGTTAGAGACACCTCCATCTACGATTGCGCCCGCTCCGGCATCAACATCAGCGAAGGCACCTGGGGCGGCCACCTCATCGAGCGTTGCGATGTTTTCGACACCGTGCTCGAAACCCACGATCACGGCTCCTTCAACTCCTGGGGCCGCGACCGCTTCTGGGTTTCCAACCACCGCGCCGTTTCCGAACCGGAAATCAAAAAAACCCCCAAACTCCCTTATCTGGATGTCGTCACGACCATCGTCATTCGCGACAGCCGTTGGCGCTGCGACCACGGCTGGGACATTGACCTCGACGACGGTTCTTCCAACTACGAAATCTACAACAACCTCATGCTCGCCGGGGGCTTGAAATTTCGCGAAGGCTATGGCCGCAAAGCATACAACAACATCCTGGTGAACAACGGATTTCACCCGCACGTCTGGTTTGACGACAGCGCCAGCGCCTTCTATCAGAACATCACCATGAGGGCACACGCCGACATCGGCCAACCGGATGGCTGGGGCAAACTCACCGACCGCAACCTCTTCATGACCGAAGCGGACCGTGCGAAAAAGCTCGGCTCCGGTGCCGATGCCAACTCACTCGCGGGCAATCCCAAGTATCTCGATCCCGCGTCCGGCGATTTCCGCGTGGCGGATGATTCTCCGGCGCTGAAGCTCGGTTTCAAAAACTTCCCAATGGACCAGTTCGGCGTGAAAAAACCTTCGCTCAAAGCCATCGCCAAAACTCCGGTGATACCCTCCGTGAAATTGCCCAGCGGCGATGCACAGGAGAAATCCGATCTCCCCCTGTTCTGGCTTGGCGCGCCGCTCCACGGCCTCATCGGCGAGGAATTCTCCGCCTTCGGTGTGAGCAAGGAAGATGCCGGAGTGCAACTCATCAAAGTTCCTGCCGACTCCGCTGCCGCTAAAGCAGGTCTTCAAGACAACGACCTCATCCAAGGAATCAATCGCCGGAAAATATCCAACACCGATCAGCTCTTCGCCGCACTCAACACCACCGGCAGCACAACGCTCAAGCTCCGCCTGATCCGTAACCAGAAGCCCGTGGAAATCACTCTTCCCGCCATTCCCTTCATTGGCACCGAGACCGCCAGCGCTGCGAATGGTTTCTCCAAACTGATTCCCTCGCCCTCGAAAGAAGCCACCGTCACCGCCAGTGAGAAGACGAACAACGAGCCGCTCACCATCCTAACAGACGGCATGCTCGATGCGGGATACGGCCCCGTTTTCGCCAACGGCGTCCACTTGGGAATCTACAAGATGGACCTCGGTGCTGCGAAATCCGTCACCGCCATCAACTCATGGTCGTTTAACCACAACAACTCCCGCAGTCGCCAGCTCGTCACCCTCTACGGCAGCCAGTCCGATACCGATCCCGGTTGGAACATCAATGACGCCAGTAAGTTCATCCCACTCGGCAGCATCGACACCGTATCCCTGCCCGTCGCCAAGTTCATCGCAGCATCGTTGCGCGCTCCTACCGGCCAATCCCTCGGCACCTTCCGCTGGATCGTTTGGCAAACTTCTGCCGTGTCCACCGCTGCGGAAAACACTGCTTGGCAGGAATTTTCAGTGAAGGTCAGCCGTTGAGTAATTCGCAAGCTGACATTGTCGATGTGAGCGGAAATGCAGAAATCTATTATCCCGCATTTCTGACACGCCGGTAACATCAGCGGAACGCGTCTGCGGAAAAAACGCTGTGATGGGTAGTCAATGGAGGCAGATGTGAAGCACGAGGAATTGCCCATTCATGAGCAAATACTTGTTAGTCTGCCTCCCCTCTCGTCTGAACCAATCGGTTGCCGAAAAAATGACGCCGCCGGCCCCCGTAGGGCTGTGATTACAAAAATCACCTCGGGTTTCTTAATATCTGGACGATCCAAAATTTTTCCGCTAGCCCGTGTGCCGTCGTTTGTTGGATTGAGACGACCTGATCGCACGCAACCACCGGATTTCCCCATTGCTACTGCTATGAATACACCTTTCCACTTCCGCGCAGGTACCACCGCCGTTTCACTTTGGTTGTCTTTGCTTGGCAGCGGAGCCATTCACGCGGCCACGTTCACGGGCAACTGCACCCTGCACGGTGCCGATGCGAATGGCGGCACGACCACGCTGGTGGAGTCGATCAATGCGGCGAGCTACCTCGTCTCGGATGACACAGTTTTTCATCAATCCCAACTCCGCCGGTCTGCAATGTATCCGGCGGTCAGTCAGACACGAATTCCGAAGCCTATCTTTGCGTAAATTTCATCATCGCGCTCTCCGGCAATTACCCCTCCTAAAATCATCATCCCAACGTCACCATGAAGCCATCGCAACTCCTTAATGCCTTAATTCGTTACTACATCGCAACTCTTGTGACTCTGGGCTTTCTGCTCGCCGCGCCTTCCGCACAGGCCGCTTCACTTTCTGGTGAATCGGTGACGCTTTCGATACGCTACCAAGTCTCCCCCGGCGCGCCGTCGCCCACGACACCGATTGATCACCTCATCCACACGCAGACGTTCACGGTGGGCGCTGGCGTGGAGGTGAGCCAAGCGTTCACCTTCACCTATCAGAGCGGTGGATTTTCTCAGACCTTCAGCGGGACAGTCACTGCCGATGTCAGCGGCAATGGCATGATCGTCGGTTTTTCCGGGACGGAACAGCCTGGCGGGCTGGTCTATACTCTGACCAGCGTCATTGATCAGTCTGCGGTGAGCATCACCTCGGCGACGCAGACTGCGTTCACGGAGAACGCCAGCTTTGGCAATGCGGGCACGGCACCGACTTTGAGTAACACTGGCACCGGCTCCATCAACTGCGGATTCTTCCTAGCTGGTTTCCAGCCGGGGCAGACCATGTCTCAGACCATCGCCTTTGTGCTGGCGGATGCGGGAGGCGCACCGGAGATCGCGGTCGAGCAGCCTACGGGCATCAACATCGCCGACGGCGGCACCAAGGACATGGGCACCACCGATGTCGGCTCCAGCACGCGGCTGTCCTTTCGGGTCAAGAACACCGGCACTGCCAATCTCACGGGCCTCACCTTCAATACCAACGGTGGCAGCAATCCGGGCGACTTCGTCATCACCAACAACCTGAACTCACCCATCGCCGGTCCTGCGGGGTCGGACACCTTTGTGGTCACCTTCACACCGAGTGCGGCGGGTGCGCGCAGTTGCACGATCCAGCTCGTGAGCAACGACGCGGATGAGAACCCTTTCGACATCACCCTGACCGGGACTGGCGTGGCGTTGACTGGCCCCGTTGGTGCCAATCTGCAAGCAGGCGCGGCCACGGCGGGAAGTTTTGACTGGCCCTTCAACTCGCTGACGCGGCATCCCACGACAGACGAGGTCTATGGCTTCTGGCGCAAAGATAGCGGCACCACGGCTTTGTACAGCTTGATCAAATGGACCGGCTCAGCGTGGACGACGGTGGGCACCTTCGCCCCGGCCAACGTCATCGCGAATTTTCAGGCCGCAGATTTCACCTCGTTAGCCATCGACAGCACCGGGAAGTTTCATGTGGCCATCAGCGGTTCCATTGGCGGCGGTATTAACAGCACACGCGGTGTTTGGTATGGCACGAGCACCACCGGTGCAACCGGCACCTGGACTTTCACTCAAGTGGAAACCTACTCCGATCCGAACGGCTGGAAAAACACCTCCCACCCGGTGATCAAGGTGGACACTAACAACCGTCCACACATTGCTTTCGATTTCGATGATGTGAACGGCACACGCAGCTACAGCTCGCGCTACCGCTGGTTTGATGGCAGCGTCTGGCAGGGTGCCGGCGCGGCGGGTGATGTGCATGTACAGGCGGGCAATGCGAGCAATGAGGTGAACGATGTCAACTTCGCTCTCGACTCGAACAACAAGGCGCACTTTGTGATGCAGGCGGAAACCAACGGATCGGGCTTAGATGCCAGCCTCATCTACATCAACAACGTCTCCGGCTCCTTCAGCGCGCCAGTGACGATAGCGGCGGGTGCGACCAACCAAGCGCAGGGCACCAACCCCAACATCCTGCTCGACGCGGCAAACAAGGTTCACGTCGTGGCCAGCAACTACCTCGGCCACCTCACCTATTACACGAACGCGTCCGGCTCGTTCGTCACCACCCGCATCAATGGCAACGCCACCGGCGTGCTCGGCACGGAATGTTTCAGCCGCAACAGCGCCGGAGATTTGTTCGTCGTCTATTATGCGGGCACAGCCTTCGTCGGACCGCTGCACTACGCGCGCCTACCCGGCGGCACCGGCAGTATCTGGACCATCGGTCAAATGTTCCCCATGCCTGTCAGCCCGGCGGACGGCGTGAACTACTTCAGCGGCATCCTGAACAACGCGGGCCTCGGCGTGGCGCTGTTCGATTACTCCCCCACGCCCGGCGCACCGCCGCGCAATCTCCAGAGCGCCTCGGTGCTGTTTGCCACCGCCCCCACCGTCACCACCGCCGCGCAGAGTGCTGTCACAGCTACCAGCGCCACATTGGGCGGAAACGTCACCGCCGATGGTGGTGCAGCCGTCACAGAGCGCGGCATCGTTTGGAAAACCAGCACCGGCCCCACCACAGCGGACAACAAAGTTCAGATCGGCAGTGGCACAGGTTCTTTCAGCAGCACGGTGGGCAGTCTGCCCTCAGGCACAACGGTTTTTGTCCGTGCCTACGCGATCAACAGCGTGAACACCAGCTACGGCAGCGAGATAAGCTTCGTCCCTCTCCCCAACCTGAGCATCAATGACGTGACCGCCAGCGAAGGCAATTCCGGCACCACCAACTTCGCCTTCACCGTCAGCCTCAGCGCACCCGCTCCCGCCGCCGGCGTCACCTTTGACATCGCCACCGCCAATGGCACCGCCACCACCGCAGATTCCGATTTCGTCGCGAAAACTCTCACTTCACAGACGATCCCCGCAGGTTCCAGCAGCTACACCTTCACCGTCCTCGTGAACGGCGAAGTCTTGAACGAAGTTAACGAGACATTCTTCGTCAACGTCACCAACGTCACCGGTGCCACCGTCACCGACGGCCAGGGTCTTGGCACCATCAATAATGACGACTCCGCCACTGTCACGATCGCCAAGATCACCGACGGTGCTGAGGCCAATACGCCCACGAATGGCAAATTCCGCGTCACGCAGACGGCTGCGAGCAGCACGGCCACCACCCTCACCTATAGCGTAGGCGGCACCGCCACCTCGGGCAGCGATTACATCGCTCTCACCGGCAGCGTCACCATCCCCGCCAATCAAACCACCGCCGACATCGACGTCACCGTCCTCAATGACGGCACCGTGCTCGAACCGACTGAAACTGTCATCGTCACGCTAACCGCCGTCACTGCAGGCAACTCCGGCATCACCCTCGGCACCACCGTGGACGCCACCATGAACCTCACCGATGACGACACCGCCACCGTCACCATCGCAAAGATCACTGACGGTAACGAAAACGGCCCCGTCAACGGCGTCTTCCGCGTCACGCAGACGGCGGCGAGCAGCACGGCCACCACCCTGACCTATAGCGTTGGCGGCACCGCCACCTCTGGCAGCGATTACACCACCCTCACCGGCAGCGTCACTATCCCCGCCAATCAAACCACCGCCGACATCACCGTCGCCATCTCCGATGATGCCCTATTGGAGGCCTCGGAGACCATTTCACTCACCCTCACAGGCTTCACCGCCAGCGATGCCGATGTGAGCCTCGGAACCACCGTCAGCAACTCGGCAACCATCACGGACAATGACACGGCCACGGCCAGCTTGGCAGTGACGACGCAGGGTAACGAAGCCGGGACTGTTAGCATCGTTTACACCGTCACGCTCAGCAAAGCCAACAACACTGACGCTACGATCACCTTCGATGTCGCCGATGCGGGGACCGGCACGGCGACCTCAGGCTCGGACTACACGGCGATCCCGGGCGGCACGAAGATCAGCGTGTCAAACGCTGGCAGCACTGGCACCTACACCATGCTGGTAGCCGACGAAGCGCTTGTGGAGGCGACCGAAACCGTGGTTGCTCAAATCTCGAACTCCAGCAATGCCGCCGTGACCATCGGCACGGCCACCGCCACCGCCAACATCACCGACAACGACACCGCCACCGTCACCCTCGCGAAGATCACCGATGGCATCGAAGCCGCCTCGCCCACCAACGCCCTATTCCGCGTCACCCAGACGGCTCAGTCCTCTACCGACACCGTGATCACCTACACCGTCGGCGGCACAGCCACCTCCGGCACGGACTTCAACGCCCTGAGCGGTGCCGTTACCATTCTTGCCGGAAACACCACTGCGGATATCAACGTGGCCGTTTTGAATGAAAACGTCGTCGAAGCCACCGAGACCGTTTCACTCACCCTGACAGGTTTCAGCTCTGGAGATTCCGAAATTTCGCTCCTCGCCCCGCTCACCGCCTCTGCCACCATCACCGATAGCGACACCACTACCATTACTCTCACTGCCGTGAACGCCGATCAAAACGAAGGCACCGGCGGAACAACCACCGCCTTCACCTTCAGTGCCACGCTCTCCAATCCAGTCCAAGGCGGTTTCACCATCGCCTACTCGACCGCCGATGGCACTGCCCAAGCTGGCAGCGACTACAATGGCGATGTCAGCAAGGAAGTATTCTCCGGCAGCGCCAATGAATCGAAAATCATCACCGTCCTCGTTACTCACGACGGCACCAACGAGATCGACGAAGCGTTCACCGTCGCTCTCGGAGCCATTACCGCCACCACCCTCGGCGGCTCTATCTCCATCGCTGACTCCCCGCAAACCGGCACCATCCGTAACGACGACGCCCTCACCATCTCCATCGCCGCCACCGACGCTAACGCCGATGAAAACACCGCCGCCACCGGCACCTACCGCGTCACCCGCAACAGTGTCCTCGGCAACACCACCGTGAATCTCGCCATCGACGCCTCAAGCACTGCTGCGGATACCGATTGGACACAATCCGGCGCGACCTTGAGTTCACTCGCTCCTAACAGCACCGGCACCGTCACCATCCCGGATGGCAGCACCTTCGTGGACATCACCCTCACCCCCACCACCGATCTCCACGCCGAGGCCGCTGAAACCGTCCGCCTCAACATCACCTCAGACGCCGCCTACGTCACCGGCAGTCCTGACAACGCCACCGTAACCATCGGCCAAAACGACTTCCTCGTCATCAACACCAACGACTCCGGCGAAGGCTCGCTGCGACAAGCCGTTCTCAATGCCAACGCCATCGCCGGAAACGACACCATCACATTCGACGCCACCGTTTTCACCACCCCGCAAACCATCACGCTCACCACCGGGCAACTGGTCCTCAGCAGCAACGTCAACGTCCAAGGCGTCGGAGCCGCGTTGCTCATCATCAACGGCAACGCCGCCAGCCGTATCTTCCACATCAACAACAACGCCGTTGCCAGTATCTCCGATCTCACAGCCACCAACGGCAAACACACCACAAGCTGGGGTGGCGCGGTCAATGTGGTGAACGGTTCCAACGTCACCTTGCTGCGCTGCGTCGTGAGCAACTCCACCTCACAACTCAACGGCGGCGGCATCTACGTCAGCGGTTCCACGCTCAACGCCATCAGCAGCACCATCAGCGGAAACACCGCCACCACCATCGGCGGCGGAGCGCTCAGTACAGGCACCGCCCCTTCCGGTGAGATCATCAACCTCATCAACAGCACCATTTCCGGAAACACATCCGTTAGCGGTGGAGCCATGCACTTCGGCACCAATCCCAACGTCAGCATCCGCCAAACGACCATCACCAACAACACCACCACGACCAGCGGTGGAAGTGTCACAGTCTCCAGCGGAACAGTTACGGTTTCCAACAGCCTCATCGCTGCCAACGTCAATAACACCAGTGTGCCCGATGTTTCAGGAACCTTCACCAGTAACGGCGGTAATGTCATCGGCAACGTCGGCACCGCCACCGGCTTCACCGGCACCAATGATCTCATCGGCACCGGAGCCGCTCCGATCAATCCGCTCATCGCCGCTCTATCCGACAACGGCGGTCCCACCCTGACCCATCTCCCACTCAATGGCAGCCCTGCCATCAACAACGGCCTCGTCGCCAATCTCCCCACCGACACCTACGACCTCGATGTCGATACCATCACCGCCGAATCACTCCCCGTCGATCAACGCGGCGGCGTGAACCTCCGTCAGCGCGGCTCCGCGCCCGATGCTGGAGCCGTCGAAGCCTTCGCCTTCGAGCCGACACTCACCGCAGCTAACACCGATGAGGACAATCTAAACTCCAGCGGCCTCGTCATCACCGCGAACACCGCCGATGGTGGCCTTACCACTCATTACAAGATCACCGAAATCCTCAACGGCACGCTCTATCAGAACGACGGCGTCACCGCCATCCTCGCAGGCGACTTCATCACCAAGAACCAAGGCGCGGCCGGATTGAAATTCCTGCCCGCTGCGAACCTACACGATGGCAACACCACCATCTTCGGATTCGCAGCTCAGGCCGCCGTCGGCACTAACAACGCTGATCTCCGCGGAACCGCCCAATCCACCTTCGTCACCGTGAATTCCATCAACGACGAGCCCACCGTCGTTGATGGCGGACTGGAGGATGAAACCATGACCATCGGTGCGAATCGCAGTGTTCCCTTGTCACCACATTTCACCGATCTCGATGGAGATACCCTCACTTTCACTATCCAGAGCAATAGTAACAGCTCCATCGCCAAGACCAGCGTGCTAGGTAATAACCTCAAACTCAGCGCACTCGACAACGGCGTCACCACCATCACCGTGCAAGCCAGCGACGGGCTTGGCGGTACCGTCACCGACAGCCTGACCGTATTTGTCGGCACAAACACCGCCACTGCCAAGCAGCCGTTCAAACACAAAATCAAAGTCAATAACGGCAACGGACTCTTTGAAGTCTCCATTCAAATTACCAACACCACGCCGCAACCCCTCAATGGCTTCCGCCTGCATGTGGATTTCGACAGCTATCGGAAAAAGTTTCCCAGCCTCCGTCTTGAGAACGCCGACAGCCCAAGCAAAAAGAAGAACGTCTATGTGGACTATCGGAAAACCATCGCCGTGGATGGCAATGCAGTGATCAAGCTCCAATTCTACACCAAAGACCGCAAATTCCCGGTAGTCTTCAAGCCCATCTATACCATGACGCCACTCAAGCCCATCGCCAAAGCCACCGGCTTGATCGCATCCCTCGCCACCACATCCCCGAAAGATGCGGCCAAGTGGCTGGCAGGCGGCTCACGCCCGCTTGCATCACAGATCAACAGCCCGCAAGCATTCCTTCTGCCGGACGGCTCAGTGCAAACGCAGTTCCCCGTCATCAAGGGACGCTGGTATCGCGTCAGCTACTCCACCGATCAAACGCATTGGATTAACTGCCCGAAACTCGTGCAAGCCACCAGCCATAACCTCTACTGGACCGATAGCGGCCCGCCCAACACCGCCACCCATCCCGCCGGAGAAGCGATACGTTTCTATCGCCTCCATGAAATCACCGCTCCCTGATCCCGCAACCGCCATCAGTTATGAAAACAACACCTTTCCTCATTCTTCTCGCCGCCGCCTCCAGTTTGCACGCGGGATCGCCCGGTGACGCCATCACCATGCCGGATGCCACTTCACCCTGGCGCTTCGGTGCGGGCTACGCGCCATTGATCGGTTTGAAAACTGAGTTCTCCGGCCTCGGCACCTTCAACCGAAACTTCTCGGAAAAACCCCTCGGCGGTGGCCAAAACTACAACTACGACAACGGCTTCGTCCGTGTGGATTCCGCCGGAAACAACGGCTCCACCACCTGGAACTGGAGCTATCAGGACGCCAGCCAATACGATCCCAGCGGCGGTGGCTCAATGTCCTACACACTCACTAACAGCAGCGCCGATGCCTCTGCGAGAGAAGACGGCGAAAACGCTTCCGGCTTCGAGTGCTACACCTACTTCGACATGGGGACATCCACCTTTCCTCAACTCAAAGACCTCGGTGCCACCTGGGGCTTCCGTGGCGGACTCCACTACGCCCATGTCGATGTGGGCAACAGCGCCACACTTAACTCCGGCACCTTCGTTCTAACCGATCGCTTCAAACTCGGTGGCGTCGTGCCACCGCAGGCACCCTACACCGGTTCCTTTAACGGTCCCGGCCCACTCATCAACGACGCGCCCGTCCGTAACACCGCCGCAGGTGCCGCAGCGCTCGTATCCGGCTCACGCGAACTCGATGTGCATCTCACGACACTGAGTTTCGGCAGCTATCTTGAAATACCCGTCTGTCCGAAATTTAGCGTGTTGTTTGAAGGCGGACTCAACGCGGCCATCGCCTCCGGTGACTACGATTTCCAATCCACCACCACCATCTCCGGTCTTGGTGCCAAGAACAGTTCTGGCAGTGATTCCGATACCAGCATCCTTCCCGGTGCCTACCTCGGCCTCAGTGGAATCTATCAGCTCAATCCAAGCTGGGCCATCCAGGCCTCCGGACGCTACCAATACCTCGACGACTTCACCCTCGGCGACAACGGCTCGGAAGCCGAGCTATCCTTCGGCTCCACCTTCATCCTCTCCCTCGGAGCGACGTATTCGTTCTGAGTCCAAGCTTGGACTCCTAGATGACCGCCATTCTAGTAACGCATCACTCTTGAAAGAAAGCGTTGGCACAACGGCGACTCCGCGTTTCCAAACAGCTTTGCGGGAGCTGCGATCTCCTCAATTTTTCCCGCAGCGACGAATGCGACCTGATCGGCCACGGCGCGGGCAAATCCCATTTCGTGGGTACTGAGAATGATGTCTTGCCCGGCTTCGGCAAGTTCCTGGATGAGTTCCAAAACTTCCGCCGTCATCTCTGGATCGAGCGCGGAAGTCGGTTCATCGAGAAATAACACTTCCGGCTGGCGGGCGACGGCGCGAGCGATACCCACGCGTTGTTGCTGGCCGCCGGATAACTGCGCGGGCAACTTGTAAGCGTGTTCGATGAGTCCGAATCTTGCCAGCGATGTCTCGGCCATCGCAGTGGCTTCGGCGGGCGTGTGGAGATGAACTTTCTCCAATGGCAGCGTGATGTTTCTCAACGCAGTGAGATGTGGGAACAGGTTGAACTGCTGGAAGAGGAAACCGTTTTTCCTGCGGTAATCTTGGAGCGCTGAGGGATCAGTAGCGAGCGGGCTTCCATTCACTTTCACGTTTCCCTCATCCGGTGTCTCCAGTCCGCCGAGCACGCGCAGCAAGGTGCTTTTGCCACCGCCGGACGGGCCTATCAGAACCAGCACGCGGGCGGAAGCGACACTCAGCGACAAGCCGTCCAACGCGCGCGTTGATCCGTAGTTTTTCACCAGCGCATCGACTTCAAGTTTCATGACGGAAGCGTTTTTCTAACCAGTGAGCGAGCCACGCGACTGGAAGTGTTAGAACGAGGTAGCCGAGGGCGAGCGGCACGTAGCCTTCCAGTCCTGCGTAGGAGCGGGAGATGAAGTTGCGCGTGTTGTAGAAGTATTCGGAAACGCCGATCACGTTGAGCAGCGAGGAGTCTTTGATGAGAGAAACGAACAGCCCCGCCATCGCGGGCAGGACGCGCCGCAAAGCCTGCGGGAAAATCACGTAGCGATAGACTTGGAAGCGGCTGAAGCCCACCGCACGCGCGGAATCCCACTGCGTGCGCGGTATGCTGTCCACTCCGCCGCGCAGGATCTCGCCAAGGTAAGCGCCCTCGAAAACGGATAGAAGCAGGATGCCAATGGCAAGTTTGTCATCGAGTCCGTATCCGCCGAGCGGCCGTGACAGCAGCGGCGCAAAGATCACGAAGTAACCGAACAACAGGTGAACTAGCAGCGGCGTGTCCCGCACGAATTCCAGAAACGCCCTGCATGTCCAGCGCACCACCGGCAGCGGCGAGCGCTGGCCGAGCATGAATAGCAGTCCGAAAACCATGCTGCCCAGCAGCGCCGCGAGTGAGATTTGCAACGTCATCAGCCAGCCGCGCCACAGGCTTTCACGATACTCCCATACCTTCGACCAGTCGGTCTGGCTTCCGAGCATCGCAAACACCGTGGTGAACAGCCAAGCTGCGCCGACGATCAGCGCGATGGCCGTAACGATATTAGCGATCTGCTGGCGGCGGGTCATCGCAGGATGAATGGAATGCCAGCTTGCTCAAGCTGCTGCTTTTGCGTGGCGAGATAGCGTTCGCCGAGTTTGCTGAGACCGCCTTGCGCACGGAAGTTTGTTAGAAAACGATTCACTTCACTGCGCAGCCCGTCGTTGCCCTTGGCGATGGCGATCGCCCATGACTCTTCAACGAACGGTTTCAGAAGCCCGCGGGTGGTTTCTTTGTTCTCTGTAGCGTATTGCAGGATGCTGAGTTGATCGTAGATGAATGCGTCCGCACGGCCTTGCACGACTTCTAGCACGCAAGCGCTCTGGTCCTCGAAGACGACGCGTTTTACATTCGGTAAGTGGCGGATCGCCCACGTCTCGCCGGTGGTGGCTGCCTTGGCGGAGATCGTGCGACCCTGCGTTTTCAAATCCTCCACCGACTGGATGGCGGAGTCCTTGCGGACCAGCAGTGCAAGCCCGGTGAAAGCGTAAGGCTCGGAGAAGTCGATCGACTGGCGGCGTTCGTCGGTGGCTGTCATCGAAGAGATGATGAGGTCGATGTTGCCGGTTTTCAACGCGGGGACCAGCCCGGAAAACTCCATGGGCACGATCTTCAGCGGTCGTCCGAGATCGGCGGCGAGTGCTTCCGCCAGTTTTACGCCCACTCCATCGGGATTGCCGGTCTTGTCCTGCATCTCGAAGGGTGGGTAGCCCAGATTCATGCCAATGCGCAGCTCATTGCTGCCGTTGGATTTTTTCCGACAGCCGCCCAGAGCGAGCGCGGCTGCGGTAGTTTTGATGAAATGACGGCGATTCAACACGGCGGAAGACTAGGACATCCGCGCCCGAACGGAAGCGCGTAGTGCGCCGTGGCACGGCGTGTCTTTCCGTCGGCTAGCGGATTTTTTTGGGCTTGCCCGGATTCGTTTGGGTATCTTAAGTATCAGGAAATCAAGATTCGATCGGAGGGAGGTCCGTTAGCCATCCAGGCAGCAGCCCCTCCGCCCGTGACTTCCCGATTACAACTCCATGAAACCAAAATACCGCAGATTGTTCAAAGCCACGCTCCCAGTGTTGATCGTGGTTCCCGCCCTGATGCAGCCCCTTCACGCTAATATCTCTAACACTATCCTGCCGAATGCGGCGGGCGATGTGGATGTCGCAGCGAACTTCGATGAAACCAACGGTGCCAACTGGACCGTCCGCGCCAATGGCGGCAACGCCTCGCCCTTCATCGTGAACATCCAGCAGGGCGCGATGCTCACTGGAGACATCGGCCAGATGGCTGCGGTCATCGTTTCATCCGGAAACTACACGATCAACAACTCCGGCATCCTCAACACCGCGGCCTACGGCATCTTTTCCTACGCGGGAGACACCATCATCAACAACCTGGCTGGTGGCTCCATCCAAGGCGTTTATGACGGCGTGAATTTAAGTTCCAACCGGAAGAGACTCAGTTTCGACACGCTGGACATCGAGATGGAAGGCGGCACCGTCATTAACGACGGCATCATCCTCGGCGGCGGCAACGGCATCTACGGCGGTGACAATGTGATCGTTGAAAACCATGCGACCGGGGAAATTACCGGCAACCGTGGCAACGGCATCCTGGCTGGCGATAATCTGGTCCTTCGCAACGACGGCAGCATCATTGGTGGAGTGCTTAGTGGACTCATGGCTGCACCGTCTTTCGAGCGGGATTTCCCGATCTACCTCTACCGTGGTGGCAGCGGCGTGGATACCGGTAATAACGCAAACATCACCAACACCGGCTCCATCATCGGGAAAAGCGGACATGGCATTTCCTCTTATGACGACCTCGTCCTGACCAACTCCGGCACTATCGAAGGAAACGGCGTGATGGATGAGTTCATCGACAATTACGACACCATCGCCCCCGCCACTGATTCTGATAGAGCCTTCGGCAATGGCATTAATGCCTGGGACAACGCCGTGATCAACAACCTCGTAGGCGGGGAAATCAAAGGCGTTTTAAACGGCATCAACGCCGGTCGCTCACTCAAGCTGACCAACGCCGGGACCATCACAGGCAGCAGCGAAGAAGGCGGAAACGCCGGCGTGCAGACCTACGATGGCGCATTCATCACCAACAGCGGAACCATCCTTGGTGACAAAGACGGCATCGTCATCGGCTACTCCGAAATGCAGGGCATCAGCGGCATTTCAGGCAAGGAAGATGAGAAGGATCTCTCATCCAGCATCTTCAACAGCGGTGGCAATATCACCGGCACCACCGGCACTGGCATCCTTGGCTCGAACCAGGAGCAGTTCGTCCTGAACAGTGACGGCTCAATCAGCGGCGGTCTCGCCGCGATCAGTCTCGGTGGCGGTGATGACCGAATGGACTTCGGCTTCGGCTCGGTCATCAATGGTGACATCGACGGCGGCGAAGGCAACGACGTGATTAATTTCTTCTCCGGTTCCACCAACATCATGGAGCCGAGTAACATCGTTCACGGCAACGTGTATGGCATCGAGACGATCAATAAAACCGGCTCCGGCTTCGCATTCATCGGTGGTCCCGGCGAGTCGTTCGAGGTTTTCACTGATACCATCAACGTCAGCTCCGGCGGCTTGGTCATCAATGGCAACCTGTCCTCGCTCAGCGAAGGAAAAACCATCGTCAACCTCACCAATGGCGGCCGTCTCGACGGCACCGGCAATTGGAACGCGGACCTCTTCGTCACCAACGGCGGCCTCAGCGCAGGCGGCACTAACAACCTGCTAGACGGCGGTGAAGTCGTCCCGTTCAGCGCCCGGAAAAGCCCGCCCGTCCAGAATGGTGAGGATTCAGTCGGCACGCTCACGCTCAGCGGGAATTTCAACATGGCATCCGTAGTGGTCGATCCACCGATCAACCCGCTGCCGCTTGCGAAAGCCATCACCTCCACCTACCTGCGCGAGGACATCACGCCACAGACGCCGATCAAGGATGGAGTCAACAGCGACCTCATCATTCAGAAAGGTGCTGGAAACTCCTTCAACGTCGCCAACATGGACGTGCGCATCGCACCCACCGACATCAACAAGACGCTGACCGATGGCACCTACACCATGATCGACAGCGAGAGCCCGCTCGCCGGTTTTGGCAAGATCGGCAAGCTCGGCGTCCAGTTCAGCGGCACCGCTCCTGACACCGGTGATTTCTTCGCCACCGAAAGCGGCGAGCACAACCAAAACACCGTGCTCGGAAAATACTTCGCCAGCCTAGATACCAGCGATCCAGTGGCGCAGCAACTCACCAAGGCCGGTGGCAATCCGAACGACAGCAAACTCGTCCTTAAAATCCAGCATAACTTCAAGGGACTGCCCGGCCTCAGTGCCAATCAGTCTGCATTCGGAGCCGCGCTAGATGCGGAAGTGAATAGCTCCAACCCGCTCATCCAGGACTTCATCGCCGCGCTCGATTACTCCAGCCTCGATGCCGTGCAGGCCACGCTCGCCACACTCGATCCCGCGAACAGCATGGGCCTCGCCAGTGCGACCGTGAACAGCAACTACCGCCTGCATCGTCTCACCCAGGAACACCTCGCCGGTGTTCGCGGTAACGGTCAGGAAATCGTCAGCACCGCACCCGATAGCAAGGATGCCAAAGGCGCGATCATCCCCGGTGAAACGAGCACCCGCCTCGCCGGACGCGCCAACGCATGGGGCTCGCTCTCCTATGACGGCCAAGACTACGAAACCGCCAGCAGCAGCGCGGATTTCGATGGTGATTCCGGTTCCTTCACCGCCGGCTTCGACTGGCTCGTCGCACCGCAGCTCGTGCTTGGTCTCGTGCTGGATGGCTCGAAGGGCGAATACGACGGCCAAGGCTCCAGCTCGGAAGTGGATAGCTTCCGCGGCGCGGTTTATGGCACATGGGGATCATCGCTCGGTTTCTACTCGGATGCTCTGATCGGCTACGGAAATCACAACCTCGAATCCGATCGCGGCCCTGCCGGGATTCTAACAGGAACCACCAGCAGCGATACCGACGCCACCAGCCTCCAGGCCATGTGGACCGCAGGCTACGCGATGGGCAGCCAGAGTCTGAAACACGGACCCTTCGCAGGCTTCGAGTATCAGAACTTGGAAGTGGACGGCTACACCCAGACCGGCCCGCTTCCGATCCAGGTCGGTGGTTATGACATCGACTCGCTGCGCGCTCTCATCGGCTACCGTGCGAACGCCAATCTCGGCACCTTCCGTCCGTATGCATCCGCCGCCTACGCCCATGAGTTCGAGGACGGCACCACCAGCACCACCGCTAACTTCGGTGGCACGCCCTTCCAGGTTTCCGGAGCCGATCAGGCTTCCTCGATCTTGTTAGGTCTGGGCACTGGCATCTCGATCAACCACAGCCTCACACTGGACGTCGGCTATCGCGGTGACATCGCCGTGGAGGATGGCGTCACTAGCCACGGCGGCTCCATCGGCCTGAACTACTCGTTCTGATCCGTTAGGAAACGAGACCTTGAGATCACCAGCCGCCGCCCATCACCGGGCGGCGGTTTTTTTTCATGATGGAAAGAGAAGAGGAACCACGGATGAACACGGATCTTCATGAAGTCTCCAGTCAATGGACAGGTGCGGAAAAAAATCCTCTGTGGTTTAAAAGCCAGCTTGGGTTTGAATGTCGGAGTCCGGGTGAATGGTTTCAGTCGTTGAATTATCACAAAGTTGCCATGCTGGTCACATTTCCGGCCTTGATGTGCCGTTTCCGGCATCAGCCTATTTTTTCCGTGCTAAAAAGTGAATCCGGGGCATCATGACCGTCGTGAAATTTATTTTCGGCTTTTTGATGCTCTTGGTCCCGGCAAATGCCGCAGTCACGCTCAATCAAATTGAAACATTCGCGACCCTCGGCGGTTGGGGCAGCGGCAGTTCGTCGAATCCGAATCCGCCCGCGATCCTTGTAAACTCCGGCCCGCTCGGCAGCGGTGACAGTTCGTTGAAAGTCACCGCCAACGGTGGTGGCGGTGCCGGTAGCAGGTTGGTCGCTTTGAACACCAGCGCATGGACGGGGGATTATCCGGGGCAGGGGATCGTTTCGCTCGCGGCCAGCTTGCGCAACTTGGGCAGCACGCCTCTTTCCATCCGAATCGCCTTCAACGGCCCGGGTGGACGGTTCGTGACGGCAGCGGCATCAGTCGCCGAGTTCGTCTTATGGGGACAACACGTTTTCGATATCCGCCCGGCTTTCCTGCTTAGTACGGGCGGCAGTGACGCGGCAGCGACGATGGCCGCCGTTTCCGAAGTGCGCATCCTTCATTCCCATACGGTGGATTTCAGAGGAGCGGATGTTTCCAGTTCGTTTCTAGTCGATAACCTCCAAGCTGTTCCCGAGCCGCACTCTTGCATGTTACTCATTCTAGCAGGCCCGCTGCTTTGTTTCAGAAAACGCTGATCACAATCCCCGTTTTCATGTGCCGACAACGCCTCCACGCATGCGCCGCCGCGATCCTCACCGCAGGGACCGTCCACGGCTCCTCGTTCGCCACCGTCTGGCAGCTCGGCTCCGATGATGGAAGCCTCTCGCCATTCTCGCAGGAAAGCTTCGGCCCTAACAGCGTGCCCGGCTCCGCCACGAACAAGGATGACGACTATTACCTCGCCGGCACTTATGCCGCGCCCATCGGCGTGCTCGCTGCTGATGAAAACATCGCCAACTTTGAATGGGCTATCACCTCGAGTGATCCGCGCGACCGCATTCATTTCCCGCTCACAGCCGCCCAGGCATCGGCGTCTTCGCTACTGCGGCTCAGCATTGACCTCACCGAGGGAGGTGCGTGGATCGGAGGGGCGATTCCCGGTTTCTCATCGCATGACCTGACGGTTCGTTTCAACGGAGCCACCATCGCCACCCGCAGTGCGATCACTTGGCACACGACTCTCGTTCTCAGCATACCGGCGTCCTCAATCCCCGCCGTCGCAGGTGCGAATACGCTGGAGATCGAACGCAGCGGCGGTGCGCCCGGCGGCTACATCGGCTTTGATTTTCTGAAACTCGAAGCAGACTCCATCGCACTTCAGGATGCGGACCTTGATGGCATGCCCCGCTGGTTTGAAGACACCTTCGGATTCAGCGATGCAAATGCTGCGGATGCCGTGCCTGATGGAGATGGTGATAGTTTAAGCAATCTCGCCGAGTTCCAGGCGGGCACCAACCCGACTGATCCTGATAGTGACAATGACGGACTCAGCGATTCCGCCGAAGGCACGGCTGGCACCAACCGCTTGCTCATGGACAGCGATGGCGACGGTCTAGCCGATGGCGCGGAAACCAACAGCAGCCCGCTGCTCGCGGATACGGACAG
>JANMLQ010000158.1:0-29371 GCA_031372635.1 Akkermansiaceae bacterium | reverse complement strand
TGCCGCCGATGATGGCTTTCATGATTTCGGCGTTGGTGCCGGTGGGGTTCTCACTGGTGATGGTGCGGTAATCGCGCAGCATGAGCGCGATCTTGTCGAAGTCGCGCGCGGCATCGGCATCGACGTCGGCAGCCTTCTGCGTTGGTGTTTTGCCATCGGCGATGTCAGGTGGGACGAGTGGATTGACGAAGTCCCGCTTGAATGCCGGGCGGGCTGCGATTTTCTGCGGCGCTTGTGTTTCAACCGTGGCAGGCGGCGGGTGGATGGTTTCCACGGCGACGGCGGGTGTGTTAGAAACGACGGGTGACGCAGCGGGCGGCGGTGGCTCGCGCAGGAACAGGTAAAATGCCACGGCGCTGAGAAAGCAGATCGCGATGGTGATCGCTGTGCGGGGCGTCATGTTAGAGGAATCCGAGGTTGGAGGATGAGAAGCGCCCGAGGTTAGGAAACACGGTGTCCAACTGGCTGGAATCCACGCCGAACCAAGTGGCGATGGTGGCGGCATATTGATCGACGGCAGTGGTGGGAATCCAGCGGCCGGTGTTGGTATCGTCCGGGCCATTGACCGCGAGCGTAGGGAATTTTCCGTAGGTGGCTCTGCCTCTAACAGCGCCGCCCATGACAAGTTGGTGGCCGCCCCAGCCGTGATCGCTGCCGAAGCCGTTGGCCGGGAAGGTGCGGGAGAAATCGCTAGCGGTGAAGGCTGTGACGCAGTCCTTGAGCGGCACACTCATGCCAGCGGGCGTGCCGATGTCGTTCATTGCTTGATAGAGGGCGTTGAGTGTTTGGCTGAGTTCCGCCATGAGATTGGCATGGCTGCCGAGAATGACCTTGGCGTTGTCCGTGGTGGTGGCACCGGCATTGTTGGTCTGGCCGGTGTGGGTGTCGTAGCCGCCGACTTGGATGAAGAAGATCTGGCGGCGCATGCCGAGGCCGCCGCTGGCGACGGACTTGCTACCGAGGTGGATGAGCCGCGCGACCATTCTCATCTGGCGCATGAGGCTGGAGTTGCCATTGGTGGCTCCGCCATTGGGTGTGGTGACGATGGTGTTGAAACGCGAAAGCCACGTGGCGCTGGCGTTTCCATTGAGTGCGGTGGTGAGAATGTTCGCCTCGTTGATGGCGTGATCGAGTACCTGCGCGTAGGCATTGGTCTGGAGATCCGTGGAGCCTTTGTTAGTGGCGAGGAAGGATTGGAGCGTGGATGTGCCTGCGGGAGTCATGCCGCTCAAAGTCACCGCGCCGCTGGTGGTGATGGCGTATTGCGGTGCGGCGTTGACGTTTCCGACTTCGAAGATGTTAGAGCCGGCAAGCGTGACGGCCATGGAAACCTGGCCTCCTGCGTTGATGTCCACGGGTGCGGTGAATAGGTCCGCGAGGCGGCCGCCCCAACCGCTGGTGTAGGGCTGGTCCGGTAGTGAGGTCTGCCACTGGGTCTGCTGGTCGCTGTGAGAGAAGAGCTGCGGCGGGCGCGGCACGCTGCCTGCGCTGTACTGCGCCTTGGTGAGTGGGAAGCTGAGCGTGCCGACATTGAAGACAGGCGCGACAACACCCAGTTCGTAGAGGTTTCTCAACTCCGGCATGGCGGGATGGAAACCATAAGTGCGACCATCCGATGCGGGGAAGCCGGGCTGGCCGTTGCGTGTGGAAAGGGCGAGCGCGGTGGCTGCGCCGCCGTCGCTGTTAGGGATGGCGAGCACGGGGGAACGAATGGCGGCATAGTTCGCCCACTCTGAGGAAAGCGTGGGGATGATCATGTTGTTCGCATCGTTTCCGCCATTGAGGAAGACGCAGATGAGAGCCTTGTAATCGCCGGTGACAGGGGTCTGCGCCATGGCGGTATTGAGCAAGCGCAGCTCACGGATGGTCTTGGCGAGCACGGAACCACTGAGCGCGAGAATGCCAAAGCGCTGGAGGAAATTACGACGCGAGATGTAGGGCAGCTTGAGGTCGGGTTTCATGGCGTGATCATTTCTGGATGGCATATTCGGCGGAGGTGACGATCAGGTGGATGACGGCGCGCACGCGGTTGCGCATCTCGGTGTTGGTCGGAGTGGTGTAAGGGAAGTTGGTATCATTCGCGACGTAGCTGATGATGATCGACTTCGCGGCAGGGCTGAGGTTTCCGCCTGTTAGAAGCGTGCCGAGACTGTCCACGAGTCCGGTGATGCCTGCGTTACTGGTCTGGCCGGCGGTCATATGGGTCGAGATGTCCATGGTCACGGCGCTGCTGCCGAAGGCGGAGATGTAGCCGTTGGCGTTGGAGTTGTTGTTGGTCAGCGTGCCCTGGGTGACGTGGTTGGTGAGCGTCATCGTGTTGGAGTCGTTGGTGAGTTGGAACTCCGGTGTGGTCATGCCCGCTGTGGCGATGTCTCCGGGATACCGGTAGTCCGGATAGAAGAAGTTGAAGACGGTGGTGGCATCCAGCGGTGTCTGGTTGAGCGTGTTGTCGCTGTTGCCGATGCCCCATGAGCTGAGTCCGACCTCGACGGTGCCGCTGCGCGTCCAATGCGAGTTCTTGAGCGGATAGACGACCATGCCGCTGCTGCCTTGCGAGCCATCGGTGATGACGCTGGGCGCGTTGACGCGGAACGAGTTCGACCCAGGGTCGGGGGATACGGTGTAGATGCCGCTGACTGCGGGAGTGCCCTGATTGGTGACGAGGAATTTTAGCTGCACGCTGTCGCCTTCGACTAGGTTGTGATTGGCTCCGGTTTGAAGCAGGATGGAGGAAACTCCGCCAGTGGTGGTGACTCGATAGCCGCCGCTGAAACGCGGGATCAGGCAGTTGCCGCTGGTGTCGGCAGGGCTGGATGAAAGCGTGGCAGTGATAGCGGAGCCGGTGGTGGTGACGACGGTGTACACCTTATCGAAACCCGCGCTTGCGAGGCCGCCGGTGGAGAATTTCAGATAAAGCTGGTCTCCCACGGCGAGTCCGGACTGATTGACGGTGACGGTGTTTCCGATGCTGGTGTAGGCGGGCGAGGCGGTGCCGTTGTTAGAGACGGAGAAGTTTTTGGGAGTGCTGGCGGTGGCGGAGTTGCTGGTGACATTTGCCAAGCTGGTGTTGGCGATGTCGATCGTGAACGAGGTCGGTGCTGCGGAAACGACGGTGTAGTTTTGCAGGGTGTTGTAGGGAGCAGTGGTTCCGAGCGTGTGGGAGGTGAACTGCAGTTCGACCGTGTCGCCTGTTTGATAGCCGCCCGCGTTGATGGTGGCGATGCCGGTAGCTCCGACAAGTGAGTAGGTCGGTGTGGCTGTCACCGAATAGGTCTGCGTGCTGGGCAGTGAGGATGAGCCGGTGAAATTCGAGAGGCGCACGCTTTCGCCGCTGACTAGACGGTGCGCTGTGGCGGTGGTGACGAGCATCGACTGCCCGCCGATCTGGCGGTAGGTGCTGTTAGGAAACGACGGCGCGGGAAAAGCACGGGCGGGGCCGGTGATACGCAGCAGTGGCTCGCGTTGTTTTCCGAACTTCGTATCCGCTGCAGATGTTGAAGAACGCGCCTCGGGGTCGAGCAGGATGGCGCGAAAGACTTCCTTCATGTCGCCACGGATGCCGGTGGCGATGCCGTCGATGTTGCGCTCGCCGTTGAAGGCGCGCACCACGCGGTGAATGTATTCGGGTTTCGGATGGCTGGTAACGAGGCGTTGGATGAGCTGGCGGCAGATGTAGGGGCCGGTGGCGGAGTTCGCGAGGATGTTATCGAGCGTTACTTCCAGATCGCGCACGCCGTTGAGGTCGTATTGATTGGTGATGGTGGTAGTGACGATGTTTCCCGCGCCGAGTAATGGGTCCGTGGATTGCACGGTGTAGGTGGAGGCGGGATCGGTGGAGGTGTCCGAGGAACTCGTGACGGTGGCTGCGGGCAGCTTCACATTGTCTAGCAGAACCTTGGTGCCGAGTTCGTGCCTATCTGGGACTAGGACCATCGGGTCCAGATAGTTGGTGTATGGACCGAAGCTGGTGGGCAGCCTTCCGGCGACCATGGGCTGGCCCCACGTCCAGCCGGTGAAAACGCGGGCCAGTCCGGTGATGGAGCTTTGATCGTAGGTGGGCACCGCGCTGCCGGTGGAGTCGAGCACGAGCGAGCCGTCCGGCCAGACGCGATAGAGTCCGGACGAGAAGAGTTGGAGGATTTCACGCGCGTAGTTTTCATTCGGATGTTGCGCGGTTTGGATGTCGCCCTTGGTATTGCCGCGCATGTCGAGATAGACGCCCATGGCGGAGCTGAGGGTGACTTGCTTGAGGATGTCGCGGTAATTTCCAAAGCAGTTATCTAGCAGAGTGTCGTAGTAATCGGCGAGGGCGCGGCCGTTGTTGTTGAGCGGGCCGGTATCGGAAACGACGAGGATTTCGCTGAGTGCGAAGGCGGCACGCTGGCGGAGTTGATCGGGTGCGGTGATGGAGTTGCGCCACCATGAGTTGAAGATGAGCGAGCTGCCGTAGGAGTTCTGCGGATCGTTGCTGAGGTTTTGCAACACGTAGGGAATGTTGCGGGTAGGACTGAGGATGAGTTGGTTTTCGAGCCATGCGCGGCAGCCGTTGTTTTTCACGTAAGTCATGTCCGACGGGCTGGGTCCGTAGGTGGTCTGCGTGAGGAAACGTGAGTTCGATGCTTCATTGGCGGCGTGCGGATCGACCCATGTTGGATAGGCGGGGACAGCGGGCTGCGTTTGCGAGCCGCTGATTTTACCGAAGGTGCCGGAGACTTCGCCGGTGGGATGATTGATGGTGGAAATGACGATGCGCACATTGCCGGTATTGAGCGCAGTGAGGTCGGCGGCCTGCATGTTCCAGGTGTGGCCGCCATCGGTGGTTTTTAACGTGGGGTAGTTGCGATCCTGCGCGGTGATGTTGAAAAGCACGTCGCCGTTGCTGTTGACGATTTTTCTGGAAGTGATGCCGGAGGAAAGACCGTGGTGATTGAGCTGAAGCACTGCGCTGCTGCCATTCACTCGAAGGAAGGCTCCGCCGGTGGCGGTGATGCCGCTCAAGCCATCCACGCCCTGGAGGTTCGTGACATAGAGCGTGCCGGGAATGGTGGTGGTGGGCGGATTGTCCCACGGCGAAAGCACATGGCTGGGAAGGATGCCGCCTGTGCTGGCGGTGGCGGGACCGGAGTTGTTAGAGATCGGGTTGGCGGTGCTGCCGGTGGGATCGAGAAACCAAGCGATGGAGAGGTGATTGGAGCCGGGAGACGCGCCGGTGTTATGGAGTGCTTCGATGTAGTATTTGCTTCCGGCTGTGAGGGAGAGCCACTGGGATTTCTGACCGGGCTGAGTGTTCCAAGTGCGAGCGGCGGAGCCTGTCGGGCCGGTCACAAGGGCGCGCCGCACTTTGTTGACGGGTTCCGCGTTGTTGGAAATCCATAGCTCTGCGGTGTTGCTGGCGGCGATCCAGAAGTAGTAGTTACCGGTGGCGGGTGCGGTGAAATATCCGCGCAGGCGTTCGCCGGTATTGGCCGTGTAAGTGATGGTATCGTCCTCGGCGGAAGTGACCGTGTCGTTTGAAGAAGGCGGGCTGGTCCATGGCACATCGGCAAGCGCCGCGCCGCTGACCCCGGAGGTCCACAGCTCGCGGGTGAGCGTGCCGGGCGTTGCCTTCACTTCCAGTGTCATCACCGAGCTTCCGGAGCCGGCGGCATTGGTGGCGGTGAGTGTGAACTGATAGATTCCGGCTGCCGGTGGTGTGCCTTTGATTTCACTGCCGATAAGCGTAAGCCATAGCGGCAGTCCGCTGGCGGTGATCGTCGCACCATTGCTTGCAGTGATGATCGTTGAGAAAGGCGAACCTGATCCGAGGATGGTCACTGCGCCGACTGGACTGGTGATTTCTGGGCTGCCCGAGGTGGTGGGGAAGAGGCGGCTCATCGGGATGATTTGTTTTGCCTGGTCATCGCCATACCAATTGAGGCGTGCTTCCGCGGAGCCGGTGCTTTCGGCGTATTCCATGCGGATGTCGTATCGCACGCCCGCCTGGAGATCGATCGAGCCGGTGCGGTCCCCGCTTCCAGACGCCCACCTATCCACGATGAGTTGGTTGTTGACCCAGAGTTTCACCGCATCATCCACGCGGGCGACGAAGTAGTATTTCTGCGAGTATTGCGGCAGCACTTGGCCGGTCCAGCGGGTGGAGAATGAGTCCGCCGGTATGAGCGGATCGGGAGAGCCGCTGCCCCAATTGAAATCCACAGTCGGATCGATGCGGGTGACAGGTGCGAAGAAATTTCCGATCTCGCAGTTGCCAGTGCCGGATGTCTGGGTGATCGCGGAAGTGAACGAGACGATTAATGTGCTGGTGCCGTTCCCGCCGGTGATGTTCGTCGTCTGAGTTGTGTTATTGAGGTTGCCCGATGTGAAACGAAGCGACACCGGGTTGCCTACCTTCAATGGGATGGCAGGAGTGCCGGAGTATGTGACGGTGGCGGTGACTGTGGTGCCGACCCTAGCGAAACTATAGCTGGCGGCTTTACCTCCGAAGTTGAGCAGGCTCGCATAGGTAGAGCTGTAACCCTCGTAGTAGTTCGCCGCGAGGCCGCTTCCCGTAGGGTTTCCAGAAGCACGAATGGTGGCTCCGCGCGAGGTGGGATTTCCAAGTGCGTAGTTTCCGGCGGCTCCAGACGTGCCGGGTGCTTGGGCTGTTAGGAAAACGGTGGCGCTGGAGGTCCGCGTGGCGTTGAAGAGCGGTGTGATGCGGATGTCGATCGCATTGACACCGGCGGGAAACACCACCGACGCAGGAAGAGTCGCATAGTCGGTGCCTTCCACTGCGGTTCCGCTTTTCACCAGCGGCACCGTCACGTCTCCGGGCAACAGGTTTCCACTACGTGAAACTCGGATCACCGCAGGATCATCGGCGGGAGTCGCGGCATCCGTGGGCTGGGTGGCTTCGTAGTCTAACACTTCCAGCGTCACGGTGTTCTCGGCCTGGAGTTCGGTGGCGAGAGAGTCATCATCGTAGCTGGATTGCGAGCCGATGGGTGCGGCGAGCGAGAAGCCAAGCATGTGCTTCGCCCAATCACTCACCTGATCGCCTTGGCTCGATTGATCGGTCACGGAGATGCGGAAGAATTTCCCCGCGCTCATCGGCACGTTGAGCGACTTCGGCGTGCCATCACCGGTCACGCCGGGAAGTGTGCCGCGTTGCCACTCGTCCATCAGTGTGGCGTTGCTTTGAGCCGCGTAGAACTTGCCCGGCACGGTGGGGAAACCGAGCGTCAGATTCGCAACGCCCGCCGCCACGGTGGGCGGGCGGAAATGCGGATCTGCTGGAAATTTCCGCCAAGGATTGGTGCCTGCGGTGAACTCGGATTGATTGTTCACGCCATCGCCATCGGCATCTTGCGAGAGCCAGCCTGCGTAGGGCGGAAGCTGGTCCATCTGCGCGTCCAGCACGCCGTATCTCTGCATCCAGACCTCACGGTCGATCAGCGGATTTACCTGCGCATGGAGCGGTATGGCCGCGCAGAGAAGAGGAAGGATGACACGCCATGCAGACGTGGGTTTCCAGAGCGATTGAAGAATCATGCGGGATGGGTTTGAGGCTCGGGTAAATATTGGATAATGCCATGCACCGATACGCGGCATGCTTTGAAAGTCAACGAGCAATCGGCGGGCGGACTACGGAATGCAGAGCCTTGTCGGCACGCGAAGGCTGCGATAGGACTGCGGGAGTCATGAACATTGTGGATCGGATCGCCATGCGGGCGGCGGCGGAAAGGCCGGCGTTGATGACGGACGGGCTGCTGCTGACTTACGGCGAGTTGTTAGAGCGCGTGAGCGTGGTGGCGGACTGGTTGATGCGGCGTCCGGCTTTCCACAGCGCGGGAGTGCCGCGTGTGGGACTCGCCTGCGCCAACGGCCCGGACTACATCGTTCTCGCGTTGGCGATCCTGAAAGCAGGTGGTTGCTTGGTGCCGTTGGCGGAAGAACTCGCGGAAGCGGAGCGCGAGGAAGTGATCACACGCACCGGTTTGTGCGGCGCGTTGATAGGACCGCATGAAACATGGCGTCGCAGGGAAGTGACGGAGCACGAAGAAAGCACCGGCGCGGCATGGTTGGATCTCTACGAGCCGCCGCTCGAGCATGAGGCCGAATTCGCGGCATTGAAGCCCGCGTTCATCCGCTTCAGTTCCGGGACCACGGGCCGAAGCAAAGGAGTGGTGCTCAGCCACCGCAAGCTGGAAGAACGCATCATAGCCGCGAATGCAGCTCTTGGCATCGGCCCAGGCGATCGCGTGCTGTGGATGCTTCCGATGGCCCACCACTTTGCAGTTTCCATCGTGCTCTATCTCTATCATGGCGCGTGTACTGTGATCGGCACATCGCATCTTGCGGAAGAGGTTTTGGAAACGGCGAGGACATCGCGTGCCACGGTGATTTACGGCGCGCCCTTCCACTACTCGCTGTTAGGTGCAGACAAGGGCGGCTACGCTTGGCCGGACTTGCGGCTGGCTGTGAGCACGGCGGCTCCATTGACGGCGGCGGTGGCGGAGGATTTTGCAAATCGTTTCCAAAAACCTCTGGTCCAAGGGCTGGGCATCATCGAGATCGGCCTACCGCTGCTCAACGCCGGCGGCGCGGAAGATACACCGACTGCGGTGGGCAGGCCGCTGCCAGCCTTCGATGTGGAGCTGCGCGATGAAGAAGGTCTGCCGGTAGCGGTGGGAAGAATCGGCGAACTGTGGATCAAAGGTCCGGGCATGTTCGACGCCTACCTTTCCCCATGGCAACCTGTTGCGGAAGTATGCGTGAACGGCTGGTTCCCGACAGGCGATCTTGCGGAAACGGATGCCGCAGGCCGCGTCTTCATCCGCGGGCGAAAAAAGAGCGTAATCAATGTGAATGGCATGAAGGTTTTCCCGGAAGAAGTGGAGGCCGTGCTCGACCGCCATCCTGCGGTAAAACGCAGCCGCGTGCGTGGAGCGACCCATCCCGTGCTCGGCACGGTGCCGGTGGCGGAATACATCGCAGTCGATGGCGTGAACACACAACCCAAGCAATTGGCCGCTTGGTGCCGCAGTCTTCTATCCGCATACAAAGTGCCAGTCCGCATCGTGCGGGTGGATGCGCTGGAATTCACCGCCAGCGGCAAGCTGCGGCGTGGTGGCAATGACGGATGATTTTTCCGAAAACCCGGTTGAATAATCACCGCATCCGGGCGTCCATGGGCTTGTGAAAACTTCATCGCCTGTTTCCCGGATGTTTCGCGGATCCGCCTTGATCGCACTGCTGGTCTGCGCCGCCACCAGCGTCAGTTGCGTGACCACCTATGACGCTTATGGCAGACCGGTGCAGACCGTCGATCCCGGCATGGCCGTCGCCGGAGTGGCCGCCGCTGGACTCATCGGCTATGCGATCGCGGACAATAATAATCACCATCACGGCTACTATGGCGGCGGCTACTGTGCGCCGCGCACCTACTATGGCGGCGGTGGCTACTACCGCGGTGGTGGATACAGCCGCGGCCATTACTCGCATCCCTGAAACGGCATCCGTTCAGTAGCATTGACCCGCAGCGCCGCTGGTGCAAACTACGAGGCATGAGCACCCATGCACGCGCCATCCTTCCCTTCCTCATCTGCGGCCTGATCGCCATCGCCTTCAGCGGCTGTGTCACCAAACGCACCGTCACCCGCAACGGCTCAGTGAAGTCCGAGAAATACGTGGTTAAGCGGCCATTCAGCGGTGGCAACTGAGCAATCAGGACCAATCGAGAAGGCAGCCGAATGATCGTCCCCCAGGCCTTCCAATACCAGGGCAGCAAGCGCTCTTTAGCTCCGCAGATTCTGAATTACCTGCCTGCTAGATTCCGCAGGTTTGTGGACCCGTTTGCAGGTTCCGCAGCGATGACCTTAGCGTGTGCCGCTAGGATGCGTGCGGAACGATATTGGATGAACGATCTGAACAAACCACTCGCGGAATTGCTCAAGCTCATGATCGATCATCCAGTAGAGTTGGCGGACGCGTATGCCGGACTCTGGAAAGGTGAAGCTGGGGAAGCACTCGAACATTTCCAAGCATTACGGGAAAAATTCAACCGCACTCAGGAACCGGCACTCTTCTTGTATCTGCTCGCGCGGTGCATCAAAGGAGCCGTTCGCTACAACAACGATGGCATGTTCAATCAAAGCCCCGATAAACGACGGCTGGGCACTCGCCCCGATACTATGCGGCGCAACATCATCGCCGTTTCAAAACTGCTGCAAGGCCGGGCGCTTGTGACTTCACACGATTTCCGCGAAGTGCTCGCGGCAGCAGAGGCCTACGATGTGATTTACATGGACCCGCCGTATCAAGGGACATCGGGCGAGAGGGATTCGCGTTATCTCGCAGGGCTGTCGTTCGATGATTTTGTGGCGGCACTGGATGGCCTCAACTCACGCGGCCTGCGCTATGCGGTCAGCTACGACGGCAAGACGGGAGATAAGACTTACGGCGTGCCGCTGCCCGCATGTTTGGGTCTCGCCCATATCGAGTTGAAAGCCGGGCGCTCCACACAATCCACCCTTCTTGGCCGCGATGAGCACACCGTGGAGTCACTTTACATTTCACCCGCGCTCGCTGCGGAGATTTCCATGCCTGAAATGCTGATGACAAAACCATGACAAACCCGCGCATGGAATTCCTCCACTCTCACGGATCATGACGCCCGCTGCTTCGCCGATGAGACGTTTCATCCTGCACTCACTGTGGGTGGTACTGCCGTTTAGCGCACTGCTGGCACTCACATGGAACGCGTGGCGCTCCGATTCGGAAACCCGGAGAAACCGGATGTTGGAATTCGCCAGTCAGCTTGCGGCCAGAGCCCTCGACGACATTAATGCCAATCTCGGGCCGTGGTCGCCGATGCCGGAGACGGACCGCACCGGCATCCCGCCGCTGCCCGCTGATGATCCGAAGGCGGTGGAGGCATTGAAACGATACGAAGCGGGTGATTTCGAAGGAGTGTTAGGCAGCCCGGAGTCACTGCGATCTCCCGCAGGCCTGCCGCTGAGGTCGCTGGCGGCACTTCGATTATTGCGGAGGGAAACGGCCCCCGCCCGGCTTGCGGAACTCGCATCGATCTTGGCGGGATCGATGGATTTCGTGACGCCGCTCTTCATGGAGGAGGCGGAGAAGCGTTTCGCGGAACTAAACATCGCTCCGCCGCCATCGCTCGCTGACTGGCGCGGTCGTTGGCAGTTGGCGCAAGCGGAGTCTTCCCTTCTCCATGGACTCGATGCAACGACATGGAAGAACAAGGACGGCACCGAGTTTCTAATAGAACTCAAGCCCTTGTCCCGCGAATGGCGTGTCAGCACGGCGGATGATGTGTGCGCGGCGGCGGAAGCGGCGTTGAAAATCCCCGCACTCAATCTCGCGGATGGCTTGGCGATTCACCTGAGCATCGTCGGAAAAACGATGGCTGGTCCCGCTGCATTCACGCCCATCTCCTCGAAGGAAAAACACGGTTGGACAGCCGATGTCGTAATAGCAGATGCGGAAGCTTACGGGCGGAGCGAAACCCGCACCCGCAATTTCATCACCGCCGTGATCTCGGTGGCTGGCATCGCGGCGATGTTCGGATTGTTCCAATCCGGCAGAGCCTATCTCCGCGCCGTCGAACTCGCGCGCCGCCAATCCGAATTCATGGCCGCCGTTTCCCACGAAATGCGCACGCCGCTCGCCGCGATGGGCCTGCTTGCGGAAAACCTCGAATCCGGCGCAGCGGATCGCGCCGGTCAGCGTGACGAGCACGTCCGCATGATTCGCGAGGAAAGCGCCAGGCTTGGCGGACTCATCGACAACGTGCTCGCCTTCACCCGCGACAAGCCGATGGAAACACACGAAGCCTTCGACGTACCCGCCATGATCGCCGATGCCGCTTCCTTGATTCGACCGCTCGCGGAACGCAAGGAAGTCGCCTTCAAGATGGATGTCCCGGATTTCCCCGATGCCCCTCATGGCGATGCTGCTGCCCTGCGCCGCGCGCTGCTCAATTTGTTAGACAACGCCATCAAGCACACACCCGTCGGCGGCAAGGTGAGCTGCATCGCCCGGCCCATGGATGAAAAACGCTGGTGCATCGAAGTCACCGACAGCGGCCCGGGCATTCCCGCCCACGAACGATCACGCGTCTTTGAAGCCTTCTATCGCATCGGCGACGAACTCCGCCGCACCACGCCCGGCACCGGACTCGGGCTGGCCCTCGTGAAACGAACTGCCGAAGCCCACGGCGGACGCATCGAGGTCACGGACGCGCCGGGCGGCGGTTCCCGCTTCACCCTCACCCTGCCCTTCCATCCATGAGACTGCTGCTCATCGAAGACGAAACCTCACTGCGCGCCGCGCTCATCCCCTTGCTGGAGGACGCGGGCTATCATGTGCAATCCGCCGCCGATGGCACGACCGGACTCGAACGCGCTGTCACCGAAACCTTCGATCTCATCCTGCTCGACATCATGCTTCCCGGCATCGACGGCTTCGCCATTTGCCGGGAAATCCGCAAACGCGGCCGCGCCGTGCCCGTTCTCATGCTCACCGCGCGCGGCACCGTGGAAGACCGCATCCGCGGCCTCGATGGCGGCGCGGACGATTATCTGGTGAAACCCTTCAGCGGTCCCGAGTTGTTAGCCCGCATCCGCGCGTTGCTGCGCCGCACCGCGCTGGATGCGCAGTCGCCCGCCACACTCCGCCTCGGAAATGTGGAGGTCGATTTCCAACAAGTCACCTGTTCCCGTGACGGCACCGCGATCAACCTAACAACCCGCGAGTTCCGCATGCTCGAAGTGCTCGCCGCCGCGAAAGGCCGACCGGTGAGCCGCGAGGAATTCCTCGACAAGGCATGGGACTACCACGCCTTCCCCACCACCCGCACCGTGGACAACCAGATCCTCGCGCTGCGCCAGAAACTTGAGAACGACCCGGCCAACCCGCACCACATTATCACTGTGCATGGCAAAGGCTACCGATTGGAGAACTTCTGACAAAACCCTGACAAACCCGCATCCACTTCCATGCACAGTCCCGCCATGTCCACACGCATCCTGCTTATCTTGGGCTTCTCCCTCGCCACCCTACATGCCGCTGATCCCTCACCCGAGGATCTGCTGCGCCATGGCTTGTTCGAAGAAGAGGCGAATCAAAATCTCGACAAGGCCGCAGAACATTACCGCGCCGTCATCGCCGCGCACGACCGCCAGCGCGCGCTTGCCGCATCTGCCACCTTCCGGCTCGGCGAGGTCGCCCGCAAAAAGAACGAAAAGGAAAGCGCCGCCGCCGCCTTCCGCGCCGTGACCGAGCGTTTTCCCGAGCAAGCAGAACTCGCCCGACTCAGCCGTGAAAACCTCGCCGCCCTCGGCATCGAAATTTCCGCTCCGTCTGCACCCGCAGCCACCGATCCCGAAGATGCCGAGATCGCCCGACTCAAGGAAATCGCCCGCAACAGCCCGGACCTCATCGACGGTGCAGGTCTCGACGGTTGGCGGCCAATCCACCATGCCGCCGCCAATGGCTGGACCCGCGTGATTTCCTACCTCTTGGAAAACAAAGTCGCCTCCAATTGCAGGACCAACAACGAAGTACTCACCCCGCTCCAACTCGCCTCGATCCATGGACACCTCGCTACCGTCAAAACCTTGCTGGCGGCAAAAGTGGATTTAAACATTCAATCCCCTGTCGCAATGGACGGCGGCAAAGGTTTTCCATCTCTCGATAGCAAAGCCAAAGAAATCATAGGCACATGGACCGCCCTCGAAATGGCCATTCTCTATGATCGCCCGGAAATCACCCGCACCTTGATTGAGGCTGGAGCCGATCTTGATCATGTGGGACTTGATGTCTTGGTATCGCAAGGCAGGCTTCCTATCAGCACGCTCGAAATGGCCATCTATCTGGGGCGCAACAAACTGGCCCAAACCTTCATCACCGCAGGAGCGTCCCTGGCCGCCACCGGAGAAAAAGACTGGATCACCCCGCTTGGCATGGCGGTGGGTTACAATCAGGACATGATCGCACCGTTGCTCAAGGCCGGAGCCGACCCCAAATCGACCGACCTCATCGACCGCATCACTCCCCTGCATCGCGCCGCCGGATTCGGTCGCATAGAGGCGGCTCAATTGCTCATCGAGGCTGGAGCCGATGCCAAAGCCACCAACGCGAAAGGAGAGACGCCGCTCCACTGGACGTTCAAAGCCGAAATTGCGGAGTTTCTCATTGCGAAAGGGGCGGATCCCAATGCGAAGGACAGTGCCGGACTCACCACCTTGGACCGCGTGGCCGCCCAGAACGAGGTCGACTCCAACGCAGCTCTCATAGAGGTCTTGCTGAAACACGGAGCGACCGTCGCCGATCCACGCGCCCTGTTGCGGCGGACTTCGGAAGCCATGCTGCCCTTTGTCGGGGAACGCTTGGTTTATCCCAAGCTTCACAACACTGATGCGATTCTTCTATCCGTCAGGGGAGATCATTTCTTCAATCAAGAGCCTGCTCCGAGCGGCGGTGCCCGCCGGCCGAGAGTGCGATCCCAGCAAGAAAGCCGTCCGGAAGTCATCGCCTTGGAAACCCGCGCGTCTCCCGCGAGTCCTCCGCCATCCCTCGCGGAAGTGATGCGCATGGCTTTTGGACAGAGTGGCTACCCACAAAGCATCCGCATCATCCGTCGTGGTGAAAACGACCGGATCGACATCATCCGCGAGTGGTGCGAAAGCGGAGGCAACAAGCTGCCCACCGACTGGCCTGCCCTCGTATGGGGAGATGTCGTCGAAGTCCGCAGCTCTTCGGGCAGGAGTGGTGATGCTTCCTCTTTCGGCGATTTCGCGGCCATGATTCCAGCGCGTGCCGTCACGTTTCGCCTCGGTGAGCTAGAATTCCCGAAGACCATTCCCGGGGAAGAAACCTTCTGGCTGGATTCCAATGCATCCGAAACGCTTCCATCGCTGCTTCCCCCCAACATCCAATCAGTGGCGGATCAGACCCGCTTCGTCGTCCGCCGCAAAGGTTTGCCCGCGCCGATCACACTCGATTTCTCGAAGCCGACGGATGCCAGGTTCCGCCTGCTCGATGGCGACACGGTCGAGATGTCGTGGGATGTTCCCAAGCTCTACAAGCAATTTGAAAGTGGTCAGTCGAATCATGTGCTCGCGCTAACAAAAGATGGTGGTGGAAGCGGCAGTTATTTGCCTAATAGTCTCGTGGAGCTTTTATCACAATCCTCCATTAATGGCCCCATCGATTTCAGCAAAGTCTGCATTCTCCGCCGCGCGGAAAACTGGAAGCCGGAGATGTTTGACCTCAAAGCATGGATCGAGCAACTGCCTCCCCGCGAGAAATGGGAGAGGGACGCGCTGCTCTCGTCCGCGCCGAAACTCAATCCGGGTGATGCGGTGATCGTGATCGATAATCCTGCTGCCGACGCCGAGAAAACCGCCGCTGAAATCCGCAAAAAAGCTGGGGAAGCCGCCACTGTCATGAGTGTCATGAGAGCACGAGAGCGGGTTGTGCCGCCAGCCGCGCCGCGTTGAGCGTCTGGCGGCATGTCGTGGAAACGGGGAGCACACGCGCCATCGCGTGTGGTTTCCAGCGCCCTCGCTGGAAACATGCGTCTCATGCCTTGGACCAATGCGATGGTGATTCGCGCCGTCCATGCCGCGAGGGCGCGGCATGGTACACGCGAGGGCGCATGTGCTCCCCTTTTACTCCTCCACGCTCTTCGCCGCTTTTTTCGCGGCCTGCTTGGCCGGGCGGGGTGGGAAGTCGAAGCCGATCTTGCCTTCTTTGGGATCGAAGGTGAGGTGGGCGTCGAACTTGCGCTTGGTGCGGTTGGAGACGAAGCCTTTGATGACGTCGGTCTTGCCAGCAGTGAGCATTTTCTTCACCTGCTCCACAGTGATGTCGTGTTGGAGGATGTGTTTGCCGATGCGGATTCCGTTAGGCTCCTTCTTGGTGACGATCTCGGGAATGTGATAGGCTTTTTCCGTTTCGTAGAGTTTCACCGTGCGGCCATCCTGCATGGCGACATCGCCGACGAGGTGTTCATCGGTGAGTTCGGGTGCGTTGTCGCGGTCGTCGTTTTCAAAGAAGAAGTTGATCTTGAACTTCTCGTCCATCTTGAGCGCGGCATCGAAGGGCTTGTTGAACTTGGACTTGAAACCAGTGAGCGGGCCGACGAAGCCTTTGCTGAGAAGTTCGACGGCTTCGTCTTCGGTTAGAAGCCTGCCAGCGATGTGTTTCTTGGCCTTGAACTTGCACTCGGGATTGCGGCACTCGTAGGTGGCATCGGTCTGGCGGAGCTTGTCGGTGCCGCAGGCGGGGCAGGCGGCGTTGAGGTCGGGGAAGACTTGGTTTTTCGCGTCGTCGGCGAGTTTGCGGGCCTTGGAAACGATCTCGTTGGTGTAGGATACGATCTCCTGCATGAAGGCATCGCGCTTGAGCAGACCTTGCTCCATCTGGCGGAGTTTGTATTCCCAATCACCAGTGAGGCGGGGCGAGTAGAGGCCCTCGATGTCCATCTCGCGCACGAGCTGGATGAGGCGCATGCCGCTGCCGGAGACATGAAGATCACGGCCATCGCGGGCGAGGTATTTCTGGGCGATAAGACCCTCGATGGTGGCGGCGCGGGTGGCGGGTGTGCCGAGGCCGCGCTCGGCCATGGCTTCGGCGAGTGCTTCGTCGTCGATGAGTTTTCCCGCGCCTTCCATGGCGGAGAGAAGTGTGGACTCGGTGAAACGCGCAGGCGGTTTGGTTTCCTCGTGCAGCACTTCGATGTGCTCGACGCTGGAGTTTTCACCGGCGGTGACGGGCACGAGTTCATCCTTGCCGGAAGCGACGCCAGGGCGGCGGCCATAGACTTCGAGCCAGCCGGGTTTGATGAGCACGCGGCCCTCGGTCTTAAAGGTGTCCTGCGCGATGCGGGTGAGCCGTGTCGTTTGCTCAAACTCTGCGGAGGGATAGAAGACGGCGATGAAGCGCTTGACGATCATGTCATAGACCTTCTGCTCGGTCTCGCTGAGTTTTGCGGTCTTGCCGGTGGGGATGATGGCGAAGTGATCGGAAACTTTTTTGTTATCGAAAACGCGGCGCGACTTGTGGAGGCGCGGGCCGTTGTCGGAACTGCCAGCAAGCACGGCTTTGGCATACTTCGCGACGTCGAGATCGCTGTTGCCGATCTCCTGCATCGTTTCACGGACGTTGGCGGTGTAGTCTTCTGGCAGGTAGCGCGAGTCCGTCCGCGGATAGGTGATTACCTTGTGCTTTTCATAAAGCGCCTGGGCGATTTGCAGTGTGCCCTTCGCGGAAAACGGTGCCTCGCGCTGGAGTGTGGTGAGGTCATAGAGCTGCGGTGAGATCTGCGACTGCGCTTTCTTTTCCTCGGAAACGACGCCGGATTTTCCTTCGCAACGCGCCTTGATGGCGTCGGCGGTGGCTTGTTCCCATATGCGCTCGGGTTTCGAGAGCGGGGCGTTTTCATCCTTCTTCCACGCTTCGTTGATCCACTTGCCGAGGTATTCGCCGGACTGCACGCCGAAGGTGGCGTGGACTTCAAAATACGGCGTGGGTTTGAACGCTTGGATTTCCGCTTCGCGGGTGGCGAGGATGGAGAGCGTGGGCGTCTGCACGCGGCCTGCGGCGGTGATATTGAAGCCGCCGTGGCGCGAGTTGAAGCAGGTGAACGCGCGGGTCGCATTCAGGCCGACGAGCCAGTCTGACTCGGAGCGGCACTTCGCGGCATCGGCGAGTGGTTTCATCTGCTCCTCTGAGCGAAGTGAATCCCATGCTTCGAGGATGGCGTTGTTAGTCATCGACTGCATCCAGAGCCTTTGTGTCGGCTTTTGGATACTTCCGATGTCCATGATGTAGCGGAAGATGAGTTCACCCTCGCGGCCGGCGTCGCAGGCGTTGACGATGCGGTCGATGTCCTTGCGCTTGGCGAGCTTGAGCACCTGCTTGAGGCGCGCCTCGGAATCAGCGATGGGATCAAGGTCGAAGTTTTCCGGGATGGCGGGCAGCACGGTGAAATTCCACGGCAGCTTCTTGCCATTGGGCCCCATCGGCATGCGCAGCTCGACGAGGTGACCGACGGCGGAGGTGATGACAGCCTTGTCGTTTTCGTAATACACATCCCGCCCGGAACCCTCTTTATCAAACTTACCGAGCGGCTTGGCCAGAGCCTTGCTCAGATCGTTCATGACGCTGGGTTTCTCGGCAATGATGAGTATTTTTCCCATGGTGTAAGCAGTCCGTGATTCAGGTGCGGGTCAGGGACTAGGCTCGCGAGGGCTGACTTGGCAAGAGGATTGAATCCGAAAACGGAAGATCAAGGGGCTAAAGTGCCGGGAATTCTTATCGGTCGCTATCCCGTGTAATGAAGGACACTTCATGCGCTCAGGTAAATCACTGCCAACATGAAGCGTCCTTTCAGGACGCGGCTCCTTTGCGGGCACCAATCCCGGCACCTTGTGCCGGGCTGTTATGAGCCGTCCCGTTGGGACGAAGAGTGAAGTTCCTATCGTGACATCTGATGCGCCATGCTTTGCGATTCAAGAATCCAACACGTCCGGCGTTTATCCGCAAACTGCTGATGCCAACGATCCCCATATCGTTCTTCGTCCCAACGGGACGATTCATACCAGCCCGGCACAAAGTGCCGGGTTTTGTGTGCGGATAAGAACCGCGTCCTGAAGGGACGCTTCATGTTGGCAGCCGATGCCGAAGCTGCATCCGCATGAGCTGTCCCTTCAGGACACGGAATCGCGGGCGGCACCACTCCCGGCACCTTGTGCCGGGTTGTTATGAGCCGTCCCGTTGGGACGAAGAGTGAATCATCAAGCGGCTATTGTTTTCAAATGCTGTGGTTTTGCAGCAAGCATCCGTGACCCAACAACCGAATCTGGATTGAAGGAAATTCCCGCCGCCCGCATCGGCGGGATGCTTTTCAGAACGTGTAGTTCAGCTCCACCGAGACGCGGGTGGCGTCCGGCAGGCTGTCGGCCACGGCATTGGCGGTGTAGTCGCCACCATCGGAGTCGAAGAATGCGAACTTGGCGATGGCGGTGAAGTGGTCATCGAACTTCTTCATGAGCACGGAATCATATTCCCAGCCATAGCCGGAGCCGATGCTGTTATCGTCCATGGCACGCAGCACGTTGGTCCATTTGATGCCCCAGCAGATCGGGATCATGTGGGAAACGTAGAGATCAGTCAGGCCATTGTGCGCGCCGGAGATGCGGGCACCGTCCGTCACGTCGGCGAAGCCGTTGAAGGCATGGACGGTGGCCAGCGGTGTCTTGAATCCGGCGTCGAGATGCTCGATGCCGACAGTCAGCGCGCCGAAGTCGAAACCGTCCGTCTTGAGGTTTTTAGTGACGGTGCCGTGTGCGTAGAGCGCGTCGTCATTTCCGGCGACGCCGGCTTTGTCCTGCCATGCCATTTCGCCGTAGAGTGTAAGGCCGAGCGCATCGCCCTTGGCACTGCCGCCGAAGGTGTTGTTGTCCCATGCGCCGACATCTTCGAAGTTCATGATGTAGGCGTAGGCTCCGAGCGTGACACCTTGGATGCCAGCGTAGGAGGCGTTGAACAAGTGGGCGCTGGCAGCGATGTCTTGGACGTTGGCGAAACCCGGAGCGAGCGGCGCGTCGGCGTCCGAGCCGAAGATCCGGTTCACTTGGTTGAGGTATGCGTAGTTGAGCGTGAGCTTATCGATGGATTTGTTAGAAATCGAGAACGCGTCATAAGTCTGCTCGTTCTGCCTCCAGCCGACGTTGCCGATGAAGGCATCGTTGTCGTATTTGATGCGCTGGCGACCTACACGAGCGGTGGTATCGAAGCCTTCGTATTGCAGGTAGCCTTGGTTCAACTCGTTGGTTTCAGGATCGAAGATCGGCGAGTTCGTGGGTTCGAAAGGTTCCGCGCCGGGCGCGCCGCCGTTGTAATCGTCCACGGCGGCTTGCGAGAACTCGCCTTCGATGAGGGCGGAGAAGCCGTGCCATGCCATGGTTTTCAAACCGAGGCGTTCGCGGAAGGTCCAGGCGTTGGATTTTTCCAGTGGGTCGATGTCCGCGTATTCATAGCGGGTGCGGATGTCGATGATGGGCTTGATCCAATCGCCGCTGGTATCAGTCGGCGTGGTGATGACGGGCTCCGGTGATCCGGCGAAGATCGCCGGGGCGGTGGCTAACAGGATGATGACGGTTCGTTTCATGGTGTTGGTTGCGGTTGGCGGAATGGACTAAGCGGGAACTTTGCCAAAGCAGGACAAGCTACTGTTTTTCACATTGAATCAGGTTGCTTGGTTTGATGAGGGTAAATCATCGGGCGGAAAGGATGAATCCGGGTCATGCAAAGTCGTGCTCAATGCGGACGATGCGGAACAGGCCGCCGGGCAGGGGCATGACGGTGTCCCACCAGGTTTTTCCCTGATGGCGGTAGCGGAGCTGGAGTCCCCGCACGGAGCGGCTCACGAGCATTTGATAGGCTTCGTCGAGCTGGAGTGGCGCGGGGTTTTCCGCGACGTAGCCGGGCGCGTGTTTGGGGATGATTTCCATGATCTCGGTGTGGGTGCCGATGTCGGTGATCAACTGGAGAAGCGTGGCTTCGTCGATGTCGGATTGCAGCAGGTCGGGCAGTGGCGGGGTGTCAGACATCGGGAGCGGGTTGGGTTTCGGTGACGGTGCGGCCGATCATGCCGGGGCGTGGTTTGCGGGAAACGAGAAACACGGCGTTCTTCGGCGCGGGGCAGACTTCGTGGCAGATCTTGCAGCCGGTGCAGAGATCTGGATTGATGCGGGGTTTGCCGTTTTCGGTTAGAATCGCGCCGGGTTCCGGGCAGCGTTCCGAGCAGACGGAACAAAAAGATCCCTGCCAGGCGAGGCAGAAGCGGTCGAGGATGAGCGCGAGCTGGGGAGCTTCGTCGATGACTCTCGGAGCGACCGGTGTGGTTTCTAACGGCTGCGGCGAATCATCCGCATTCCCCCGGCTGCGGCCGAAGACGGAACGGAACAAGTCGCGGCGGCTGAGTGCGCTCATTTTGCGGGTGGCGGTGGCGTATCGATGGGCGGCTTCGGATTGGTTAGATACGATTCACGGTTGTCGAAGATGGCGTTGGGCGCGTGGCATTGGAGGCAGTTTCCGCGCTCGGGGTGCGAGGTGCGGATTGCTTGTTCGCGCCCCGGGCCGTGACAGGCCATGCAGTTCTGGCGCATCCACACTGGATGCGGCGTGATCGGTGGCGCGGTGCCAAAGGCGCGCGGACCGGAACCGGCGGAGCGTTTTCCGATGAACAGGTTTTCGACTGTTAGACGGGTGGCTTCGGGTGCGGTGATTTGGCGGAGTCCGTCATCCGGCACGTGACATGAGGTGCAGTTGGTGATCCATGGGTGGCTGATTTCGGCGGGGCGTTTGCCAGCGATGAGGAAGTTTCCATCCTTGCCGTGGCAGGACAGGCAGGAAGCGCTGCTGAGGGTGTCGATACCGTGGGGGATGACGGGCGGCGCGCCATCGTAGGCACGGAGCGAGGCGCGGCGTTGGATGGCGGCGGCGCGCTCGGCTTCAGTGGCGACGGGTTGTTTTTCCGGAGTGGTCGCGCGTGGGAGCTTGGCGAGGGTGAGGTTCCAATCACGGTTGGCGAGCCATGCGGCTTTGGGAATCTCGCGGTATTTGGGCGCGGTGGGGATGGCTTCGTTTGCCGATTCGCTAACAACATTTGCCTTCGGTAAGTCGAAGCGCTGGTTGCTTTGGTTTTCCGTCTGGCGGATGCCCATGAAGACGCCTGAGACCGAGGCCATGCCGATCACGAGGAAGATGATGGCCAGCGTTTTCCGGTGTTGGCGGAAGTAGTTCTCGATGTCTTGGCTGTCCATTGGCGATCAGGCTTTGCGGATGCGTGCGGCGCACTTTTTGTAGTCCGGTTCTTTCGAGATCGGGCAATGGGCGTCGAGGGTGATGAGGTTGATGAGGCGTTTCTCATCGAAGAATGGTACGAACAACGAACCCTTCGGAGGACGGCCGCGACCGTTGAGCCAGGCGGTGAGTTTGATGTCACCACGGCGGGTGGAAACGATCATGTCATCGCCATTCGCGATGCCCGCTGCTGCGGCATCATCGGGGTGGAGTTCACAATAGGCGTTTGGCATCGCGCCGCGAAGCTGCGGGATGCGCATGGTCATGGAGCCGCTGTGCCAATGCTCGACGACGCGGCCGGTGCAGAGCCAGAACGGATAGCCGTCATCCGGCTCCTCCGGGTGACGCTCGAAGGGACAGAACCAGATCTGCGCACGGCCATCATTGGTGACGGAATGATAGAACTCGATGCCCTTGCCCTTGGTGACGAAGGGATCGTCGAACTCGGCGAAACGCCATCTTGTCTCGCGCCATGAGCCGTCCGGCTGCTCGACGACGGGCCAGCGCATGCCGGTGTGGGTGGCGAGCTGGTCGTAGGGAGCCACATGCTTGTGTTTCATGTGGGTGAGCGGGCGATATTGTTCATATAACTCGCGGTCCACGTTGATGTCGTGGAAATGCGCGTAGTCCCAGAAGGGCACCACGTTTCCGGCGGCGTCCTTGATGGTGAAGATGAAGTTGCCGTCCTTGTCCTTCATGCCGGGGTGGCCGAGATCGAACAGGCGGTGCGCCACCGCGAGAGTCATCCACAGATCCTCACGCGCCTCGCCGGGCGGCTGGACCATCTTGAACCACTGCTGCGTGCGGCGCTCGGAGTTTCCATAGACGCCGTTTTTCTCGACCCACATGGCGGCGGGCAGCACGAGATCGGCAATCTCGGTGGAGGCCGTCGGATAGACATCGGAAACGATGAGGAACTTGTCTTCGAGGCCGGTCTTCGCCTGATAGAGTTTCTTCAGGTTCGGCAGCGTCTGGCCGGGGTTGGTCACCTGGACCATGATGGTGTCGATGTCGCCGCCCTTGTCTTTGGGCGTGCAGAATTTCTCGAACAGCAAGACGGTGTGATAACCCGGCGTTTCCTTGATGCGGCCGGCGGGAAGGTTCCAGTGTTTCTCGCACTGCTCGCGGTGCTCAGGTTTCGCCACAAGCCTTCCGCCGGGCAGTGTGTGGCAGAGCGTGCCGACTTCGCGCGCGGTTCCGCAGGCGGACGGCTGGCCTGTTAGAGAGGTGGGCGCGTCGCCTGGTTTGCCGAAGTGGCCGCTGAGCAAATGGATGCCGTGAACGAGGCGGTTGATCGCCGTGCCGCGCGTGTGCTGGTTCATGCCCATGCACCAGGTGGAGGTGATGCGGATCTTCGGATCGGCGAACAGATCGCCTAACAGCGTGAGCTGCTCCACGCTCAGGCCGGAGAGCTTGCTGACGTGTTCCGGCATGTATTCGGCGACCTTCTGCTTGTATTCCTCGAAGGTGATCGCCTTGCCGTTGAGGTCGAGTTTCACCGGATCAATGTCGCCGCGGAAAGCGCAGTGTTTTTCGACGAACTCCTTGTCCCACGCGCCCTTGGCGATGAGTTGCTGGGCGATGCAGTTGGCGATGGCGAGGTCGGTCTGCGGGCGGAATTCGAGGTAGTGGTCGGCGAACTCCGAAGTGCGAGTGCGGCGGGTGGCGAGGTCGATGATGGTGACGTCGTCACCGCGCGTCTTGCGGTCGAGGATGCGGGAGAAAAGCACCGGGTGCATCTCGGCCATGTTGTTTCCCCACATCAGCAGGACGTTGCAGGCATCGAGGTCGTCATAACAACCGGCCGGCTCGTCCACGCCGTAGGTGGAGAGGTAGCCGGTGACGGCGGAGGCCATGCACAGGCGCGCGTTGGGTTCGGTGTGGTTGTTAGAAAGACCGCCCTTCATCATTTTGACGATGGCGTAGCCCTCGGGGATGGTCGATTGACCGGAGCTGTAGAAACCAAAGCCCGCCGGGTTTTTAATCACCCGTTGCGCGATGGTGTCGATGGCCTCGTCCCACGAGATCGGCTCCAGCACGCCGTTTTTCCGCAACATCGGCTGCGTGAGACGATCCTTGCCGTAGAGGATGCCGCCGACGTGATAGCCTTTCACGCAGAGCAGGCCTTTGTTCACCTCGGCGTCAGGATGACCGGCGATGGCCACTACTTTTCCATCCTTCACGCCCACTTTCACATGGCAGCCGGTGCCGCAGAAACGACAAGGTGCCTTGTCCCACTTGATGCCGTCGGGCGTGGTGCTTTGAGTCGCGGAAGCGGCGTTCGTGCGGCTGGCGGCTGCGGCGCTCGCGGCGGCGAGGGCGGAGGTTTTGAGGAAACTGCGGCGTTCGATCAGGTTCATGGCGCGGTGGGTGATGGTTCTTCAAAGCCGACGTAGATCACATCGACCTGCCCGACGCCCTCCAAGGCTTCGAGCCATTCGTGAAACTCGTGTGCCGCCCGCACGTCGGATGTCTCGACGGCCATCGGCTGATAGATTCCCAGCGGTGCGCCCAGCGTCGCCCCGCTCCGCCCGGCGATCATCGCGCGCGCGTTTTCCGCCAGCCGTTCATCCGGCGAAAGCGTCAGCAGCAGTCCGTTCACTGGCATGTCCTTGGTTTCCTTGCCGCAGAACTTGCCGCTTACCACCGCGCCTTATCAAGAAAAAAGGAATTGTTTTTCTTGATTTATCCATCCCCGAAAAATACAAAACAATCCGTGGACACTGAGTCCTCGGAAAAACTCTTCAAGCAATTTCATGGCCACAGCGCGATTCGGCAAATGGGTGTTCTTCGGAGTGATCGGAGTGATCGCGTGCGGCTTCCTCGGCGCGCTTGGACTCTCCTACATGGGGCGGGACGATTGGGCTGCCGGCAGGGAGTTTTCGGAGCGCGTCACCGGTGAAACCCAACACCCCGTGAGCATCCGCACGCCGGATGCAAAACCGTGGATCGATTCAGGAAAAAAGGACGCGAAGGGAAATCCGGTGATGGTTTCCTGCGGCACATGCCATGACACGCGCACGCCGGATCTCGCCACCATCGACGCGAAGCAGCTCAACGAATTCCACCAAGACTTAAAATACGCGCACGGCAACCAGAACTGCCTGAGTTGCCATAACTCCGGGGACTACAACACCCTCAAGCGCGCCGACGGGCAGCCGCTCGATTTCAGCCAGAGCATCCTATTGTGCGCCCAATGCCACGGCCCGCAACATCGCGACTATCAGAATGGCAGCCACGGTGGCATGACAGGCCATTGGGATTTGAAACAGGGTCCGCGCGAACGCAATCATTGCACCGACTGCCACGATCCGCATCATCCGAAGTATCCGATGGTGATGCCGGTGTTTCCACCCAAGCCGGTCATCGGCGAAGCGAAACTTCCGCCGCACGGAAAATCCAACCACTAACAGCGAATCTCATTTCATGGAATCCAACCCATCAACGAGCGGCGGCTGTGGCAGCGGCTCCTGCGGCTGCAAGACCGCGCCAGACAATGGCCAGGGCGATGCCACGCGGCGCAACCTGCTGAAAGCCGCCAGCGTCACACTCGGAGCAGCGGCTTTCGCCAAGGCACTCGCGCCGCTTGCCACCTGGAGCCGCGACAATCTATCAGTCGATGAGTTTCTCCAGAAACACTACCGCGAACTCGACAAGGAACAGCTCGCAAAAGTGCTCAAGCATCTGGAGGAAGATGCGAAGAAAAACTACGGTGCGGACGTCACCATCACCGATCATCGCCCGCAGAAGGGCGTGAAATTCGGCTATGCGCTCAATCTCAGCATTTGCATCGGCTGCCGTCGTTGCGCGGAGGCCTGCCACCACGAGAACAATCACGACCGCGCCAGTGGCAACAGTTACATCCGCGTGCTCGAAATGACCAAGGGATCGATGGACATGGAGCAGGGCAACGCCCACTACGACCACCCGGTGCCGCATCCAGACAAGTTCTACATGCCCGTGCAATGCCAGCAGTGCGACAACCCGCCTTGCGTCCATGTCTGCCCGGTGGAAGCGACATGGAAAGAAGCCGATGGCATCGTGGTCGTAGATTACAACTGGTGCATCGGCTGCCGTTACTGCGAAGCCGCCTGCCCCTATCACGCGCGGCGTTTCAACTGGACCAAACCGGTGATTCCAAAGGAGGAAATCAACCCGAACCAATCCTACCTCAGCAACCGCATCCGTCCGCAAGGTGTGATGGAAAAATGCACCTTCTGCCTGCACCGCACGCGCGAAGGCCGCATGCCGGCCTGCCTCGAAGCCTGCCCGACCGGCGCGCGGGTTTTCGGAAACTTGTTAGATCCGGATTCGGAAATCCGCAAGGTCATCGACAACAAGCGCGTCTTCGTTCTCAAGGAAGAACTCGGCACCCGCCCGAGCTTCTTCTACTTCTTCGACGAGTGATTTTAATGATTCAAAAAACTCATTCTGTCATCCGGCATGGCGAAAGAATTAAAATAAGGAATGCAGGAAAGCAGGAAAAGATGCCGAATTTAAAACCTTCCTGCATTCCTGCCTTCCTCATTCAAAAAACGGAATCATGAACCCATCCATCACCACCACGGAAGCGCCGCATGACGCGAAATTCCATGCCGTCAGTTATCTGAAATTCCTCCGCCTCGCCTTCAAGCTGGCCACCGAAGGCACCTGGATTTTTTACGTCTGGATGACCTTTCTCACCTGCGTATTCGTCGTCGGTGCGCACGCCTGGGCCACGCAAGTCGCCGAGGGCATGGCAGTCACCGCCATGACCGACCACGTTTCATGGGGACTCTACATCGCGAACTTCACCTTCCTCGTCGGCCTCGCCGCCGGAGGTGTGATGATGGTCATCCCCGCCTACATCTATCACGACAAGGACATGCACGACACCGTCATCATCGGAGAACTGCTGGCCATTGCCTCCATCATCATGTGCCTGATGTTCGTCATCGCCGATCTGGGACGGCCCGATCGTTTCTGGCACATGCTGCCATTCATCGGGAAATTCAACTGGCCGATCTCGATGCTCACCTGGGACGTGATCGTGCTCAACGGCTACCTGCTGCTCAACCTGCACATCTGCGGCTATCTGCTCTACAAACGGTTTCTCGGGGAAAAACCGGAGAAAAATTGGTATCTGCCATTCGTTTTCATCAGCATCGCATGGGCGATTTCCATCCACACCGTCACCGCCTTCCTCTATTGCGGACTCGGCGGACGCCCGTTCTGGAACACCGCGCTGATGGCTCCGCGATTTCTAACAACCGCCTTCATCGCCGGGCCTGCCTTCATCATCGTCGTTCTGCAAATCATCCGTCGCATGACGAAGATGAAAATCGGCCCCGGCTCGATCCAGACATTGGTGGCGATCATGCGCGTCACCATCCTCATCGGCCTTCTCATGCTCGGCTCGGAAGTCTTCACCGCGTTCTACACCGGCGGCGGCCATTCCACCGCCATCAAGTATCTCTTCTTCGGCCATCACGGACTCAACGCACTGGTGCCATGGACGTGGATCTCGCTCTTCTGCATGGTCATTTCCGCCGTGCTGCTGATGCGCCCGAAAGTCCACGAACACCTGCGCACGCTCGATGTCGCCTGCGTGCTCGCCTTCACCGGCGTGTGGATAGAGAAAGGCATGGGACTCATCATTCCCGGCTTCGTGCCCTCCACGTTGCACGAGTGGGTCGAGTACATTCCAAGTGCCGCCGAGTGGAAAATCATGGCGGGCATTTGGGCTGCGGGATTTCTAGTCTATACTCTGCTTTTGAAGGTTGCCATCCCGGTGTTTTCGGGACAGGCATCCGTCAGGAAATCATCCTGAAACCTGTGTCCATCGATCCCACCATCCTGCCGCTCATACTCGGCCTCGCCTTCTTCACGGCTGCCGCGCTTTACGCATCGGTCGGTCACGGCGGCGCATCCGCCTATCTCGCGGTGATGGGCTTGGTCGGCATGGCTCCGGTGGAAATGAAACCCATCGCCCTGTTTCTGAACATCGCTGTTTCCTCCATCGCGCTCATCAACTTCATCCGTGCCGGACATTTCAAACCCGGACTCTTCTGGCCGCTCGCCGCCGCCTCAGTGCCCGCCGCGTTTCTCGGCGGCTGGCTGCAATCTCCCGAACCCATATTCAAACTGATCCTCGCCGCCGCACTGATCGTCGGCGCATGGCGCTTGCTCGCTGCTTCTAACGAATCCGCGGAAAACACCCGTCATGCCGGATGGCCTGCGCTCTTCGCCATCGGCGGAGCGATCGGGTTTCTATCAGGTCTGGTCGGCATCGGCGGCGGCATCTTCCTCACGCCGCTGTTGATGATCTTCCGTTGGGCACCCGCAAAAGTGGCCGCCGCCGTTTCCGCCGCTTTCATCGCGGCGAATTCATCGTCCGGCATCGCCGGATTCATGCTCAAGGGCGGCCAAATCCCCACCATGGTCTGGGGTCTGCTTCCCTGCGTACTCGCTGGCGCGTGGATCGGCTCGCGCTGGGGCAGCGGACGCGCCAAGATTCCCGCACTGCGCCGCTCGCTTGCCGCCGTGCTCATCATCGCCGCAGCCAAGTTCGTCATCATCTGAATTCCCATGGACCCCTTCGGCAGACACATCGACTACCTCCGCGTTTCCGTGACGGATCGTTGCAACGAGCGCTGCCTCTACTGCATGCCGAAAGGCTACAAAGGCTGGGCCGAACGCGCCGACCACCTCACGGCGGATGAAATCGTCCGCATCGTCGAGCAATCCACCACGCTCGGTTTCAGGAAATTCCGCCTCACCGGCGGCGAGCCGCTTGTTAGAAAGGACATCGTCGAGATCGCGCGACGCGTGTGGGATCTTCCCGGCGTGCAAACCCTCGGCCTCTCCACCAACGGCGTGCTGCTCAAAGAACTCGCCGTCCCCCTCAAACAAGCCGGCGTGCGCTCCGTGAACATCAGCATCGATGCGCTCGATCCCGAAATCTATCAGAAACTCACCGGCGGCAGACTCGATGCCGCGCTCGAAGGAATCGGAGCCGCAGCCGCAGCCGGATTCGAAGTGGTGAAACTCAACTGCGTCCTGCTGCGCGGCATCAACGACGACCAGATCGTCCCGCTGGTAAAATTCGGCGCCGCGCTCGGCATGCCCGTGCGTTTCATCGAACTCATGCCACTCGCGCCCGGCGGCCCCATCGACGACCGCCATTTCCTCTCCGTCAACGAAGCGATGGAACGCATCGCCGCCGTCATGCCATTGGAAAAAGCCATCGAACGCCCCGGCCACGGCCCCGCGCGGTATTACAAATGCGGCAGCGCGCTCGTCGGCTTCATCGGCTCCATCACCTGCGCGGACTTCTGCAAAGACTGCAACAAGCTCCGTCTAACAGCCGACGGCAAGCTCCGCCCCTGCCTCGGCCGCCACGGCGAAATCGACCTCATCCCTGCCCTGCGCGGCAATGCCGCGGACATCACCGATGCGTTTAATGAAGCCATCGCCAACAAACCCGAGAACCACTCCTTCGCCGACGACTTCC
>JANMLQ010000150.1:0-7065 GCA_031372635.1 Akkermansiaceae bacterium | reverse complement strand
GAGGAAATCCTCGTTTCCTGTGGCAGCGTAATCGTCGCCTGTTCCGGCGGTGTGGACAGCGTTCTGTTAGCTGCCGTGGCCGCGAAAGTGCTCGGTGAAAAAGCCGTGGCCGCCACTGCGGTCTCACCCAGCCTCGCCACTGGCGAGCTTGAAGACGCGCGCGCCGCCGCACTCGCCGCAGGCATTCGCCACATCGAAGTGCCCACCCACGAGATCGATAATCCCGCCTACGCCGCAAACGCGCCGGACCGCTGCTTCCATTGCAAGGACACCGCCTACTCCACCTTCACCGCACTCGCCGCGCGCGAAAACATCGCAGTCGTCGTGGATGGCACCAACGCCGACGATAAAGGCGACTACCGCCCCGGTCGTCGCGCCGCAAGCGATCACAATGTCCGCAGCCCTCTAGCAGAAGCAGGCATGACCAAGCAGGAAATCCGCGACTGGGCGCGTGAACTCGGCCTCGCCGTCTGGGACAAGCCCGCCGCCGCATGCCTCTCCTCGCGCGTCCCCTACGGCTCGCCCGTCACACTCGAAAAACTCACCCGCATCGACAAAGCGGAGTCCGCCCTCAAGCAACTCGGCTTCCGCCAATGCCGCGTGCGCGACCACGGCAGCGTCGCCCGCGTCGAGATCGAATCCGCGCTGCTGCCACACTTGCTAGAAAATCGCCAAGCGGTAGTGGATGCCGTGAAAAACGCAGGCTTCAGCTACGTATCGCTCGACCTTGAAGGCTTCCGCTCCGGCAGCATGAATGAAGTGATCACGTTGAAATCTTAAATCTAGCGCCTCAGCCTCTTTCCTTGCTCAATCGAACCGGAGAAACTACCTTTCGCTTATGAAACTCACCCTTGAGATGCCGGACAACGCCTTTTCCGCATTGCGGCAGGCTCCGGATGATTTCGCATCCGAACTCAAACTCGCAGCTTGCGTGAAGTGGTATGAACTCGGCAGACTCACCCAATCCAAGGCCGCAGAAATCTCCGGTCTTTCCAGAGCTGAATTCATCGACGCGTTGCGCACTTACCGCGTCCCGGCAGTGCAAGTGGAAGTAGATAAACTGAAAGCAGAGCTCGCCCTGTGAAGCACTGGATCGTCAATGCATCTCCATTGATCCTGCTGGGAAAGATAGGACGCCTGCATCTATTGGAGGAACTGGCTCCGGGCTTTGTGATTCCTGAAGCGGTGTTCCGCGAAATCATGGCCGGTCCTGTCGTTGATCCCGCCAAACTCTGGATCAAGAATCTAGCCGGGTCTTCTACCATTGTTCCTGATTTTTCCGCACCTTTGGAAATTCTAGCATGGGATCTAGGTGCGGGCGAGACTTCGGTGATTGCACTCGGTCTTGTGCGCGAAAATACAATCTGCGTGCTCGACGATTTGGCCGCCCGCAATTGCGCCGAAGTTTTCGGCATCCCCATCATCGGCACGCTTGGCATTCTTCTCAAAGCCAAGACCTCAGGAATTCTACCGCTGCTCCGCCCTGAGATCGAACGCCTTGTTGAATCAGGATCAATGCTCTCGACTCAAATCATCAAGGAAGTGCTCTCACTAGCCGGAGAATCGGATTGATACGAAACTATGTCTCCCCTCCCCCACAGCACACTCGATCCAGGACGCCTTGCACGGCAGGGTTTTCCGGAAATCGTTTATTGCGAGGGCAAGACCGCCGCGCAGATCACGGACAACCTGCGCGCTCTCGCCGAAGCCAATGGCCGCGCCTTCGGCACACGCTTGCCTGCGGATCGTGCCGCCGCCGTTCTAACGGATCTGCCAAACGCGAACTATGACTCGTTGGGCCGCACTATCGCCATCGGTGCGATGCCGCAGGCCGGAACACATGGAGTGGCACTGGTTTCCGCAGGCACCTCGGATCTTCCTGTCGCCGAAGAGGCTGCTGCCACACTCACCTTCCTCGGTCATCCAGTCCATCGCTTCAACGACATCGGCGTGGCGGGCATCCATCGGCTGCACGCGCGCATTGATGAAATCCGCGCCGCGTCTGTCGTCATCGTCGTCGCAGGCATGGAAGGCGCGCTGCCGAGCGTGGTCGGCGGACTTGTTTCCGCACCGCTTATCGCCGTCCCCACCAGCGTCGGCTATGGCGCGGCGTTCGAGGGACTCGCCGCTCTGTTAGGTATGCTCAACTCCTGCGCCTCCGGACTCACCGTCGTGAACATCGACAACGGCTTCGGCGCAGCGATGGCCGCCCACCGCATCCTCTCATTCCATACAAACCATCCATGAAAACCGCTTATTTCGACTGCATCGGAGGTGCCAGCGGCGACATGCTGCTCGGCGCTCTCGTCGATGCCGGACTGCCCGCCGCCGCACTTGAAGCCGAGCTCGCGAAACTTCACATCGACGATTTCCACCTGCACTTCAGCAAGGTCTCGAAGAACGGCTTCGGCGCGACCAAAGTGGACGTTCACGCCCACGACCACGCGCCGGAACGCCACCTGCGCGAGATCCGCGAGATCGTGGAGAAGTCCCACGTTTCCGACAAAGTGAAGGAACGAGCAATGCGGGTCTTCACCCGCATCTGCGAGGTCGAGGGCGGCATCCACGGCATGTCCGTGGATGAAGTGCATCTACACGAAGTCGGCGGCGTGGATGCCATCGTCGATGTCGTCGGCGTGCTGGCGGGCGTGGAGTTGTTAGGGATCGAGCGTGTCGTCGTTTCCCCGTTGCCGATGGGGCGCGGCTTTATCAAGGGCGCGCACGGCCAGATTCCCCTACCCGCTCCGGCGACGGTGGGTTTGCTGAAAGGCGTGCCGGTTTATGGCTCGCCGATCGACAAAGAACTCGTCACGCCCACCGGTGCGGCGCTGTTAGTGGAACTGGCCGATGCATGGGGACCACTTCCTGCGATGACTTTGCGCGAAGTCGGCTACGGCGCGGGCACCCGCGACATGGTGATCCCCAACGTGCTGCGGCTCATGATCGGCGACACTTCATCCACCGGTCCGTGGTTGTCCGAAACCATCACCATCCTCGAAACCCACCTCGACAACGATCGTGGCGAAACCATCGGCCACGCGTTTCAGAAACTGATGGCGGAAGGCGCGCTTGATGTCGTTTCCATCCCCGCGCAGATGAAGAAGGACCGCCCGGCGCATGTGGTCAAAGTACTCGCAAAACCCGAAGACGCGGATCGTTTGGAAAAGATCTTGTTCGAAGAAACCTCCACGCTCGGCATCCGCCGCAGTGACACGCGCAGGGACGCGCTGCATCGGCATTTCGATACCGTTGACACCCCCTATGGCAGCATAACTGTGAAGATAGCGCATCTTCCCGGCGGCGGCATGCGGGCCACACCCGAGTATGAAGAATGCCGCAAAGCTGCTGAGAAACACGGAGTTTCACTGCACGCCGTGACGCATGAGGCGGAACACTCCGCAGCCCATAAGTTCGGGATTCCGCATTGATGGATAGAGGCAGGAACCGGGCTTTCGCCCCGCTCCCGCATTCCGCTCTCCCGTTGCTCGTCTCGGGATGACTCAGACTATCACTGGTAGATTTCATGTATGTGCGTTCGCACGGGTGGCGAGCATTCAAGTCGAATACCGAAGTTGCAGTTGTTGGCCCGAACGCGATTGACCACAGATTACGCAGATTACGCAGATTACGCAGATTACGCAGATTACGCAGATTTTACCGTCCCGTGAACGACACCTTACCGTGCAAGGCTTGTTTTTTAGAATCTCTTCAAAATCTGTGCTCTCTCTGTAATCTGTGGTTCAATTTCGGTATTCGGGTTCAACTCGCCACTTCCAACTTTTCCCCCATGGCTGACGCATCTTAAAATGGAAATTTAACCGCAAAGAACACAAAGATCGCAAAAATGGATTCGTTTCTTTGTGTTCTCTGCGTTCTTTGCGGTTCAACTTCATGGTTTGGTGTAGGACATGTTGCCGCCTCGTCAGTAAAGACTACTCAGTCTTCTCAGATCCTTTGATTCATCTGGAGCTGCATGCAGAAATCACGACACTGGTCCGCTTGGATCAGTTCACCGAATACCGCGACCGCTGGGGCGATGCTTCTTTCCGCATGCCAGCTTATGAAAAGTGGGGCAGTCACACGACGATCAGCGTGACCCCGGGCCAATTCGGGCTTGTCTCCGTCATCCATCCGAAACCGGTGGCTCCTTCTCCGGCGATCTCACACAGGATTCTCATCTTCATCCGCGCGGACGTTCTCCGCGCTCCGGGAAATTGAGTGCGGCTGTGTTTGGGCTGTGTGCAGCCTGCTACCGCAGTCCAAGGCTCATCATCCGCCATCCAAGCCCGCCAACATCTCTGCGATGGATTGCGTGTGGCCGGGCAATACCAAGTCCGGCCTAATGTCCGCCAGCGGTTGGAGAACGAAGCGCCGCTCGTGGATGCGCGGGTGGGGAAGGATGAGCGCTTCGTTTTCGATGACCACATCGCCGAAGTAGAGCAGATCGATGTCGATGACGCGCGGCGCGTTGCGTTCCGTGCCACGCACACGGCCCATGCGGATCTCCGCAGCTTGGGTTTTCTCTAGCAGTTCCAGCGCGGTGCCATCGAAGGAAATCTCAACGACGGTGTTGAGAAAATCCGGCGAACCCAGCGGGCAGAAGAGCGGCTGGGTCTGATAGACTTGAGCGGTGAGCACGGCTTCGCCGGGTGTGGCGATCATCCGCAAGGCGTCCAGCGCGGCTTGCAGATTGGCGTGGCGGTCTCCGAGATTGGAGCCGAGTGCGATGCCGGCGCGGGGCATGGTCAGTCCTCAAGGTTGGCCATCTTCGCGATGCCGCTGTTTTCGGCGACGCGCTTGTTGGCTTCTGCGACCGCAGCCGACGGGATGATGACGGGGCGGCTGGCACCGAAGAGTTCGATGACGTGAAACTCGGGTGCTTCTTTCGGATGAAGCAGCTCGTGCGCTTGCTTGAGATCGGTCACTTCCACGCCGTTGATCTTGTTCACTGCGAAGCCGGAGAAGTCGCCGAGTTGGCTGGTCACAGGATCGCTCTCGACGCGTGAGAGCACGACGATGTCCTTGCGTTTTTGGAAGAGCCCCTTCGAGACGTAGTCGGTGTAGAGGCGGCGCACAGTCACGTCATCGAACTTGGCGGCTGCGAAGAGATTGGTGTCCAGTGGTTGGAAAACGAGGCCCGCGAAGACCATGTAGCGCGGCTTCTTTTCATACTCGATGGCATACAAGCGCGACCACGGTAGAGCCTTGAGAGTTATGTCCACATCGTTCCATGCACCGTCGCGGCGGAAACGCACGGCCACTTTGTCACCGGCGAATTTTCGTTCGACGATCTCGTTGAGGTTCACGTTTTCACCACCAATGGTGACCATGCCCGCGCTGTCCACCGGCAGGCCGTCCATGGCAGTGACGACATCGCCGGGCTTGAGGAAACCATCGCTCGCGCTGGTGGGCGTCACGTTGGTGACGAGCACGCCCTTGCCATCGTCCGGCAGGCCGAGCGCCTTGCGCATCGCAGGATTGTGCAGAGGGAATTCCGAGAAACCGAGATCGGCATATTGGTCATAGGTGCCGTCCTCGATGTCTTTGAGAAAACGCCCGATGACAGGTGTCGGGATGATGTAGCCGGTGTTGTCCGCGCCGCGCAGACCTTGGAACGCGACGCCGATGACCTTGTCGTCTTGAAGCACGGGACCGCCGGAGTTTCCTGGGTTGATGGCAGCATCAATCTGCACGGCGAGATGCGAGTCCACGCGCGAGTGCGAGTACGGTTGGAAGTCGATACGTGAAACGACGCCGCGAGTAACTGATAGACGTTCACCGCCGACGGGATAGCCGATCACGCGCACTTGGGATTCGAGCTTTGGCACCTCGCCGAACTGGAAGGTGGGAAAACTCTCGAAGTCCTTGAAGTCCTCCACCGAGAGCAGCGCGAGGTCGCAATCGTGTGCGATGTATTCGACCTTGGCAGGATACTTGGTGGGACTGCCATAGACGGTGATGAGCAAGCGACGACCATTGGAAACAACGTGGGCGTTGGTGAGGATCTTGTTTTTTCCGATGAGGAAACCCGTGCCGGTACCGCCGCTGAAACGCCCGGAGTTCCATGGCGTTTCATAATCCGGCACTTGGGTGGCGGCTTCGATCCGCAACACGGAGCGATAGACATCGGAAGGCTGGGCGATCAGCGCCGGTGCGCAAACAAGGAGGATGGCGGTGAGGATACGTTGCATCGCAGTGATGGCGGAGTCTTAAGGAGCCGTCGCAGAGCAGCAAACGAAATCTATGAGCGGGCCAACGCGGCGTAATGAATTACGCGCTCCCATCTCACAGCGCGCCGAAGCGGCGGTGGCGGCGTTGGTATTCCTTCACGGCTTCGATCAGGTCATTGCGGCGGAAGTCCGGCCAAAATTTTCTAACAATCACCATTTCCGCGTAGCTGATCTGCCAGAGCAAGAAGTTGGAAACTCGCATCTCGCCGGAGGTGCGGATGAGTAGGTCAGGATCGGGGATGCCTGCGGTTTGGAGACGGGATGCGAAGAGTTCCGCGTCGATGGAGTTGGCATCGAGGTTTCCGGCGGCGGCATCCGTGGCTAGCGAGCGGGCGGCGGAGACGATTTCCTCGCGGGCACCGTAGGAGAGCGCGAGCACCAGCGTCATGACTTCGTGATGCGCGGTCTGAGCCTTGATCTTGTCGAGCAGCGCGCGGGTTTTCGCAGGCAGGCGCTCGGTCTGGCCGATAGTGAGCAGGCGGATTTTCTGGCGTTCGAGGTCTTTGGCTTTTTCGATGAGAAAGCGGTCGAGCAAGGCCATCAGTGCCTTGATCTCCGCCTCCGGACGGTTCCAGTTTTCTGAGGAGAACGCGTAGAGCGTGAGGTATCCGACGCCGAGCTCGATGCAGGTGTCGGTGATTTCTCTAACCGATTCCGCGCCCGCGCGATGGCCTTCTGCTCGCGGCAGTCCACGTTCCTTGGCCCAACGGCCATTGCCATCCATGATGATGGCGATGTGGCGAGGGATGTCGGGGAAGTCGGGCATAGGGAAAAATCAATTCAACAGCGATTGGACGCGAATGGACGCGAATTTAAGAATGATTCATGAACGCGG
>JANMLQ010000147.1:0-18157 GCA_031372635.1 Akkermansiaceae bacterium | reverse complement strand
CCGAAGATGTCGGAGCAAGTGGGTGTGGCGCTGGTTTCCGTGGAGCCATCGTCGATCTGATAGGTGCCGAGGCCGTGGAACTTGCCGGGGTTGTCGATGGCGGGTTGGTAGCCGCGGCCTTTCTCGGTGATGATGTGGAGGACGACGGGTTCGTGAAGGGTCTTGAGGTGCTCGAAGGTTCTAACAAGCAATGGCAGGTCGTGACCGTCGATGGGGCCGTAGTAACGCAGGCCGAATTTTTCAAACAGCACGTTGGGAAACAGAAGGTTCTTGGCGCTTTCCTCCATTTTGTGGGCGAGCGAGCGGGCGGCCTTGCCAGCGATTTTTTCGACGAAGTCGGCGGCCTTGGCTCTAACGGATGCGAAGGTGTGATGCGTTTGGAGGTCGTTGAAGTAACGGGCGATGGCTCCGACGTTTTTGTCGATGGACCACTCGTTGTCGTTGAGGACGACGATGAATTTGCGGGTGGTTTCGGCGATGTTGTTGAGCGCTTCGAGAGTGGGGCCGCAGGTGAATGCGGCGTCACCGGCGACGGCGACGACGTGGTTGTCTCCACCGGCGAGATCGCGTGCGGCGGCCATGCCGAGGGCGGCTGATAGAGCGGTGCCGGCGTGGCCTGCGCCGTAGGCGTCGTGTTCGGATTCGGAGCGCAGGAGGAAACCGTTGAGGCCTTTGTAGGTGCGGATGGTGTGGATGCGGTCGGCGCGGCCGGTGAGCATTTTGTGGACGTATCCTTGGTGGGCCACGTCGAAGACAAACTTGTCGCGCGGGGTGGAGAAGACGCGGTGCAGGGCGATGGTCAGCTCGACGACGCCGAGATTGGGGCCGAGGTGGCCGCCGGTTTTCGAGAGTGAGTTGATGAGCGAATGCCTGACTTCTGCGGCGAGTACGGGCAGTTCGTCATCGGCGAGGTTTTTGACGTCGCTTGGTGAATGAATGGACTGGAGCAGCGGCCCGAGGGCGGGTGGCTCAGAAGAGGCGGATGTCATCGTCGTCGTCGTCGTCGGAGTCATCCGGCAGACCGGACGGTGGGGAGGAATCGGAAGTTTCGCCGGTTCTGGTTTCAAGTTCGCTTTTGTTGCGAAGGGTGATCAGTTCGATGCGACCACGCGCGGTCTGGAGGATGGACTCGCAGCGGTCAAGTAATGCCGAGCCTTTTTCGTAGTGGGCGACGAGGTCTTCCAGCGGAAGTTGCTCGTGCTCCATGGCTTCGACGATGGATTCGAGACCCGCGAGCGCATCCTCGAAGGATGGGCTGTCGTGGTCATCGGCGTTGGGTTTGCGGCGTGCCATGGATGTTATTCGGCTTCTTTGAGTTCCTTGGCGGAGCGGATGGCGCGTTCGCTGTAATAAACCATGTCCATGCCGACGAGCGGTTGGCGGAAGGGATAGTGCTTGGCGATTTCCTGGATTTTCGGGCTCTTGTCGTAGATGGCGATGCCGGGCGGGTAAGTGGCGAGCAGCACGCGGCCATCAAGCACGAGCGCTGTGAAGTCCCGGTATTTTTCCGCGACTTCGGAGATGGGGCCGGAACCGTGCGATGTCGGCGAGATCAGGATGCCGGCACAGGGAGTCTGCAAATCGGCAGCCACGGTTTCGAGTTTTAGGAATCCCTCGCGGGTGGGTGGCAGCCAGATGCTCACGCGGTCCGCATACCAGGCGACGGCCCATGGTTGATCTGAGAAAACGACTTGTTTCTCGGTGACCCAGCCCTTGACGCCGGAGATCTTGCTGTTGAGTGCGGGGGCGTAGTAGGGTGGCCAGTGCGGGACACCGCCGAGATCCCGGCGATGCATGCCGACGCGCACTTTGAGCGGCAGCGAGAGGATCAGTGGTAGGGCACAGATGGCGACGATGACGAAGTGGTGGAGGTTGCGCAGGGCGGGAGTGGCAGCCACGAATTCAAGCCGGCTCCAGAGGATGGAGATGAAGGCTAGGCCGTAGGCTGTCATGATCGGCGCGAAGAGCAGGTGGAGTTGGTTTGGGTCCAACTGGTCCTTTGATATCCCGAAAAACGCAAGACCTAGGGCCGTCGTGATCCACATTAGCAGGATGGCCCAGCGGAAGTTGGCGATGGACTGCCGCTTGAAGGGGTGAAGCAGCGAGAGGAAAAACAACGGTGCCACGATGATGCCTGCCAGCAGCGGAATGATGTCGGTGGCCTGGAGTAGGGTGGTGCGGAGGATTTTCGAGATTAGCCCATCCAGCACGAGTGGTTCGGCTTCGAGGTCGATATTGCGCATGACTGCGATTTCTGCGCCGCTGCCGAGTCCGTTGTAGAGGGTGAGGAAGGCGGTGCCGAAGGGTGAGCCGGTGATGCCTTGATTGCGCATCATCACGAATATCGCCGGAACGATCAAGATCGCGAGAATGGAAATGCCGACGATGCCGCGTGGGCGGAAGGCGACGGCGGCGTAGATGATGTATCCGAGTGCGATCCAGACCGTCATCCAGTGGGTGAGCGCGAGCAGGGTGAAGAAAATACCTGCGATGACGGCGGGTGTCATGGCGATGCGGCCTTCCGAGGCGGCCTCCACGGCGCGATAGACGAAGTAGATGCCGCAGGAAAACAACAGCAGCATCAGCATCTGTGGCAGGCCGCTGAGAGAGAAATTCCAGAACGTCTCGCAGAACAGCATCAAGATGGCACAGACGCCTGCGATTTTCGCATCGAAGATCCGTGAGACGAGCAGGTAGTTCACGCCGATGGCCATCAGGAAAAACAGCGTGGAAACGGTGGCGATCACTCGATCCAGCGGAAAGACCATTTCGTTTTCACCCATCTGCATTGCGTCCGTGTCGTCCGCGCCGATGAGCTTGATTACGGCGGCGTTGAGCAGCGGATTGAGCGGCGAGTGGTAGGTGTCTTGGAAGAGCATCAGTGAAACCGAGCTTTTCGCCTGCTTTTCCGCCTGATAGTAGGCGACGGGCCGGATCATCTTGGTGGTGAGGCCGTTGCCGCGCGCGATTTCCCGGGCGATCTGCGCCTGGTCCATCGCCTGCGGGGAATTGAGTCCCTGGAAGAGGGTGAACAGATTGCCGAGAGTGAGGATGACCAGGACCAGGAAGAACAAGCTGCGGCGAATCAGGATGCCGGCGTCGAAGGTGGAGGAGATGTTGCTCATGAATGCTGGGAAAATGTGTGGGAGATCAGAGGCCGAGATCCTTCAACTTGCGTTGGAGGGTTCTGCGACTGACACCAAGAAGATCCGCCGCGTGGGTGCGGTTGCCGCCAGCGGTGGTGAGGGCGGCTCGGATGGTGTTGGTTTCGAGCGCATGCAAGTTGAATTCCGCCACCGCAGCAAGGGAGTTTTTGGCGGGCGATGGCGAAAGCACCGCAGCATGCGGCTGGGAATGCAGAAATTGCGGCAAATGGCGCACGTCGATGACGGAATCGTTGCACATGACCACTCCGTGTTCGATGGCGGTGCGCAGTTCGCGCACGTTGCCGGGCCACGGGTAGCCAAGCATGAGTTGGAGTGCCGCGTCCGTGAGTGGCTTCACTGGCCGCTCGTTTTCCTTGGCGAATTCTTGGAGAAACGCGTTGGCCAACAGCACGATGTCCTCTCGCCGCGCACGCAGCGGCGGCATCTCGACCTTTACCACGTTGAGGCGAAAAAACAGATCCTCACGGAAATCCCCACGATTCACGAGTTCACGGAGGTTCTTGTTAGTGGCGGCGATGACGCGCACATCCACCTTGAGTGGCGTGTTCGATCCCACCCGCTCGATCGTTCGCTCGGACAAAACGCGCAGCAGCTTGATCTGCGTGGCGGCGTCGATTTCACCGATTTCATCGAGAAACAAGGTGCCGCCGTCCGCCTGCTCGAAGCGGCCGATCCTTCGCTGCGCCGCTCCCGTGAAGGCTCCCTTCTCGTGTCCGAAAAGTTCGCTCTCTAACAACTGCGGCGAGAGCGCGGCGCAATGCACCGTCACCAGCTTCGCCGCCGGCCTGCCGGAAAGATGGTGCAGCATTCCGGCGACCACTTCCTTGCCGGTGCCGGACTCGCCCTCGATCAGGATCGTCGCGCGGGTGGGCGCGACTTGTTGGATGAGTTCTGAAACGCGCTGGATTTCCGGCGACTTGCCGATGAGGCGATCCAGCTTGTTAGTTTTCCGCACCTGCTGGACGAGCTGCTTGTTTTCCGTTTCCAGATGGCGGCCACGCAGCGCACGCTTGAGCAGCATTTCCACCTCGTCGATGTTGAGCGGCTTGGTGACGAAATGCCATGCTCCGCGGCGCATCGCCTCCACGGCGGTGTCCACGGAACCGTAAGCAGTCATCATGATCGCCACCGGCGGCTCGGGCAGGGCGAGCGCCGCGTCTAACAAATCCATGCCAGAGTCCCCGCCGAGGCGCAGATCGGTAAGCAGAATCTGGATCGGCTCGGATTTCAGAATGGCTTGCGCCTCGCTGGCACTCGCAGCCGTGTACACGTCGAACTCCTCCTCCAGCGCACTGCGCAGTCCATCACGGGTGGAGCGTTCGTCGTCAACAATCAGCAGGGTCGGTTGCATAGCGGGAAAAATTTCAGTCGAGATCGATTACGGACTCGGGCGCGCCTAACAGACGGACGCTGCGCTCTCCGCGCGGCAGGTGGATGATCACGCGCGTGCCCTTTTGCTCCTCGCTCTCGATGGCGATCTCTCCGCCGTGCTCGCGGATGATGCGCCGCACAATGAGCAGACCCAGCCCGGAGCCGGACGGCTTGGTGGTGAGGTAAGGCTAGAAGATCGCGCCCATGTGTTCCGGGGATATGCCGCTGCCGTTGTCCTCGATAGAAATCACATGCTCGTAGTCGTTGAATCCGCTGCGGATCGTGATGCGGCCATCGTCCACAGGCAGCGCCTGATAGGCGTTGCGGATCAGGTTGTAGAAAACCTGTTGGAACTGCCCCGCATCGATCACCGCAGCAGGCAGGGATGGCGCGAGATCTAGCTCGACGGAGATTTTCCGGGACTCCAGCTCGTGCTCTAACAGCCGCAGCGTTTCCTGCAACACCGCGTGAAGATCCGCGCGCTCGCGGCGCGGCATCGATGGCCGCACGGCGTGAAGGAACTGCTTGAGGATCGTATCCAAGCGCTGGATTTCGCCGCGCGCCGTAGCCAGATGTTCCTCCAGCGGCTTGCGGTCTCCGGGCGGCAGCTTACGTAGCTTGCGGCCCAGCACTTGGAGATGAATGTCCATCGAGTTGAGCGGATTGCCAATCTCATGAGCCACTCCCGCCGCGAGTAATGTCAGCGCGTTGAGCCGCTCCGACTCCAGCGTTTCCTCGGCCTCCGCACGCGTCCGCGTGAGATCGCGCACCAGCATCACATAGCCCAGCGTTTCACTCGATGCCTCGCCGTCATCGATCGGTGCCAGATAGAAATTGAGAAAACGATTCTCTGGATAAAACACCTCCAGATCCCGGCTGATCGTGCGCCCTGGCCTGCCCAGCGTCTGCCAATCCAGCCCGCGCACCTGCGAGGCAAGCTGCTCGCCCACTGCCTTCTCCGGGTCCAACCCGAAAAACCGACATGCCGCCTGATTGACGAATCCGATCACCCCCTGCGCGTCCAGCACGATCACCCCCTCTTGCAAGGCCTCGAAGACCTTCTCCAGAAACCCCTTTTCATGGATCAACCGCGTGACGATCTGCTGGACCTCACCATGCTCCACACGGTCCAGACGGGCGACGAGTTTTTCAAGAAAGCCGGATTTCAATGAGGGTTTGCGGGTTTGGGAAATTCAGTGTTCAAGAAAGCCATGAGCGATGTCCGTCTGGTGATCTGCACGTTTCCTGAAATCGCCACGGCGCGACAAATTGGCACGCTGCTCGTGGAAAAGCAACTCGCGGCGTGCGTGAATCTCATCCCCGGCGCGGAGTCGATCTACCGCTGGCAGGGTAAGGTGGAAGCCGCCGTTGAAATCCTCGCCCTCTTCAAAACCACCGCCGCCGCCTACCCCGCCTTCGAGCGCGAACTCACCACCCTCCACCCCTACGAAGTCCCGGAAATCCTCGCCATCGAACCCGCCGCCGTCGCGGAAAATTACGCCCGCTGGCTGCTGGCGGAGGTCAGGTAGGGCGTCACTCCTTCCTCGGTTGGATGGGAGCAATCTTTCCCGGTAAGACTACTTCCTGCTGGGTTTGAAAAGGTTCGATCCCACCTGCGACCACATCGACCGGACGACCCGCCTCGTGGCTGGGCGAGGGTGGGACTGGCGCACCGGTCGTTCTTGTTGAAAGTTGATTCTCGCACGCCGCCGCCGACAGCGAAACCGCCACCGCCGCAGCCCGCACCACCCGGATCGACCCGCAAATCGCCCCATACTGTTTCTGAAGCGCGATCACTTCGTCCACCGTGCAGTTCGAGAGATCATACACTTCTTTCCTGCACTGCTCGCAAAACCTCCCGTTCGCAGTAATCGCCATGTCCTCCCAACGCATCGGGCACTTGAAGGAGAAATGATTTTCGGTGAGACGGTCCATGGCTGACGAAGCTGCACAAACTGACTGCCACCGCAATCAAAGACGCGGCGGTTTCTGTTGCGACTGATGAATGCCCGGTTCCGAATTGGAGATTGAATCGGGTGGGGCGGGTGCTAGGCTGTGACAATGATTCAGGAAATTGTGATCGACCCGGAGATTCTTGGGGGAGAGCCTGTATTCGCAGGCACCCGGGTGCCGGTGAGGAGCTTGTTCGACCACTTGGAGGGAGGCGAATCGATTGAGGATTTTCTGGAAGGATTTCCTTCGGTGAAGCGGGAGCAACTGATGGCGGTGCTTGAAGAATCCAAGGCCCATGCGTTGGCAGGAGTGTGATCCATGCGAATTCTGTTGGATGAAAATCTCGACTGACGTTTGCGTCGCCATTTGCCGGGGTATGAGGTGGATTCGGTGGCTTACATCGGTTGGTCCGGCATAAAGAACGGGGTGCTTTTGCGACAAGCGGCGGATGCTGGTTATGACGTATTGCTGACAATGGATGGCAATTTGCCATATCAGCAGGATTTGACCGTCCATGGGATCGCGGTGATCGCCTTGCGTGCCTCCACGAACCGTCTTGCGGATACTATTCCGCTGATGGCTGCGGTGTTGGTGGGGCTGTCCACCGTGCCGAAGGGCAGGGTGACTTACATCGGATGATTGGTTTCAGCCCTTCTTCTTAAAATACCTCACGATGGCCGCAGTGAGTCCGGGGATGTCGTGTGGGCTGGCTTCGAAGGCGGGGGGCTGGCCGTGTTTGCGCAGTGCCTCGCTGGTGACGGGGCCGATGCTGCCTGCGACGCAGTCCTCTGGCCAATCGAGGCCGAGTGCGAAGAAGTGATCCGCAGTGGAGCCGGAGGTGAAGGTGATGAGGTCCGCGCCTTGTTCGGCGAGGCGGGCTTTCGCGCCGGTGGGATCGCCGGTTTCCGGGACGGTGCGGTAGGCGATGCATTCGTCAACGATGGCTCCGAGTTTGGTCAGGCCATCGTAAATCACATCGCGCGATTCGGCGGCCTTCACCCAGAGCATGGTGAGGTTTTCAATGGAGTCTTTTTTGAACGCGTCGATGAGACCCTCGGCGACGAATTTTTCCGGGATGAGATCCACTGCGAAACGATAGTCGCGGATTTTGTTAGCGGTGCCGGTGCCGATGGCGGCGATACGCGGGTTGCCGAGGCTGCGCGCATCCGGGTAGGTGGCGTAGAAGGCATCGAAGAAGCGCTCGACTCCATTCGGGCTGGTGAAGACGAGCCAATCGTATTCGTGGGCGTGGGTGACGAGCTCGGCGAAGCTCTGGCGGTCTTCGGGATGCTCGATGCGGATGGTGGGTAGCTCGATGACGTCCGCGCCGAGATCGGCGAGGGCTTTGCTGAGTTCACCGGCTTGCTCGCGGGTGCGGGTGACGACGATTCGTTTGCCGAAAAGCGGACGTTTTTCAAACCAGTTGATCGTCTTGCGTTCGTTGACCACGCTGCCGATCACTGCCACGGCGGGTGATCCGAAGTTTTCCGCCTCTGCGATGTCCGCGATGTTAGAGAGTGTGCCGACGATGGTTTTTTGCGCGCCGGTGGTGGCCCATTGTGTGAGGGCGATGGGTGTGTCCGAATCCGCTCCGTTAGAAATGAACGAGCTGGAGATTTCACGCAGCCTTGCCACGCCCATGACGAAGACCTTGGTGCCGGGAGCTTTGGCGAGTTGGGCGTAATCGACGGTGCTGAAGCCCTTGGTCGGATCTTCGTGGCCGGTGAAAATGGTGAGCTGCGTGTTGTGATCGCGGTGTGTGACGGGGATGCCCGCGTAGGCGGGGCCGGCGATGGTGGAGCTGATGCCGGGCACGATCTCAAAGGGCACGCTGGCTTTCGCAAGCTCCGCCGCTTCCTCGCCGCCGCGTCCGAAGATCATTGGATCGCCGCCTTTGAGACGCACGACGGATTTTCCTTCTTTGGTTTTCGTGACGATGAGCGCGTTGGTTTCCTCCTGTGAAAGCGCGTGGTCTTTGGCGCGCTTGCCGACGTTGATTTTCTCGCAGCCTGCCTTCGTCCATTTCAAGAGTTCTGGATTGGCGAGGGCGTCATAAACGAGCACGTCGGCGCGTTCGATGAGTTCCTTGGCACGCAGCGTGACAAGGCCGAGATCGCCGGGGCCAGCGCCGACGAGGTAACAGATTCCGGGTTTGCTCATGAGAGGGATTGAAAAAGTAGAAGTGCGGTTTCGAGAGGACAAGTGCCTGTGGCCTCACCTGTGAGAGGCGGGCCGTCGGTTTCTGGGAAGACACGGGCGCGCAGGTGCAGTGTGCCATCGGACAGAGTGGAGAAGACGCCGACGGGCGTGTGGCAACCGGCGTCTAACAGGCGGAGGAACTCGCGCTCCGCAGTCACGCGCTGCCAAGTGTCGTGATGACAGATGGCTTCCGCGAGCACCAGACTGCGCTTGTCCCCGGCGCGGATTTCCAGGCCGATGGCACCTTGTCCGGCGGCTGGGAAGAAGGTGTTTTCCTCAAGCCGGGTGACGAACAAGCCGGGCATGCCAGTGATCGGTTCCGGGCCGCTGCTTGTTGGTGTTTCCGGCAGGAAACCGAGCCGCACGAGACCGGCCTCTGCTAACAGAATGGCGTCGTGTTGATCTCCTGCGGCGAGTTTCTGCAATCGGGTGGGCACGTTGCCGCGAAGATCCACGACGGTTAGATCCGGCCGGAGAAATCCTACCTGCCGAGCGCGCCGCACGCTGCTGGTGCCGATGCGGGTGCCGCTCACAAGCGACTCGAAATTTCCTTCGCCACGGGTGACGAGCACATCGCGCACCGGCGCGCGTTCGAGCACAGCAGCCAGTTTGAAACGCGCGTCCAGCACGGTGGGCAGGTCTTTGAGACTGTGTACTGCGATGTCGATGGAGCCGTCATCGAGCGCGGTTTCGAGTTCCTTGATGAACACGCCCTTGTCGAAAACACCCTCGGCTTTCGCCACCTCCGCGAGCGCGACATCGGTGCGTCTGTCGCCAGTGGTCTTGATGATGCGGCGCTCGATACCCAGGCCGGGAAACGCCGCAGTCAGCAGGTTTTCCGTGGCCGTGGCCTGCACCAGCGCCAGCTCGCTGCCGCGTGTGCCAACCGTGAAAAGGGTGGGGGAGTCGTTTGTCATTCAGGATTCCGCAGTGATGGGAAAACCCTTCCATGGCCAAGGACGCGCCACCAAGCAAGCCCAAGCTGGATTGCCGATATGCCGCAGGCTGCACCCGCTCACTTCTCATTCCCGGAGATCGCCATCGCGAATTCCTGGGTCATGGCTGAGAGCGCGGCCAAGCCCGACTCCGTCTCGGTAATTGGGATGGCAGTTGATTCGCCTTGCACGGCTTGTTGCGGAGCGGCTTGTTGGATGCCTTTCTGAAGGAAGTGCTGGGTCAGAAATCCGGCGCAGAGCAGCGGCAAGATCATCAGGCTGCATTTCGCAAGGGTCCAGCTTCCTGTGCTTTGGCACTTTTTGTGACTGGCAAGTCTTGGACTCGGGAAAGCGGGTGTCGTGGGACGCTTGGCGGAGGTTTGATGGTGGAAAGAAGGCTGTGGTTTCGCGATGGCGGGTGATGATTTCCGCGACGTCATCCAGAGACTGAGTTCGTCTGCGAGCGAGCGGGTGTCCGGGTATCTTGATGCCGGGTCCGGGTGAGTTGCCTTGCGGCAAATGGCATCAAGTTTGGGATCGGCGAGTGTATGTTGTGCGGTAAGGGCGGATGCCGCAGGGATGCCGGTTAGAAGTTCCTTGAGAATTACGCCCAGCGAGAAAACATCGGCTTTCGGCCCGCCGCATTGGGACTGGCATACGATTTCAGGAGCGATGTATTCCGGGGCTTCGGAAAGCAAAGCTCCGGCATCGTTGCGGGCGTGGCTGGGAAGTCCGAAGTTTCCGATCTTCGGCTCGCATTTCGCGTTGAGGAAAATGTTAGCAGGTCTGATGTCGCCGTGGATGATTCCGTTTTCATGCGCGTGTGCCAGACCGAGGCAGGCGGCGGTCACGATTTCGACGGCTTGCAATGTATCAACTGCCACACCTTGGGCGCAGTCCTTTAGCGATGTGCCATGGGCGTATTCCATGACGGTGTAGAGATGCCCATCCAGATCGCCGGAGTCATAAACCCGGATCAGGCTGGGGTGGGTGAGACTCGCCATCACCTTGGCTTTGGCCTGGAACGAATCCCGGAAGCGTGAATCGCTGCCAGTTTCACTAGGGAGAAACTTGATCGCCACATCCCTGTCCAAGGAGCGGTGGCAAGCCTTGTAGAGCGCTCCCGAGACATCCTGACCTATCAGTCGGTCGAACTCAAAAGCTGGCAGCAAGTCTGCGAGCGAGTCGATTTCGAGAAGTGGGGAGGAAATGTAGGACATTTTGTTTTGGTGTGCGTGTGTTCAGTCTCGCCGTGTTTTTAAGACGGATTGACTATCTGCTTGTAAGGCACATGTCCGTGACGCGCGATTACGTGATCGCGTAAAAGCACAGGGAAGGGACCCAGAAACGGGAACTCGTTGGCGAGGATTCGTCGCTCGTCCGGTTTTCCTGGGAGATGGGAAAACCCTTCGATGAGCAAGGACACCTGACTCAACAAGCAGGGTCCGTTTGCACAATCCCGTGCCAGAACCGACGCATCAAAATTGATTTCAACGAAACGCAGAGACGCAAAGTTCACAGAGAAAAAACGCTGAGTTTTGAAGGTTTGGGAACGGATCGCCATGAAAGCCGCCCACATTGGTTGTCACTACCCCCATTCATTCTCCGCGAAATCCTTCGCGATCTTCGCGTCTCGGCGTTTCGATTTTAGCACCCACACAGAAATTTAGATACGTCAGTCCTGAATCCCGCGCCTCGACAGATTCCCCGCGTAGATACAAAAAGTATCCATGACCACTGCGAAAATTTTCCGACACGGAGGCAGCCAGGCCGTCCGCCTGCCGAGGGCTTTCCGCTTCGAGGGAAGTGAAGTTCTCATCGAAAGGCATGGCGATGAAGTGATCCTGAAACCAGTGCCTGCTCCCCAATTCCGCACCTTCAAGGAGATCGCGGGCTATCTCGCGGACAAATTCCCTGACGCCGCCGAATTCCCGGAACCGCCACCAAGACCGACCACACACGAGCGCCCGGCCCCTGAAATCTGACCCGGCCACTTTGTGAAACCATCGTTTCTCTTGGATTCCAGCAGCTATGGAGAAGGGGTTTGAAACCCCTTTCACTGGCAAGGGATTCCCGGGGATGCGGTAAGAAAGGGGTTTCAAACCCCATCTCCTTATTATGCCAAAATCCACAAATCTTGATGCGAAGCAGCATGCCATCCTCCGTAATGGTCTGGTGAATGAATTTGCTGTTGCCGAGCTGAGGTGTCACTTCAACCTCTACCCAAGGCGATGAATGATCCTGAACCATGAACACCACCCAACATGCCTGCAACTACGCGCTGCTACGTTACCTGCCCTACCCACAAACCGGAGAGTTCGTGAATGTGGGAGTGCTGGTTGCCTGCCTGCAGCCGTGCCTGCTGCATTTCGTCGCCGAACGGAATATGCCGACTCGCGCGAAATCGCTTTTCCCGAAGCAGAACGAGCATGCGTTCGATGCCGCTATCGAAGCACTAAGGATGGAGATGGAGCGGGTGAAAGGCGGAGCCCGTGACTCGAAGAGCGTGCAGTCCGCTTTCAATGAAACGGTGCGCATCAGAGAGTCAATTTTTCGTTTCGGTGAAGTTCGCACGATCCTCACAGCGAACCCTCAGAACTTAGGTGAGGAGCTTTTCGCGCGATATGTCCGCATGGAAGAGCCTGCCTTGCTCAATGAGCGTGCGGCGGTGGCGGGATAAAATCCTCGGAAATGCCTGACCTCACATCCCCGGCAGATTCAATTTCGTCAACTCCGCATCAATGATGCGGTCACACTCCTCGATCTGCTTCTGCCTGCGGCTGCGGGCTTCGTCGGCGAGTTGTTCTAGGGTGTCGATGTCGTAGAGATAGACTTCTTCGATTTCGCCGACGGCGGGGTCGATGTCGCGGGGGACGGCGATGTCGATGAAGAAGAGCGGGCGGTATTTGCGGGCGCGGCGGGCTTTTTCGACATCGGCGCGTTGGACGATGGCGTGGGGTGCACCGGTGGAGGAGATGACGATGTCCACGCGGGTGAGGGCGTTCTGCCAGTCGTCGAAACGCACGGCGGTGCCTCCCATTTCGGAGGCGAGTTCTTCGGCGCGGTCGAAGGAGCGGTTGGAGACGAAGATCGAGCGTGCGCCACGTGAAACGAGGCTCTGCGCGGTGATACGGCTCATTTCCCCGGCACCGAGGATCATGACTTCGCTGTCCTTGAGGTGGCCGAAAATCTTTTCTGCTAGATCGACGGCGACGTTGCCGACGGAGGTGGAGCCAGTTTGGATGGAGGTGTCCGTGCGGACTTTTTTGCCGATGCCGAAGGCGCGTTGGAAGACTTTGTTGAGCACGGTAGAGGTGGCACCTGCATCGAGCGCGGCCTGATAGGCTTGTTTTACTTGGCCGAAGATTTCGGTCTCACCGAGCATCATCGAGTCCAGTCCGCTGACGACGCGGCAGAGGTGGCGCGCGGCTGCGGATTTCTCCATCCGATAGAAATGCGGCGCGGCGCTCTCATCGAGACCGGTTTTCTCGGCGAGGTGGGTTTCCAGCTTTGCGAAGGCGTTGCTGGCGTTCGGAGCGACGAGGTAGAACTCGGTGCGGTTGCAGGTGGAGATAACAACGCTTTCGGCTGCGCCGGTGGTGGCGATGAGTTCGTGCGCGGACTCGCCGAGCTTTGGCGCACCCACGGCGAAACGCTCGCGCACCTCGACGGGTGCCGTCTTGTGATTGAGGCCAAGGCAGAGGAGTTCCATCAGACGAATGCGAATACTCCGAGTGATAGGACGAACAAGGCCACTGTGAGAAGTGACAATCGCCGTCCGGTGATGCCACGCACGCTTTTCACCGTCAGTAGCGTGGCATAGGCCAGCCAGACGAGCACCGCTGCGATGAGATGGCCGAGCGCGCTTTGATCGTGCGGCATCATGAAGCCCGCCACGATGCCGATGGTGAGCAGCAGCCCGCCGAGACGCAGCAGCCGTTCGAGCGAGACTAACAATTCTCTGACGGGCGGAAGATTGCGGAAGAGTCCGCTTTTCAAATGATGTTCTTTCAACTGCCGGTCGAGCACGAGAAACATCACCCCGGCCACTGCGGCGAGTGCGAGTGCGCCATACGCGAGCACCGAGGTGGCGGAATGCGTTTCATGCCATGGATTGCCGCCGCCGACGCGGCCTGGTGAAAGTGTTAGAACGCCGGGCAGCAGCGCGATGGTCTGGAAAACGGCGACCACTGGCGCAGTGAAAACACCCAGCAGCGAGATACGGTAGGCCGGGCCGACGAGTAGATAGAACAGAGTGAGCGACCACGAGAGGAAGACGAGGATTTCACCACGGTCCGCGAGCGGGCAGGCGGCGCGTTGCTCGCCGCGGATGGAGAGGAAGCCGAGTTGGCAGGCGAAGACGGCGATCATCCAGACGGCGGTCCAGCGGCTACGCCTGCCACGGTGGACTGAGGCCATGCCCCAGACGCCGCCAATCACGGCGAGCAGGGTGGAGGTGATGAGAAACCAGCGGTCCATGCGCTTTCCTTGAAGTCTGGCCGGGCATTGTGCAAGGCCGGAGACTCGTGGCGAATTGTCTTTACGCTACGATCACGGTTTCACTATGGATGCAGAAAGCTCAAATCAGAGCGTGTAACTGGAAATTCTATCGGAATTTGTTCCCAATCATCCCACTTATGAAACCCACCACTCACAGAGGTCTCAGGACGGCCTTGATAGGATTGTTTCTATCCACTGGCGTTCATGCGTCGTTCCAGCCCGCCTTGTCGCCGGATGCCATCACCACTTGGACTGCGTATGCGGATACCAGTTTCACAGCGCCCTTGAAACACAGTGGCGGCGGGACGGTGACCAGCTTCACCGGATTCGAGGCTCCCTTGATCTTCGGCGACCTTGCTTTGGGCGGCAGCACGCAACTCGCCTTCAAAGGATACATGGCGAGGGTGGGCACGGTAGGCACCTCCAATGATGAAGCGATCTGGAGCAACGTGAACCCGGTTGCTGCTGGCGGTGGCGGGTCCACGCTCTGGATGGTGGCGCAGGAGAGCGACACGGTCAGCGGCAGATTACTGGGAAACAGTGGCCGAATGAAAATCCGCTCGCTCCAGACGACCACCTATGGCGGCACGCTCTTCACCACCAACTCCAACTTGGACGCCGCACCGAATTTCAGTGTCTATGAAGGCGGTGCTCTAACAGCGCTGGCTGGAGCGGGGCTTCCCGGATTCACAAATGGCGGGCTCGCTGTGGCCGCCGCAGGCCGGCTAGCGGTCTGGACCACTGGCGGCGGTTCCGATGGCATCCGGGCATGGGATGTCACTTTGGCGTCTCCACATACCGTCACGCCAGCTTCACCTGGAGCCATCCACTGGACTGCACCTTTGGGAAACCCGCGCCTCCAGTGTAGCCCGGCCATCAGCTACTACGGTGGCGTGGCTCTGCGTGCCCGTAGCAGTGTGAGTTCAGGATTTCCACCGCCACAGCGTGACTTCATACGAGCTGTGCCGATGACCGCAGCGGGATTTTTTCCCACATCCTACACGGTGGTACGCGGCGGTGATCCCGCACCGACGGGAGAAATTTTCGGCACCTTTCACCCGTTGCTGATGGCTATCGCCGGTGGGCCGAATATCCCGCCCACGGTGGCTTGGCAAATGAGCACGATGAATGCGGGTGAGGGCAGTACTCAAGGCAGTGGCATCCCCTACGGCTCGCCGGTTCCCAGCTCTAACAGCCTGTGGTGCTGGCGGCAGGGATCTATCGCGCAGATTGCAAGGGCCGGACAAGCCGCGCCAGAAATCACGGGCCGCACTTTCAAGAGCTTCTACGCGCTGCATCTCGCCGATGATGATAACTCATGGCCGGACTCACTCATCTTCTACGGTGCGATTCTCGACAACGGCAAATACGCAATCTACAAGCGGCGGGTGGTCACTGTTTCCGGCACCACCACGCTGAGTCCCGATCAATTGATCGCTACTGATTCTTCGGGCGCGCCCGCAGCCATGGACGTGCCCGCCATCTATGGTCCGCTCGGCACCGCCTATCCACTCGCCGCGCTCTACCCATGGTTCAGTGTGGATATATTCGGTAACGTGCTGATTAAAGCGACCCTCAGTGGTGCGCCCCCTGCTGAGAGGCAGTGCCTGATTTCCGCCAAGCGCGGAACCGATGGTCATGGCCTGCGGATGCGTGCTCAAAGCGGCGCAAGCGTTCTGCTTCCCACGCTTTCCCACGGCCCCAAGGCGATCACCAACTTCAGGATCAATGCGCATGAACAAGGGACGATGGGCCGCGGCCAATCCATCTTCGAACAAACCGTCAGCACGCTAGTCACCTTCCCAGGCGGCACTGGCATCTATACCGGATTTTGAACCCGGAACCCGCATCCCTCACGACCATGAAATCCTCCATCACCCTCATCTTCCTGCTTGCGTTGTTCGCCCTCCCGGTCCGGGCGGACGATGACACCGACAGTGACGGCGACGGTCTAACAGACATTGATGAGGCCGCCATCGGCACCGATCCGGCCCAGATCGACAGCGATGGCGACACGCTCACCGACGGGCAAGAAACGGATCTCGGCACCGACCCGCTGGTTCCGGATTCCGATGGTGACGGCCTCGACGACGCTCTCGAAATCGGCTGGACCGATCCCGCAAGCGTCGATACCGACAGCGACGGACTCACCGACGGCGGCGAAGTCCTAGATTACATGTCCGATCCGCTGACCGCCGACAGCGATAGCGATGGATTATCAGACTCCGGGGAAATCAGCACGGGCACCGGCCTGCTGGTGACGGACAGCGATATGGACGGTCTCCTCGATGGCACGGAATCCAGCATCGGACTGGACCCCGTATCCACTGACAGCGATGGCGACGGCGTGAGCGATCCGCAGTTCATTGTCAGTTCCTCATATCCGGAAATCCAACTGCAGCCCGCCGGGTCGGCGCACAAGATACAGTTCACCGCGCTGCCTTATGTGAGTTATGAAGTGCTCTTCTCCGAAAACCTGTTGACCTGGGAAGTCCTCACCCGGATCGACGCCAGCAACCAGCCCATCGTGCATGCTGTTGCTGAGCCGGTCGCTGATAGACCCAGGGGGTTCTTCATTTTAAAACCTCGGTGATGATACAAGAATGAAGCTCGGAATGCGCGAGCTGCTGGATGTCGCGGCCATTGCTCAATCCTGCGGAGGGCTTCGGCGCAGTGACTTTTTCTGTGAGAGGATGCGTTTGTCGGCGGTGGAGCGTTGTTTGGAGCGGCGCGAGCGCTGGCGTTTCTGGCGGCGCATTTTCTCGATGGCTTGGGTTTTGGCGGAGGCCTTGCCATCGCGGATGTGTTCGAGTTGTTCGCAGAGTTCGCGGCGGGCGAGGAAGCGGTTCATCTCGCGCGAGCGGTCCATCTGGCACTTGATGCAGACGCCGCTGGGCAGGTGTTTGAGGAAAACGCAGTTGTTGGTCTTGTTGATCTTTTGTCCGCCAGCCCCGGAGCCGCGCACGAATTTTTCTAACAAGTCCGCATCGGTGATGCCTAGCGCAGCCATCCGCTGCTCCAGATCGGTGGTTTTTTCGATGGAAACCGGATTTTGCATGAATCTTGCCGCAGTCTAGGGCAGCCCGACTCTTCTTGGAATCCTTTCTTTTTCAGGAAACTTGGAAGCCTGATGTTCATCATGCCAGTGCATGATCGGTGTCCGCTTCACCGGCGCACTGGATCGTTCCGCTTTCTCTCAGCCTGCTGCTTTTCCGCAAAAAAGACCTTTGAATTGCCAGGCCGCCATTTCATCCACACTCTTGCGCTTGTGTCCATGCTGCGCAAACTGCTCGCCATTGCCCTTGTCCTGCTGATGCAGGGCCCGGCGATGCTGGTACAGGAAGTGGCGTGGGTGCAAATGCTTGTCAGCTATACTCAGGAGCGCGGCTTGAAACGCGGCGTGATCGAGACCTTCGATGGCAACCATCCCTGCGATCTTTGCAAGAAAGCCGCTGAAATCCGCCAGCAGGAACAACCTGACGATCCTGCGGATAAACAAATTCCCACGCAGCGCCTGCGCTTTGCCTGGGCGGAAATGATCGCCTGCGAGTTGCTGAAAATGCCGGTGATTCACGGCGCAGACATCTCCGTTTCCATGATCGCCTGCACTGCGGGTGATCTAGGCATTGGAGTGGACGCGCCGGATTCGCCGCCGCCCGAGTGGGCTTGAGCCGCAAGACAGCGATAGCACCATGTTTCCATAACGCTGCCCTCTAACGGGTGTGCGAAGCATGGTCTCATGAAATCCGATTGTTCCCTATTGGAGACTGGCCGCGCCTTGCGTCCCGGTCCCTTCATTCCCACTCACACACATTGAAAACAACACCATCCGACAGGGGATTCACCCTGATCGAAGTGCTCGTCGTGCTCACGATCATCGTGGCGCTCGCGGGTATCTCAGTTCCGATCTCCCGATCATTCATCCAACGCGCCCACGAAAGGACATGCGCATCGAATCTCCGCCAAATCGGCGTGGCGACGATGCTCTACGCGTCGGAAAACCAGATGACCCTGCCTGTGACCTCCCACCAG
>JANMLQ010000301.1:0-4358 GCA_031372635.1 Akkermansiaceae bacterium | reverse complement strand
ACAGCCCTCGAACAATGGCGCGCGACCATGCCACTGCCCGAGAGCATCAACGACACCGTCCCAAAGCTTTTCACGGGCGAGTGGCATCTCTCCATGCGTATGTATGCCCTGCCCGCCCTGATCTCCGGGGAAATGGGCATTTTCAATGAGGGGACTCCGAAACTGGAACCCGCCGAGCAGCGCGCGGTGATCGAATCCTATACCTCCCAGATGAGCAGATACATCCGGCAATCCCCCACAACACCCGCCGCCGACCTGATCGACGGATCGCAGGCTGTCATCCACTACGATCCCGCCCTCAGCGCGGCAGGCAACCAGTTCCTAGAGATCTTCGGCTTCGGCTCCCGTGCATGGCTCAAGGGTCTGGGCACGCAGAACTCCGTCTCCGCCCAGCACGCAGCCCTCCTCGCCATCGCCCTCGGCCAGGAACCACCGCCCGAACCGATCACCGGCAAGCCTTTCCTCTGGGATCCCACCACAATGACCCTCACTCCCCCCGCCGCCCTCGAGCCTTTAGGATTCGCTCTCAAGCCCCTGAATCTCCCCGCAGCCCGGTGAGTGCCGCATAGCTGAAAAAGCGCGGGAACTGATGACATCGGAGGGTGGGTGTGGTTCATCATACGCCGCAGTGCCAAGGAGGGGCTGCATTCTGCTGCCCAGCAACCCGAGACTTCTGGCGGAGTCTTCCCTGCTCCATTCTACTTGTTCTGATTAGCCAGATTCCTAGGTTCACAAGCGGTAACCATTGAACGCCCACCATGCTCCGGAAAATTTCACTGCTACTCAACGCGCTCGTCGTAGTCATGAAAGGCCCGTCCCTCAGTCATGATGCCACGGAAACGCTCCGGGGTGATGTCGCGTAAAATGGAGTTTTTTCAGCGGGTCGCTGCCATCTATTTCCCCAGCGGTATTTTTTCTCGAAAAAAAACGCAAGTTATCCCGCCGTGCGGCAGAAGGTAGATGAATGGACGACGATCACACCCTTCTCAGCCGCTTTGCTAAATCCAAAGATGAACGCGCTTTCACCGAACTGGTGCGGCGGCATCTGGATCTGGTCTATGGCGTCTGCCTGCGCCGCACGGGCAGCCGGCCGCTGGCAGAGGAGCTGGTGCAGAATGTCTTCGCCTCACTGGCTCGTAAAGCGGGCTCGATGAAGCCGGAAGTATTACTCGTCGGCTGGCTGCACCGCGCCGCGCATCTGGAAAGCCTCAGCGCCTTCCGCACCGAATCCACGCGCTTGCGAAAAATGAAAAACTACATGGATCACCAAGCTGACTTTGATCCCGAGCCTGACAGGTTTCGTGAAATTTCGCCCTTTCTGGATCAAGCACTCGATGCCCTTCCTGCGTCTGATCGCGATGTCGTCCTCTTGCGGTTCGCCTCGGACCTGACTCTCCAGCAGATCGGGAATCGGTTAGGAAAATCCGAGTCCGCAGCGCAGCGGCATCTTCAGCGGGTGCTTGAGAAACTTGCCGTCATTCTCCGCCGCCGTGGTGTCACGACCAGTGCCACGGCCCTCGCACTGATGCTTGGAGCAGACTTTACGAGAGCGGCACCCGCCTCACTGACGGTTGCTTTCGTTTCTAAAACCGCCATCGCCAGCGCCGCTGCCGGTGGATTTACCCTCATCAAACTCACTACTCTTCTCTACATCATGAAAAACAAAGCCATCATCATTGCCTCCGTATGTCTAATAGCCGCCGGAGGTTTCGCCGTCTATTCCTCCGCCCGGCCTTCGGCATCTGCCGCAGCCAAGGACTTAGCGAGCGGTTCTGTTTCATCCGTTTCGAAAGATCCGGTCACTACCATTTCCGAAGAAATTGTAGCGAACTCTTCCAATCGCCGCCCGCGTCCGGTCAGTGACTCTCAAGAACTTGACGAGAAATTCGGAACCTCACAAATCCGACTAGCGAAAAGCGCCACGGATCAATGGATTAAGTTTGTGGTCAACATGCACAAAATGAACACATTTATCGCCGCTCGAGAGAGCCAGTCAGATGAGGTAGATAAGGACAGCGCGAGTGATCCACTTTCCAGCATTCCTGGACTCAGTCTCACACCGGAGCAAAAGGCGCAGGTAGAAGCAGCACAAGTCAAACGGAAGGCGACGGAGCAAGATGCGATCACGGCATTGCAATCCCGTTTCACCAAAAACCGCACGGATGTGATGGAACTGGTGCTGGCCAGTGATGCTGCGAATCTTGGGAAGATGAGTGTCGCAGACTATCAAGCGGTGCTCGATGGCAAAAAAGAACTGGTGCTTGCCATGGAAGGGTTAGAACCCCAAGAAGACACTATCGAACATCCGTTTTACCGCAGCGTGCTGCCCTCGATTCTTGACCCAAACCAAATCGCCGTTTTTGAAAAATTTCGCAGTGAACAGGCAGCGAATTTAAAGGGAAAAGCGATCCCCGATTCTCTGGATGTTTTAGGAATCAAACTGACTTCGGATGGCCCGAAAAAAGATGCCCGATCCCTTGAGCAGATCGATGCAGAGCTCAGGAAAATTAACTTAGCCACCGCTGCTGGACTTAAAATGGTAGAAGCGATCGAATCATTGACCCCAAAAAACTCGAACGAATAAATGGCTTTGGCCTATGTAACATTTCAATATCTGATCTCGTTACCCTCGATCATGACGTCCACTAAATAGGGTCAGATAAATAGGGTCAGGAAAGAATTGCGCAAACTTAAGGGTCATTTGGGATGATTTTGGTTGCGGGTTTTTTGTAGCGGGAGCGGTGGCTGATCTCGATCATTTGATGCCTAGGAACATTTAAAAGCTGGTGCGGCTTTGGTCTTCGTTTCACGGCTCTGGGCTCTCGTCGGAAGGGTCTGCTGGGAACCTGATCTTCGGCGACTAGTTCGATCAGGTCCGTGACAAGCTGCTTGCGGAGTTTCGCTGTGGCGGCGCTCAGCACGATGGGCAGCCAGTGGTTGAGCCTGTCGATGGTGCCCTTGAAGCTTGCTGATTCCGCCTCGGGCGACTTGCCGTGGCTCATCAGGGCGCGCACCAGATTGTGTGATTAAAGGCCTGTCCCTTTGTAATGCGCCAAAATCGTAGGTGTAGATGTCCCATGGCTTCATACTTCGTTAGGCGTGGGGATGCGGAGTTTGCGGGCGAGCTTGGTTTCCTCTGCGTTTTCGGCTTTTGCATAAAGGTGCTGGAGGCTTCCGGCAGGAAAGTTTTCGCCTTCTACTTCCTGCAATTTCCGCAAATGCTTCTCTTCCAGCCCGCCGGGCGCATCTTTACCCGGCGGACCGCCCGCAACGGCGACGGGCACCAGATATTCAAAAAGCGCCTTCGCTTCCAATTTACAAGCGCCATGTAATTACATTGTGCTTGTGGTAGCCAGTGACCACTAGTATTTAATTTTGCAGCAAGAAAACTCCGAAGCTTGGAGACCCCTGCAAAAAAATGCCTGAAGTGAGTGATCCAAGGTGCTTTCTAAACCGACATCTTAAAACCCCATGAAACCTTTGAATATCCCACGTTTTTCACGCCGTGAGCGTGGCTTTGCCTTGGTTGTCACCCTCTCGTTGATGATATTACTCACCGTCATCGCGGTCGGCCTCCTCCAGCTCAGCGCAGTTTCACTTAGGACATCTAGCCAAGGCGACGCGCGGGCGTTGGCGCGGAGCAATGCGATGGTGGCGCTCCAGATGGCGATTGGCCAACTCCAGCTCACAGCAGGCCAAGATCAGCGGATCACTGGGCCGGCCAACCTAGCCTCCGCCGTGCACCCGGCCGCTTGGACTGGGGTATGGACGCCGGGCGCAGTGAACGGCACGGGGCTGGTGCCCCCGATTGCGCCGACCACGAGTGGCAAGAAAAACTATCTGGTCGATGCCCGGGCGCTATCCACCACTTGGAAGTCGGATTGGTTCATCGCGCCCTTGGTCAGCCCGGGTGCGGCTGGCACCAGCCGGGTTGACCTTGGCCCCTGGTCGACAACCGAGCGGGTGGAGGCACCTGAAGTGAAGGTTGGGACGACCGGTGGCATTGCCTGGTGGACTCAAGACCTTTCCCAGCAAGCGAGCCTCGCCAGCGGCGTGAACGCAGCAGATGCGGCCGAAGTCGGACTGAGCGCCGCCCCGCGCATTGACACCTCGCAAATTGCCGGGGGGAAATTGCCGATCGACTTTTTCGCCGCCACGACCGACCGCAGCAAAGTCACATCGGTTCAAGGCGCTTACCTCGCCGGAGGAAAACCGGGCAACGGAAACCTCGGGGATAGCGGAACCGATCGATCCTTCGGGCTTTTCACCGATCCGGTCAAAGGTGGGTTCAAGTCCGACATGACCCGCTTTGTCAAGTCGTCAACCGCAGTCATGGGCCAGCTTCCCGCCATGGGTCT
>JANMLQ010000092.1:0-7582 GCA_031372635.1 Akkermansiaceae bacterium | reverse complement strand
GATCTGGCCTTCGAGTTTCCAGTTTTGGAACCACTTCGATTTGAAACCGAGGCGGGCGCGGCGGTTCTCGATCTCACTGCCGATGAACTCGCCCTTGCCGGACTGCTCGAAATCCTCGGTGCTGGATTCACCGGCGGCCCACTGCGCTTGGTAGCGGCCTTGCAGCGCGAATTCCTGAAGGATCGGGTTGTTTTCATCCTTGTAGAGCACGAATGCGGACCAAGCGCGGTCCCAGCCGGTGTCGCCGGTCAGTTTGCCGAGCAAAAGGCCGGTGGCGGTGCTGGATGGAGCCGCTTCTGCGGCAGCGGTTTCGGTGGTGCCAGCTTGAGCAGGAATGCAGCCAAGAAGGCTGGTGGCGAGCATGGCGCGGTGGATGGATTTCATGGATTGCTTGTTGTTGGTTTGATGTGCGACGGGCACGGCGCATGGTTTATCCGCGCGGGGCGGAACCCTTGAAGGGGGATTGTGTGACGGATTTGTCACAAAGCGTCACATTGCCCATTCCGCCGGGTGACGAAATTGTGACATTGGCCGTTTTCGCCGCCCTAAAATCCAATGTTTACAAGGGATTCCGGGCCATCCGCCTGTGGAAATAGAGATTGCCCGCCCCGGTGTCCTCGCTAGGGTTCCGATTCGTTATGAAACGCATCCTAGCCTCCGCCTTGTTGTTGAATCTGTGTGTCGGCCCCCTCCATGCCGCTGAAACGAGAACCTGGATGTCACGCAAGGGCGGCACCCTTGAAGCGCAGCTCGGCGGCATTACCGGCGACTCCGTCACCCTCATCAACAAGGACTCCAAGTCCATCACCCTCAAAATCGACGACCTCAGCCTCGGCGACCGCCAGCACCTCGTCGAAGTCGCCGGCGCTGCGGAAACCATCATCACCGGCGGCAAACCCGGCCTCGTTGAGAAAGACGTGCGCATCGACTCCTCCACCTTCAAGCGCCTCGATAAGAAGCTCGTCTTTCCCGATGGCCCATCCGAGGGCATGGAACTCCTGGAAACCCCGCATTTCCTCATCGCCACCGCAGGAAGCATCCGCCCGCAGGCCGTTGCGGAGACCGCCGAGCGCATGTGGCACGGCATGGCCTTCCAGCACATGAATTTCCGTCAGGACTGGGCGGACAAGCGCATGCCCATCCTCATCGTCGAGGACAGCGGCTACTACGAAGAACTCGGCAAGTGGTATGTCGCGTATCTCAGAAAGGAGAACCAGAACGACGCCGCCAACCAAGTCTCCAACACCTGGGACAAGTCCGGCTCATCCACGATCTCCATCCCCGAGGAGCTTTGCACCGAGTTCAACATCCAGGACCGCGCCCTGATCTTCAACGCCAAGGAAACCAGCACCTACCGCAAATCGCTCAGCCCCTTCCCGACCCACGGCATCGCTGGCAAGCTCCTCCAGAAACAAATGGGCGGCGTTTCCTCCTTCGGGGCCGAGGGCTACTTCGCCATCACCACCGGCCACGCCTTCTTCAAGGAAATCAGCCTCGCCGGGAAAACCGAAACCAACCTGCTCACCGCCACCGGCACCGATGGTGGCGACATCGACTCCAAGAGCGGCTTCAAAGACGGCACCTCGTGGGCGCGCACACTGCGATCGCTCGTCCGCTCTGGAAAGGTCAAGATCGAGCTTGCCCCCATGCTCTCATGGAAACCCGAAGGTCTTGATCCCGAGAAACTCGTCGTCATCTACTCCTTCGCTTATTACATGCAGAGCGATTCCAAGCGTCTCGCCGCCTTCGCCAAAATGATCCGCCGCATCGAGTCCTCAAACCAAATCCCATCGCCCGAGGAAATCGCGAAAATTTTCGGCTTCGACAGCGTCGCCGCCTTCGAGGAGGACTGGATCAAGTTCATCAAGGAAGGCGACTTCAAATAAGCCCGGAGTCCAAGCTTCAGCTTGCATATCTTCCTCTAACCCTAAATCCGAAATTCAGGTATTACTCCGAATCCTTTTAACCACAGATTACACAGATTACGCAGATTTTTTCAGTCCCATGAACGGCATCTTTCCGAGCTAAATTTGTTTTCAGAACCTCTTCAAAATCTGTGCTCTCTGTGAAATCTGTGGTTCGATGTGTTGTTTTCGGTTTTAAACATCAGTGTTTATCAGCTTCCATCCGTGGTTCTCTTGCTCTTCTTTCCCATCACCCTTTTATGAAACCATTCCTCCTCTCCTCACTCGTTCTCGGCCTCTTCGCATCTTCCGCCTTCGCGCAAAAACCTGCCGAGCAGGAATACCGCGACTTCAAAGGCACCACTGGCAAAGTCATCCAAGCCGTGCTCATCGACAAGACCGACACCGAAGCGGTCCTTCTCCTGCGCAACGGCCAGCGCGCCAACGTCCAGCTCGACAAACTCTCCGCGCCGGACGTGGACTACGTGAAATCCTGGAATAAGGAAAAGGCCGTCTTCCTCCAGAAATGCCGCGGCCTCACCATCCGCCAATGCCTCGAACTCCGCGGCTACGAATCCTTCACCTTCCGCTTTGAAAACAACTCCATTTTCATCGACGGCAAAATCAACGGCAAGCCCGCCAAACTGCTCATCGACACCGGCGCGGGCACCAGCCTGCTCCATTCACCCTACGCCACCTCCGTCGGCCTCGAAGTCGGACCCATGGACGAGATCATCTACGGCGTTGCCGGCCAAGCCCCTGCCGGCTGGACGCCCGTGCCCACCATCCAACTCGGTGAAGCCATCTTCAAAGACCGCCGCATCCTCGCCACCGATCTACTCAAGGACAAACCCAAGGGAACCAAATCCCGAGAGGACGGCATCCTCGGTGCCGAGTTCATGAGCAAGCTCGACGCCGTCATTTCCTATCCCGAACGCCGCATCTTCCTCCGTCCCGATAAATCCGATCAGAACGCCGCCGAAGATGGCGCAGCCTCCATGGACTTCCGCCTCTTCAAGACCAAGGACGGCAAAACCCTGCGCGGCAAAGTCATCTCAAAAACCGCCACCGTCGCCACCCTCCAGCTCGTTGGCGGCAAGAACCAGCAATACCCCATCGCCAACTTCGCCACCGAGGACGAGAACTACCTCAAGGCATGGAGCGAGGAAGGTGCCCTCTTCCTCCAGCATTGCCAAGCCCTCACCATCAACGAACTCCTCATGCTGCGCAAATACCAGTCCTTCCAGTTCGAGCGTCGTGGCAACCACATCTTCGTCGATGGCACGCTCAACGAAAACAAAGTCACCTACATGATCGACACCGGTGCAGACAGCAGCCTGCTCCACATCGAGGCCGCCAAGACCAACGGCTGCCAAGTCGGCCCCATGGATCAGGAAGTCTGGGGCATCGGTGGCAAGGCCCCCGCCGCCGTCACCATCATCCCCAAACTCACCATGGGCGATGCCATTCTAACAAACCGCAAGACCCTCGCCACCGACATGACCCGTGGCGACGATGACGCAAACATGGGCTACGTCGGCCTCTTCGGAGCCGACTTCATGCGCGAGCTCGATGCCGTCATCACCTACACCGAGAACCGCATCTTCCTCATCCAGCGCTGAACATGGCGGCGCTTTGCAAGCGCCAGATCATTCCATCCCTTCTTTCCGCTTGGAGACAGGTTCCCCTCTATTTGAATGGCTGCTAGAAACCCGGTCCAAAGGCCCATGCTATCCTCATGCGCGCCAAGTTAAGGGCCAAGGCGCGGCGGACTCCGATCCGCCGATGTCCATGAGTTGGCAATGAGATGCGCCGACGCCCCCGAACATTGGCTTTCCATGGGCGACGGCGAACACGTTTCGCCGCTCCATGTTCCAAAAAGTCAGCCAACCCATAGCTCGATATCTGTCGCCACTCCATTCCGGACTTCTTTCACAGACTTCTGAAAAACGACTTCTTCATCCTTGCCGGAGCTAACTCGGTTGCTAGCCTCTGGTCGTTGAACTAAATCACTGTTAGAAAGAGAAACACACATGCCAAAAATACTTGAGCCACTCCTACCTACAATCGGCCTTTTGGTCTTGATTGCGATCATTATGGGTATTCTCAAAGCACTTCTGGCGGGCAAGAAGACTGGCGGCGCAAGCTTTCCTTATGAGGCGATTTCGCACTTATTTACACCAGCCGAGCGGTCATTTCTTGGTGTGCTCGATCATTTAATTACTTCAGATTACCGGGTTTTTGGTAAGGTGCGCGCCGCTGACGTCATGCAAGTTACCAAGGGAATGAATCGCAGCACTTGGCAGCAAACTTTCAACCGAATCCAGAGTAAGCATTTCGATTTTGTCATCTGCCGTGCATCGGACTCCGCGATTCTTCTTTTGATCGAGTTAGACGACAAATCACACAACAACAATAGCCGAGTTGAGAGAGACGCATTCGTTGAGCAAGCCGCAGAAGCGGCAAGCTTACCACTCTTGCGAATCCGCTGCCAAAGAAGCTACCAACCAAGCGAGATAGCCATTCTGTTGAAGCCGCACCTCCCGAATATCGACACGGTTAACACGCTCCATCCAACGGCGGGTAACGCTCCAGTTTGAATTCGGGCTTCCATCTCCGCCGTAGATGAATTGGACGTTGTGCAGAAACCTAAAACCAAAACTGTGCAACCGTGGTTCTCAGTGGTTTTACGGCAGGTATTCTCGAATCAACTTCGGAGTTCAGGATGAATGGTTCGCCCCACTGCTTGACGGGCAGCGAGACGAACTCATAGCTGGCAGCATTGTAACCAAGGAGCGCCGCTGGACTTTGACTAACATCATCGAAACTCCCACTGCCCAACGCCGACCACGTGTCTCATCTGATTGTTGCCGATAGAGCAGCCTTGTTGAAATTCCTGCTGGCCTCCGGCGGGTGAGAGCGGAGTTCAGTAGCTGATTTTGTAGTCGATGGAATCAACTTTCTGGGTCGTTTTTCCCGTTGTCTGATCAAAGTCAGCCATGCGCACGGACCACCGGTAGGTGCGCGATCCGTCGGCGTGTTCGTCGGTGTAATAGGCTCCGTTCCAGCCGAGCGGCGCGGGCGTTGGTTGAAGCTGTTGGATTTTCGTGACGTGGCGGCGGGTGGTGAATTCTGCGGTCATGTATAACTCCTCGCGGTCACGTTGTTCGGCACACCAGGAGCGGCGGACGTAGGTTCCGGCACTGCGTAGCACATAGAGATCCTTACCGGACCAGTTTTTCCAATCCTCCGGCACATGCATCTTGACCGGCCACCACTTCTCCGGGGCGTGGACGGTCAGCGTGTCGTTGGCTACGATGCAACGGGCGGGCACCGATCGCGGCCGGCTGGGCAGGTGCATGGTGAAGGCGGGATCACCAAAGAGCGTGCGAATCTGTAGCTGATAGCGATAAGCGCCGTCGGCATTTTCTTTCAGGTCGGAAATGGTCACTTGGGCGCTGTTCATCGAGTGCCGATGCGCCTGGCCGATGGTTTGGCCGGAGAGGACGCCGTTCCAGAAGTCCTGCCGTTGGAGTTCGCACTGGGCAATTCCCTCCCTTGAATTCCCGGTGAAGGAGACCGCGCCCTTGCGCAGCAGGCGTGCGACCACGGAATGGTAGTCGGCTTCGCGATCCAGCGCGGTGGTGATGCAGCCGCCCGACTCCACGACTGCGGGTGCTAACAGCACCTCGGCATTCCAGTCGAAGGTTTCACCGAGTTCGTGCCACCAGGAATGATTTTCATGGGTGAGCGCGGCACAATGGGCGAGCGGCGAGTCTTGTTCAAAGGTCATCGCTTGCTTGCCCGGTTGGCCATCTGCCGGAGCAACGAGCCATTTGAGGTCGGCCTTGGTGTGGCGGGCGCTGGCATCGAAGCCGACGTTCTCAAACCGCTCTTGGGCGGTGTTTTCCCACGATGCCTGACAGGCGCGGTCCTGCCAGTCCGGGTCTAGCAGCGAGGTGTAGGTCAGCACGCGACTGGCAAACAGCGTGGCGAACGAGGCGTTTTCGCCGATGACGCGTGCGACGCAGATTTCGGCGAACGGATCAGCGTCCGAATTGGTGAAGGGCAGGTCGGAGGTTAGTTCTTCGACGACGCCGTTCGAGGCCATGATCGCCTGCGGGATCGCATCGGGAAAGCCCACCAGACAAAGATGCTCGGGTGGCGCACCCAGTGCGTCGTAGTAGCGGCGCAGATCCCCGGCTAGTTGCTCGGCGGTGGGCCAGGTGAGGCGTAGATCCGCCTTGCCGGGGCCGTTGTCGGTGCCGAGGGTGATGGCAAGGCGTTGGCCGTCCAGTTCCACCGTGGCTCCGGTGGCGAATGGGCCTTCGCCGGTGCCGTTGAATTTGCCGTCATCATCCCGGTCGATGAAAAGTTGCTGCTGACGAGGCATGGGTTCTCCGGTTAGAATGAAGGTGTGTTGCCGTGCGCCGATGGAAATGCGTCCAGCGAGGGGGGGGACTGCCGCACTTGGCAACTCTAGCGGCAGCTTGCCCTGCATCGCCACGCCGTTGAACGGCAGTTTCCAGCGGACTTTGTAGGTCAGCGGCACGACCAAGCCGTCGCGCCCGGCGGCCAAGAGAGCTCCGGCCAGGGAGAGTTTTTTGATGACGGTTTGCTCCCGGTCCAGCGGGTTGAGGGCGGCGAGATAGGTCACTTTCAGGCCGCGTTTGCGGGTCCACGCCACGACGTCGTGCGCGGTGGTGAGCGCAGTGACCTTAGTACTCACCTGCTGCAGCGACGGCAGGCTTCCGGCGGGATTTCCCACCACGATCAAGTCCCGCGTTTTGAGTCGCCGCAGTTCCGCAGTGGCCGCCGGTGAAAGGCCGGTCTCACCGGTAAAAAAAAGTGGCATCCGCAAGCGTGCGGCCAGCGGCGCGGCGACTAGCGCGGCTTCGTAATCGCCCGCCTGACAAATCACTGCCGTCGCGGCGGTTTGCCAACACCAAGCACTCAAGGCGCAGGCGGCCTCCTCGGCGGAACCGGCTTTGAGCACGGCGCAGGTGCGCCCCGCGATCTCCAGATTGTCCGCCGCAGGGCCGAGCACGGCCACCTTGTCGGGACGATAACGGCGAAGGTAGTCCTTGACCTCCGGGGTGAGCGCGCCCGCCGCCTCGAGCGCGACGAGTGAGGGAGCGCCGAGGTTGATGACCGTCATGGCAGGGATGGCGGCCAGAAACGCCATGTCCTGCCAAGCCGGTCCGTCAGGCAGTGCCACCAGCAGCGTGGACCGCGAACCGACCAGAGCCGCCGTCTTCCTTGGCAGATTCGTAGATGGCTGTATGCCAGCCGGTTCTGTGGGTGGCGCTGCATGGGCGGGTGCGGTGAGGGAGAACAGGCTGCCGATCAGCAACGCGTGGAAAATAGGAGCCGGTGATTTCATCAGAGTGTGATTTTCCGTCCGGCGAGGACGCCAGACGACCGCAAGGGACGCATCCAGCGCCACTGATCTTTCAATCGCGGCCCATAGTGACCATGCCTCGTTGGTTTAGGCGGATCGGAAAAAGAGCAGCGATCTGATTAATGGCCTGTCCCTCTGTCATGGTTCCAACGATTGTGGTTGAGGATTGTGGTTGAGGATTGTGGTTGAGGATTGTGGTTGAGGATTGTGGTTGAGGATTGTGGTTGAGGATTGTGGTTGAGGATTGTGGTTGAGGATTGTGGTTGAGGATTGTGGT
>JANMLQ010000082.1:0-16486 GCA_031372635.1 Akkermansiaceae bacterium | reverse complement strand
TCAAATCGAGCACCACCTTGTCTGCCACGGCCTCATGGAACTTGTAGGTGTGGATGTAGGTGCCGAAAATGTCCTGCGTCCGCAGCTTCGCCGCGTCCTTCTTGAGCAGCGGCGTGCCGGTGAAGCCGATGAAGATCGCGTCTGCTAGCCAGCGCTTCATCTGCTTGTTCATGTCGCCGCCCTGGGTGCGGTGGCATTCGTCCACGAAGACGTAGAAGCGGCCATGCACGGGTGGTGGCTCGCCTGCAAGGTCAGTGGAATCAAACTTGTGCAGCAGGGCGCAGAGCAGCCGGGGAGCGGCGGCACCGAGCTTGGCGATGAACTCCGCCCGGTTCAGGATGCGGGGCGAGGGCGAGTTCTCGCCGATGACTCCGGCGTTCTTCATCACGCCCTCGATCTGCTTGTCCAGCTCGTCGCGGTCGGTGATGATCAGGATGCGGGCTTCGGGATCATGCTCTAGCAGCCACTTCGCCAGCAGCACCATGAGGATGCTCTTGCCGCTCCCTTGCGTGTGCCAGATGACTCCGCCCTCGCGTTTGCGCACCCGTTCCTGCGCCGCCTTCACCCCGGTAAATTGGTGATGGCGAGGCACCTTCTTGATGCCGTTGTCGAAGATGATGAAGTTGCGGATCAAGTCGAGCAGCCGGGACTTTTCACACATCTCGGCGAGCGGACGGTCCAGCAAGACTCCGGCGGTGAGTTCAGCCGTGTTTGCTGCTTTCCACTCCACGAAGAACTCTTCCTTCGTCGTCACCGTGCCGTAGCGCAGGCCTTGAGAATCACTACCTGCAAAGACCAACTGCACCGTGGCAAAGAAACCCTTGTTGAAAATCTCCTCCTGATTGGTGATGAGCTGGCGCACGCCATCCCCGATCTCCACCGAGCTGCGCTTCAGTTCCATGACACCGACGGCGATGCCGTTGAGGTAGATCACCAGATCAGGCCGCCGCTCGTAGCCGCCCTTGAGCGTCACTTCTTCAGCGATGGCGAAGTCGTTGTTCTCCGGCTTCTCCCAGTCCACCAGATGCACCTGTTCGTTCGGCTTTCCGGCGGCGATCTGCACCGAGACGCCGTAGCGCAGCAGTTGGTAAGTGCGCAGGTTCGCCTGGTAGAGGGTGATACCCTTGGCGTCCGCAGCAGCGGTCAGCTTTTGCAGCGCCGCCGAAACATGCGCGTGGGAGTAACCACGCTTGATCAAATTCGCTCGAAGCAGCTCCACTTCAATGCAGCGGTTGTTCTCCCGCTTGTTCCACTCGCCAAAATAGTCGTAACCCAGCCCACCCGGCCCGGTGAAGAGCTGGATCACGCGGTTCTGCGTCTTGCGTTCGGAGCGGGGTTGTTCAGGCATGAATAAAGGTGGGGGAAGTCTCAGGTGGGAAGATCACCGGCACGGCTCGCAGCCAAAGCAGTTTTGCCCTTCTCCGTCAGCCGGTATTTCTGTAGCCGACTGTTCGGTTTTCCGGGAATGGTCATTTCGATCCATCCGGCTTCCAGCGCCGGCACCAAATAGAGCTGGCGGAAATTATCGTCGCCACGGAGTAGCAACGATTCCCGCAACTCTTTGCGCGTCATGGCTCCCCGGCAAACTCGCAGCAGTTTGGTGACTTCACCTGTGACTTCACCTGTGACTTCACCTGTGACTTCACCTGTGACTGGTGGGGTGGGCCGCCAAAGGGTTTGGACGAAGCCGTCCCGAACGGCGTATTGCGGCTCACGCAGGCCGACTTCCCGGCAGAGGCGGATCATATCGCGGGTGCCTGTGCCCATGCGCTCGATGTATTTGGCGAGATATAGCGACTCGGCGAGCAATGGGTTCGCGGGAAAGGAGCCATGCGGCTCGCGCAATTGCTGGAGCGTGAGCGAGGGCGAAAGGGTGCCTGGATTCCACACTTCCAACCGGTCGGCAAAGAGCATCACCTGCACGCTACCGGTGCTCGTGTAGTCGCGGTGGGCGACAGCGTTGACGATGGCTTCGCGCACGGCACCAGGCGGCAACTCATAGCTGACCGGAACCTGAGTGCTCACGGCGCGTGTGCCGACGGCGAGGTTGATTTTAGAAAGCACGAAATCCACCGCCTGATCCACCAGCGCGAACACCGAGCCCTTATAGACCTGATACGACGGGATCGGCTTGGCCACCTCCGTGCCGTGGAAATGGGCGCACTTCACTTCCGACGCGATGAGAAAACGCTGTGGCTGCTGGCCAAACAACAGCATGGCGGCATTCGTCGGGCGGCCCTCGTTCCACAGATTCAAATGCGTCAGCAACTCCTCCGGAGTTGCGCCTTCATTCAGGGGGAAACCGCGCGCCCGCCGGGCTTCCCGGATGAAGCGGGCCATGCTTTCGGCGTCCAAGTCCGCGAGTTTGGCCTTGGGGCACGGTGCGGCATCAAACGGCCCGGTGCGGAGCAGCTCCCGGTCCTCCAGCACCTGCACCAGCGCCGCATACACCGCCACCACCAGCTCCACCGCCGTCGTGAACCGGCGGCGGATCAGCTCGCTGCCAGCCTGACGGATCAACGCCTGCATCTTTGGGTGCTTGGACTTGTCATCGCCGCCTTTGACGAAGATCAGCCGCAGCTTGTGCCTCGTGGTCGCCAGATCAAACTCACGCTGCGTGGGGGATTTCCCCTCGCCATCCTCAAAACCGTAGTCGCTGCCGAAAAGGCCGAGGTAGATATCGCAGCCTTCCAACCTATCCAGATAGACCTCGTCCGCGCGACGGTCGGCAGCGGGAGCATCCTCAAACAGGAACGGCTCGAAAAACCGGCGCATCAGGGCATCACCACGCAGATAGTCGCGCAAGGCAGCCCGCTCATCGGCAAACTCCTTCTGCACGCTGCTGATGAAGACCTTCATGCTCATGACTTTCCATTCTGAATACCGTCCGCCAAACCACAACCCACAACCAACCGCGTTCTCCCGGTGAGGAGTTCCTGCATCATGGCCTGCTTCAGGGCGCGGGTCTTCTCCCGCCGCTGCTCCAACGCCGCAAGCTCCCCGTCCATCTCCGTCAGCACCTCGGCGATGGCGGTTTGTTCGGCTTTCGTGGGAACAGAAAGTGTCACCGCAGAGAGAATCCGGCCATTGGTCAAAGCACGGGTGGTGTAACTTGCCTTGGAAATGATTTGGTTCCGCACAAGGGGTGCTCTGAAGCAGTATGCTTTGAAGTCATCACAGAGAATGTCGTTCTTGGGGCGTCCCCGCAGAACAAAGCCGCTAAAGACCGTCTCGTACGGTTCATCGAGAATCACCGAGGCCATTCCTATCTCCTCTGGCGTCTCCGATGTGCGTGTGAAAAGGACGTCGCCTTTCCTAACGTCGAAGTTTTTGATCTCCTGTTTCGTCAGCGAAACGCGTCCTTCCAGCTTGGAACATAGAATCCCGGCATTCCCGAAGACATCCATGTAGTTCACGATTGGCGTTCCGTGGCCAAAGAACTCCTTACCTTTATTGAGCCCGTTCTTGAAGCTGAACAATGAGCCGAGTTCGACTTTGTCCCACTCGCCGTGGAAGCCGGGGAGGCGGGTTTGGCCGGTGAGGAGTTGCTGCATGGCGGCCTGTTTGAGGTCGCGCTTCTTGGCGATGAGCCGGTCCAGCCCGCCCAGCAGCCCATCCACATCGCTCAACGCCTCAGCGATGGCGCGTTGTTCGGGGAGGGGTGGAAGAGCGACAACGAGATTCCGCATGTCGCCGACATTGAAATGCTTTTGAGCAAGCCCGCCTTGATTACGCAGAACCTGCTCTTTGCCGAACGGTGAGTTGATCCAAATAGCCAACCATTCAGAATCCAGCTTTTTGGATGGCCGAGTGATGAGAATATCAATGCAGTTGCAGCCTTCATGGCGACTGTGAACGACAGCACTCGTTCCCGGATAGCCAGTTCGCACCGTGAGAACGTCACCGGACTGCGTCTGGCTTTTCGCCAAGACTGCATTGGATTCTTCGCTGATGAAGACAAGGTCCAAGTCGGTTATCCCGTCCTCGCGGATATTCGCCGAGCGAAACGCGGGAACGCCATTGGTTACATAATACTGTGTCGGACGAATGACGATTCCGACCATGATTCGTTCGCTCACTTCCGAGCACGGCCTTGTCTCCCACTCCTCCGGGATGACGCCGACATCGGTCTGTTGGTAGCCGGGTTTCACTTCCATACGGCTCCCATCTTTTGGAGGTGTTTATACACGCGGTTGGCGCTGGGTTCTTCCGCCCCAAAGGGGCAGCCCATACCAGCCCAGGGCAACGCCCTGGGTAGGCATGACAAAAACGAATTCAGCCCTGAAGGGGCGGCCCAACCCGTGGCGCATCCGGTTCGCCACGCTCCGCCGTTAGGCCGCCCCTTCAGGGCTTGATGCATGGTGGTGCCGAAACCCAGGGCGTTGCCCTGGGCTACGATGGGTCGCACCGTTGGTGCTGGGGAAATCGTGTTCATGGCTTGGCTCCCCACTTTTTGGCGATGACCGTCCACTTTGGCGGCGTGGTGTTCTTCCGCCCCAAAGGGGCAGCCCATGCCAGCCCAAGGCAACGCCCTGGGTAGGCATGACAAAAACGAATTCAGCCCTGAAGGGGCGGTCCAAGGTGAATTACTAATCCCAGACATATCGTTCATCGAAATCAACTCCGTGTCGCACCAAGAAGGCTCTGTATTCGTCCTGGAATGTCTTCTTCCGGTGATGCTCCCGTTGTCCGGCGACGTAATCACGCACGGCTGCAACGTTGGATTCGGATACGGCAAACGCCCCATATCCTGCCTGCCATGCGAAAACGGCAAACGGTGCGCCTTGGGTTTTAATCCATTTTGACGAGGATTTCTTAACCTCCTCAACTGTGGAACTGACGGTGACCGTGCGTGCAAGATCGAACAGGATGTGAACATGGTCTTCGACAGAATTGATGAGCACCGGGTGGCAGCCCATGTTTTGCAGGACGGTTGCCATGTAGGCATGAAGAGAATCGCGGACGTCGTCGGAGATGAGTCGCTCACGATTCTTGGTGCTGAAGATGAGATGGATGTGCAGACGGGCGAGCGATTGAGGCATGGAGTGGGCCGCCCCTTCAGGGCTTGGATGGTTTTGGGATTGTAAACCAGGGCGATGCCCTGGGCTTGCTTGGACCGCACCGTTGGTGCTGAGATGAGATCGGCGGCTTTTTCCACGACCTGCCCCACGCTGGCGAGCCGACGGACTTCGTCTTTGTCCCGGCTGAGCGCGAGGCGCTGGTAGAGACTGCTGGCGATCTGGCGCTGGAGTTCGCGCACGCTCCACTGGCTGGCGGCGGCTTCGATCTCGTAGAAGCTGCGCTCGGCGGGATCGTCCAGAGTGAGAAGCTCGACGTAGTGGGACCAGCCGAGGGTGAAGTGGCGGGAGAGAGTCTGCAATTTGGCGGCAAGATTCAATTCGTCCGTCGCTGTCGGGCGAATTGCCGATGAGGATTCAACCGACAGTGTCGGTTGAATTGGGGCAGGCTCGCCCCGTGAGGTCAATTGGTCAGACGCTTTCTGACCAATTTGCTGATACTCACGGTAGAAACTCCGATAGAGGCGGAGGCGGGTGGCAGAGACACCCTTGATCCCCAGCGGCTTCAGCCGTGCCGTCAGTGCATCCATGAGGCCTGAGCCATAAGTTGCCCGATCCGCCCCATTTTGCTCAAACTCGACAACGTAACAGCCAAAAAGCCAATTCCTCACAACGAGGGAGAGGTCCACGGCCCGGGCGGCTCGTTTCTGGACTTCCTCATGCGCCTGCTGGCAAAGGGTGACGAGTTGCTCGAAATTCATCGGTGAGTTCATAGCTTGGCTCCCATTTTCTTTAAGTGAACATCCACTTTCGCGGCCAGCGCGGCCACTTCATCCGTGAGCTGCGGCAGCGGGGTGGCGTAGCGTTCGGCGAGCTGGCGGATGCGACCAGTGAGGGTCTGGGAGACGCGGTCCAGTTCGCCCTGCACGGCGGCGGCAATCGTGGCCAGCCATTTGTCATCCACCACGAGCGTCTTGATTTCGTCCTCGGTGAGCGTGGGGTATTTGGCGTCGAGCCTGACTTCGAGGTCTTCCTGCGCGGCTTTGAGCCGGGCCTTGGCGTCCGCCTGCTGGTCGAGCAACTTGGCGTAGTCTTCGAGGGCCTGGCGTTCCTCGGCGTAGTCCGGGTCGCGGCCGATTTCCTTGAGGCGGGCCTTCACCGCTTTGGCGGTGATTTTCTGCTTCTCGCCCTCGCCTTCGATGACTTCCGCAAGCAGCCCTTCCTCGCCGCTTTGCTCTTCGCGCTTTTCATCGAGCTGCTGCTCGAGGCCGGCGAGTTCGGCTTCGAACGCGGCGATGGCATCGCGCTCGGCGGCGAAGTAGCGGGCGATGAGCAGGGCGGCGGGGACAAGGTCGGACTTGAAGCGGCGCTTGCCCTTCTTGAAGTCTTCCTTTTCGGGCCAGACGAGTTTGCCTTCCTTGTTTTTGACCTGACAGATTTCGCGGGGCTGCGCGCCCGCCTTCCACCCGCCATCGGCGATGAGGTAGCAATCGTCCTGCATGGTCTCGGCCCAGTAGTCCATGAGGTGCTGATAGACATCGTAGGCGTCGAGCAGCGGCGCGGTCTTGAAGGTGGCGAGTAGGTCCTCGGCGATGGTTTCGATGAGCGGCTTGGGATGGCCGTCCTTGGCGAGGCCTTTCATCAGCGGGACGGAAGCCGTCTGCCATTGCGTGAACAGCTTTTTGGCCTTGGTGGTGAAGGCGGTAAACTCGGGGTTGCTGAAAATGGCGGGCTTCACCTCGGCGATGGGGAGCTTCAGCGCAGCGTAGCCGGGGCGATCGGCTTTTCCTAACAAAGCGGCACGCAGACCGGGCATGATTTTCCAGTAAGCGCCGAAGGCATCGAGATCGCGCTCGGGGATGCCGCCGCGCAGGTGGGCGTCGATGTCCTGCAAATCCTCCGGCTCGGTGCTGTCGATGTAGCGCGGGAGGTTGAGGTTGTAGTCGTTCTTCGGGTCGGCGATCTCGCTGACGGGCACCATGCGGGCGTAGCGCAGGTCGCTTTCATCCTGGCGGGTGAAGGTGTCCACGATCTTGTGGAGGTCCTGCTCGCGGAGGCGGTTCTTGGGGCCGTCTTTTTTGAAGCCCTTGCTGGCATCGACCATGAAGATGCCTTTGCGGGCCTGGGCGTTCTCTTTGTTCAGCACGAGGATGCAGGCGGGGATGCCGGTGCCGTAAAAGAGATTCGCGGGCAGGCCGATGATGGCCTTCAAGTAGCCGGAGCGGACGAGCTGCTGGCGGATGACGGCCTCGGCATTCCCACGGAAAAGGACACCGTGCGGGAGAATGCACGCGCCTTTGCCCGTGCTTTTCAGGCTGCGGATGATGTGCAGGAGGTAGGCGTAGTCGCCCTGCTTCGCCGGTGGCACGCCCCAGGTGAAGCGCTGGAATTTGTCCCCGCTGCCGCCTTCGCCGAGGACGAGGCCGGTGGACCAGGCTTTGTCGGAGAAGGGCGGATTGGCGACAACGTAGTCGTAGGTGTGAAGTGTCTCGCCGTCCTTGAACTTGGGATCGAAGAGCGTGTTTCCCGAGAGCACGTTCGCGGTCGGGAAGTCGTGCAGGATCATGTTCATGCGGGCGAGACCGGCGGTGGTCACGTCCTTTTCCTGGCCTTCGAGGGTGATGTGTTTCCCGGCTTCGGCCGCGACTTTCAGCAAGAGCGAACCGGAGCCGCAGGTGGGGTCATAGGCGGTGGTGGCGGCGATGGAATTGGCCGGTGAGATGCCAATCACTTTTGCCATGATACGGCTGACCTCCGACGGGGTGTAAAACTGGCCCTTGCTCTTGCCGCTCTCGGTGGCGAAGTGCCGCATGAGATACTCGTAGGCATCGCCGAGGATGTCGTCGTTCTCGGCGCGGTTCTTCGAGAAATCGAGCGCGGGGTTCTCGAAGATGGCGATGAGGTTGCCGAGCTTCTCGACCTTCTGCGCGCCATCGCCGAGTTTGTTCGTGTCGTTGAAGTCGGGGAAATCGCTGCGGGCGAGACGGGAGTTGGCGTCTATCAGCGGCTGGATGACCTGCGTGTTGATGAGGTTGCCGATGTCGCTGTTGCCCTTGAGCGCGACCATGTCCTTGAAGCTGGCTCCCTTCGGGATGACGACCGGCGGCTCAAATCCATCGTAGTCGCCGTATTTGTCGGAGACGTATTTGATGAAGAGCATGAACAGGACGTAGTCCTTGTATTGACTGGCATCCATGCCGCCGCGCAGTTCATCACACGAGGCCCAGAGGGAGGAGTAGAGGTCGGATTTCTTGATGGCCATGGATGATCGCTTTGGAAGCCTCAGCGTCAGTTGCCATGAAAAACAAGGATCAGCTGTTGAGGCGCTGCTGTGTTGGATAGATTAGAAATCTTCATGTTTGCGGCAGCGAGGATATTTTTCCCAGCGGCAACTGCGACTTGGCGACGATGTTGGAGTGTTAGGACACCCAAGGGTTCTCATCCCCGGCTGCGCTCTAGCAGGAAAAGCATCATCAGCGAGAGGAAGAGGTTGAGTTCTTCATGTGGTGAGAGGTCTGCGGTTTTCTCGATCTGGAAGCGGCCTTCCCAGAATGCGGGTTGTTTTACCATGCGCATCACGGGCTGGCCGTCGGCACGGCTCACGATGTAACTCGGGTGGAAGAAGTAACCGGAGAACATTCCAATGATCGGGATTTCTCCTAACAGGGAATCGAAGACCTTGGTCCATGGGCTTTCCTCGCGGATCGAATAAGCGGGGGCGTCGGAGCCGGGAGCGAAGGATTCGTAGTGTGCTTTCCAAATCGAACGCCAGCCACGGCGGCCGACGCTGCCGAGCTGCTTGCCCGAGGCATCGGTGAAGAAGTAGCGCGCGGACCAGTCGATGAGTTTGTTCGCCTTGATGTCGGCGAGACGGGTGGCCTGCGATTTGTCGGTCCAGATTTCCACGTGCTCTTTGAACTTGAGGAGCTTCTGCTTGGTGTAGAGCACGGTGCGGCCAGAGGCGTCGGTCACGGTCGCCTGACTGGCGAGGGCGAGGATTTTGAACGAAAGTGTTAGAGGATACTGAATGCTCTGGAGTTGGCGGGAAATATCATCCGTCGCAGGCACGGCAGGGATGGCGGGCGGAAGGTAGGGATTGGTGGCGTCGGACATGGGATTAGGAAACACGGATGATGTATGATGCACAAGTCCGGTGGAGATTCCCCTCAGTCAAAAAAGGCGATGGGGAGGATGCCCGCGCCACTGTGTCATGCTTGCCGCAAGTGAACGCGCAATGCCTCACAGAGCCTTGCGATTTCATCGGCAGGCAGCGGGACTTGGAACAGATGCCGCCCGGCCTCGCAGTCTTCGATGCTACGGGACAGGCCTTTGGTCATGTCCCGTGTCCTGAAGGGACTCCTCATGCGGTTGCGGCTTCGGTGTCCACTGCCAACATGAAGCGTCCCTTCAGGACGCGGTTCCTATCCGCTCACGAATCCCGGCACCTTGTGCCGGGCTGGTATGAACCGTCCCGTTGGGACGAAGAACGGTCTGGGAATCGTTGGAATGAGCAGGTTGCAGATAAACGCCGGACGTGTTGGATTCTTGAATCGCAAAGCATGGCGCATCAGACGTCACGAGGGGAGCTTGGTCATAACGCTTTGGACTGCGGCGAGCATCGCCGCTTTGAGGGTGACGGGCGCGTTCTACTGAGAGCTTGGCATTACGTGCAGGCATGAATGCGGGCGGTCTTGATGATTGGGAACAAGCCGTGATGCACATGCGGACTCCACCGCCAAAGCGGCGATGCTCGCCGCAGTCCAAAGTAATCTTCGTCCCAACGGGATGTCATCGCCCGATATCTCGTATCCTGAAGGGTATCTCACTTCGTATTCCCATCCTCCTCCAGCAATTCATCGGACAGCTTCTGCGTTTCCGGCTCCTTCTCCGGTGATGCCGTGTCCATGGTGATCAGCCAGGTTCCGGTATTGCAGTATCCGCGAAAGCGGACCTTCGTATCGGACAGCCATTCGATCTTCAGAATGGATGAACGAAACAAATGATGCACTTCCAGGTCCGTCTTGCGGAACGCCGTGTAAATCGTCGAGGACGGCTCGATCTCCCTGTGCGCCTATTCGTCCGGATTTTTCTGATAGACCAGCCAGACCCCGGGGCCGCCATTGTCCGGGGCGTCGGCGATTACACAGCGGTTCGACGCAGCATTCCATGCAGCCTTCGTAACCCGCGGAGAGGTGACGAACGAAAAGATGTCCTGAGAATCCGTGGCACTACGGACCACCACGGGACGGATGATACCGATCGGCAGCCCAGCATCATGATCGAACCAGCCGGCATAAAACAGTCCGTCCGGCGTCTTCCGGATCTCACGAACATCATCCTCCGCACCTGCGGCGGATAATGACAGCACGGTGGCGAGAAGAGCCGGATAAATCTGAATTTTATGCAACTTCAACCTACTTGACCGCGCCGTTGTTTCTTCCTCAGTTCATGGCTCCCATTCTAACCCAGAAAACCCAGCGGCGGAGTGGCGCTATTGCTTGCGAAGAAGTTGCCGATGTTCGGAAGGATGAGCGGCAGGCTAGACTGCGGGACGCCGAGCCAGAGTGCCATTTCGGCGAAGTATTGATCGCAGCTCGTGGTGGGGATCAGGCGACCGCGGCCGGTATCGAGTGGGTTGATTTCCGCGCCGGTGTCTGGGTTGATGGCGAGGCTTGGATAGCTGCCGTAGATGTTTTTGCCGAGCACGCTGCCGCCCATGACGAAGTGATTTCCGCCCCAGGCGTGGTCGGAGCCGCGGTCGTTGCTGGTGAGTGTGCGTCCGAAGTCTGATGCGCTGAATAGCGTGACTTGATTCTCAATGCCGAGCGCGACGAGCTGTGCCCAAAACGCGCCGATGGCGGCATCCACTTCACCGAGCATCGTTTGCTGCATCGGTAACGTATCACTGTGGTGATCCCAGCCGCCGCGATTGACGAAGTAGGTTTGGCGCAGCGCACCGAGTGTGTTGCGGCCCATGATGGCCTTCGCCACTTGCCGGAGTTGTCTGCCAAGTGAAGTGTTAGGAAACGTGATGCTGCCCGGCAGCGTGCCAGCGGTGGCACTGGAATAAAGCGCGTAGGCTTCCTGTGCGGTGCGGCGTTTCTGCTGCCATGTGTCTTGAAGCAGATGGCTGTATTGCTGCGCCAGCATGCCGTCCACTGCGGTACTCGCGGCATTGGCGAAACCGTTGTTTGAGTTGTAGCCTTCCTGATAGCCAGCGAGTGCGGTGGCTCCACCTTCCGGCTCGTTGGCGTTTCCCGGATTCACTGCGTATTCGGCTCCGCTCACTCCGCTTTGGAAGACGTTACTGCCATCCATCGAGATGTTCATCGACACCGCTTGGCCGGGGTTGATGTCCTTGATGAGATCCATCATCTTTCCAGCCCAGCCGATGCCGCTGCGGCTGTGCGGCACGCTGGTCTGCCATTGCTCGATCTGGTCCGAGTGCGAATACAAACCTAAGGGAAGCAACTTGCTGGCGGCGATCACTTGCGCGCGGTTCTGCACTGGCTCGATCAGCGTGCCGACGTTGGCGACGAAGGCCGCGTCTCCTGCTTGGAAACGTGCGGCGAGATTCGGCATCGACGGATGCACGCCGAAGGTCCGCCCCGGAGTGTTGTCCGGGCTGATTTGATGGAAGTCCACAAGATCGAGCGCGAGGTTTCCACGGCTGTTCTGGTATTCCGTGAACGAGTTCGCATGAGTGGCGGATGCGCCGCTGTAGGGCGCGAGCATGTTGAAGCTGTCGTTTCCACCGCTCATGAAAAGGCAGACGATGGCGCGGTATTCGCCGACTACGGGAGGCGCGGCGTTGGCGATGGAGCTGGCGAGCCGCAGGTTGAGCAGCGTATTGAGCAGCGGGATGGAGCTGACGCCGGCACAACTGGCCTGGCCGATGAACTTGCGACGAGAGATGGGATTCATAATGGCGGAGAGGTCAGTGTTGGACGGCGAATTCTGGGCTGGAAACGATTAGGTAAATGGCGAGCTTGAGGCGGTCTTCCGGCCACTCCCAGCCGCTGCCGGGACCGATGCGGTTGAGCGCCTCGCGGATGATTTGGAAACTGCGCGGCGAGAGCGTGCCGCCTGTTAGAACGAGATCGAGCCTACGGATCAGTGGATCGGGATCAAGCGGCTGGACGGAGGGCGAGGGATCGTTCACCGCCTCCGCAGGCACGTTGAGCAGCCACTCTTGATCGAGGTTGAGCGTGGTGCTCTTGTTAGGGTTGCCCACGCCCCAGCGGTGCAGGCCGCCGGTGGTGTGGAGCCAGAAATAGTTCGGAGCAGTCACGCCGGATGAGGCGTTGACGATCTGGAACTCCGGTGCCACCAGCCCCGCCGCCGCGAGTGGACCGGGCGGCGAATAACTCGGTAGGTAAAAATTGAAAACGCTGGGAGCCTTGAATGGCTCCTGCGTGTGATCGAGCGCGAAGGCATCGAGGTAATACCAGCCGTTGGGAGAGGTGGCATTAAAGGCGCGCGCTACGTTCACCGGCTTCAGGAATGGCTCGCGCAGTTTTCCGAATGTGGGATCGGCCATCTTCGCAGGATCGCGCGCTTCGGGATCGAGTAGGATCGCTTTCACCGTGCGCCCGAGATCACCGCGAGGGGCGGTGTTAAAAGCAGCAGCCACACGACCGACATACGCATCGCTCGGATTGGAGGTGACTAGGCGCTGGATCAGCAGCTTACCGATGAACGGTCCTACGTTGGGATGGTTGGCTAGATTGGACATCAGTGCATTCACATCCGCCATGGTGGCGGTGCCCGTGTTTCCCGAACTGGCGACACGCAGCGGCGTGGTGGCTCCTAACAAAAGCGTTTTCGGCGCGAGATCGTGATGCTCGTCCCAGCCCTTCATCGGTGAAGTGAAGTCGCCGTCGTAGGCCTCGAAGTTGGTGTTGTTCGAGCCGTTCGCGAGCTGGCCATAAGCAAGACCGGTGAAAACGCGGGCGAGTTCGGTGATGTTTGAGTTGCTGTAAGTCGGGATCGGCTTGTCGTTCACATCCAGCAGGCGGGTGCCATCGTCATCAAGCATCCACAGGCCGATGCTGAAGAGTTGCATCACCTCGCGGGCGTAGTTCTCATCGGGAAAAGTCATCGCAACAGGATCGGACTTTCTGTTTCCGAGATGGCTCAGATAAATGCCCATGCAGGAATGCAGCGAGACATCGCGCAGCAGCGTCTCGAAGGTTCCGAAGCTATGACCGAGCAGCATGTCATAGAAATGCACCATGCCTTCCGGCTCCACGGCGAGTCGCTCCATGCGGTCCGAGATCACAAAGATCTGGCTGAGTGCGAAGGCCACGCGCTGGCGCAGTGGATCGGGTAGCTGCGTGGTCAGCGCATCGGGCCTTAGCTTCGGCAAGCCCATCGCCCTGCCCCACCACGCGTTTTGTTTGCGGTCATTGTAAATCTCCGCGCTGCCGGGTTGTTCGTTCTGCCATTGGACCATCGGCCGCAGTGTGCCGATGGGGCGCGTGAGTTGATCGTCGATCCACGCCTCGAATCCCATCGTCATCACTTCCTCCACGTTTTCAGGAATCTGATCGGGATCGGCGGCGGAATCTTGATCCGGGCCGTAGGCAGCCTGAATCAGGAAACGAGCCGCCGCCTTTGCGGAGGGCGGTGCGCTTGCCGTCTCGTTGAGAATCGTCACCGTCCCGGAGTTCGCGGTGCCCACTGTGTAGCCAGTGCCCGCCGTGGCTGTTAGGGAAACCGTTTCTGCCAACTCGGCATCGTCAAGGTCCGCCGCCGGAGCGATCTTGATGAACACCTCGCGCTGACCGATCGCGAAGGACACCGCGTTTCCCGCGACCGATGATTGGTAGTCCGTATCCCGCAGCGCGCTGCCTGTTAGGGAAAAGTTCACCGTCAGCGGCTTCATCCCGCCGCTGCGGCGCAGAACCAGCACCGCAGGATCGGGCCAGCGTTCCGAGCAGGTGTCGTCATACACGGCCACGGTGATCGTGCTCGCCGCGGCGAGACCAGCAGTCACGCGCTGCGCGTCGTCCTGTGAGTAGCGCTCGGTGTTCACATTGCCGGGATCCAGCCCCATCGAGTGTTCCTCCCAATCATTCAGGCCATCGCCGTCAGAATCGAGGTCATTGATCTGCATGCGGAAAAACTCACGACCGCTGGCAGCAGGCAGCACCATATTCATCACACCATTCGTTCCATCCAGCGCATCACCCTGCGGCGTGAAGGACGTGAGATCGTCGCTTGCCAGCAGAGTGTAGCGTTTCCCTGTTAGACTCGGCCAGGAAAGCGAAGGCAGTCCAGCCGCGATGGCGATATTCATCTTTGGAAACGAGTTCCGATCCAGCGGACTCGTGCCAGCGCTACTTTCCGTTTCATTGGTCCAACCATCGCCATCAGAGTCACCAGCAGCGGGCAGACCGGAAGCGGTGAAAACGGCCTCCCAAACATCGCTCTGGCTGTTCCCGTTCTGATCCAGCGCCAGCGCACTCGGCACCACCGCAAGCAAGACCGCCACACTCACTGAAGTTCCGACTTTCGACATCTCGGGAAACTGCCTCTTTACCCTCAGAAATCAAGGTTTCTATATTTTCAAACGCCGACATCCGTACACAAAAAGACCGCTGTGCCGTCATTGGCGCTGTGAGCCACGTTCCGTAAACTCAATAAGTGGGGACGTCCGATGGTTTTTTGTCTTCCCGTGTAAGGCGTGACATCGGCCATCAGAAAATTGCCCCCGGTTCAATCATATCGGTTCGGGCCAGCTACCAAAATAGTCGTACACAGCAGTCACAGGCAGACTAGTCCCCAGTCGCCATGCCGCAACCGAAAAATTCCATTTTATCACCTTCCGACAATACATGCCCAGATGATTACCGATCACGATCAATGCGATCAGGCTCCAGCAGATCCAATTGACCAACCGCCTGGACTGACGGTCCATCGGTGACTACCCCATGATGCTGCGGTCTTGAAACTCTCCGTAACCCTTCCGCAGTTCGTCGGTCAGACCAATGAGTTCAAAGATCATCGCCTTCTCAATCAATGATCCGCCGCATCGGGATCATGTGGGAGTGCTCGAAGCCGTGTTTTTTAAAGAACTCCTGGGACTCCGCGCTCATCCTGTCCGTGAGTAGGGTGATGCGCTTGAAGTTCTTGCGCTTCGCGAAATCCACGACGTGGTCCACCAACATCGCGCCGAAGCCATGGCCGCGGTGGTCCGGGTGGATGACGACGTCCTCCATCAGGATGACGAAGCCGCCGCGCGCGGTGGAGATAGTGAAGAGCAGGTTCACCATACCGAAGATGCGGTCCTTGTTTCTAACCACAAAGATGCGGCCGCGGCTCGGTTGTTCGAGGATGAGGCGCAGCCCGCGTTCCTGAAGCGTGTGGTCCGGCGTGAAATCCTCAGATCGAGACATCAGGTCCATCACCAGTTCTGTTAGTGCGGGCAGATCCTCGATGGTGGCCGGTTCCACATGGGGCGGATCAGCCTCCATCACTCCGGTCTTCTGCGTCTGCGGGGCGGTGCTCATGGGCGAATTAGTGGCATGTTTCCGCCCCGGCGGCAGCAATTTTTCCACGGCTGCGTAAAATCCTGTCAGTCCAGCAGATCCGGGCGGTTGCGGCGCGTGCGGGCGAGCGCGTTTTCATCCTTCCATGCCTTGATTTTCGCATGATTCCCAGAAACCAGCACCTCGGGCACGCTCATCCCGCGAAACTCGACAGGCCGCGTGTAGGCGGGCGCTTCGAGCAGGTTCGGATCGGAAAACGATTCGTCCACCGGCGAGCGTTCGTCACCCAGCGCACCGGGCAGCAGCCGGATCACCGCATCGCAAACGACCGCTGCCGCCAGCGCACCATTGGTCAGAATGTAGTCGCCGATGGAAATTTCATCATCCACCAGCGCCTCGATCACGCGCTGGTCCACGCCTTCGTAATGACCGCAGAGAATCAGCAGGTGCTCCGAAGTCGCCAGTTCGCGGGCGAGCGCCTGCTTGAATGGTTTCCCCTGCGGCGTCATCAGGATCACCCGGGTTTTCGTTTCGCGCAGCGCCTCCACTGCGGCGAAAAGCGGCTCGGGTTTCAGCAGCATCCCCTGCCCTCCTCCGCACAACGAATCATCCACCCGCCGGTGCTTGTCCTCCGACCAATCGCGCAACTGATGCCCCACCACCTCCACGATTCCCGCCGCCCGCGCGCGCTGGATGATCGAATCGCTCAAGGGCGCAAGCGCCACTTCGGGAAACAAGGTCACGATGTCGATTCGCATGGCGGAAACGTGAACCCCCGAATGGACTTTGCCAACTTCCCGCTTTGCAAAAGGGTGTAACTGAAAGTGGTGGGCACGGTATTTTCAGGAAGTCGCAAAGGGGAGCACACGCGCCATCGCGTGTTGTTTTCGGCGCCCTCGCCGGAAACTTGGCTGTCGCGCCTTGGCGGGTGGCATCCTCGTTTCGGAGTCCGCCCTGCGGATCAGCCGGCGGAGC
>JANMLQ010000071.1:0-6826 GCA_031372635.1 Akkermansiaceae bacterium | reverse complement strand
ATTTTCACCCCCCTAAATAGCCGCCCGCACGGCTTCTGACGAAAGAAAGGAGTGGGTCTCGCACCCACTCTTTTGCGTCTCCGGACATCAGCAGCGCGGATCGCAGACATTTCCCGCCATGACCAACGATATCGTCGCCCTCATCGAGTATTACGAAAAGGAAAAAGGCATTGACCGCGACAAGGTCGTGGCTGCGCTGGAATTCGCCTTCATTTCCGCATACCGCAAGATGGTCCCTGGTGCCGATGCCATTGAAACGCTGCGCGCCGACGTGAACCTCAAAAAGGGCGAGACCCGCATCTTCGCAGCACTCACGGTGATCGCCGACGAGGAATACAAGGACAAGTTCAACCAAGTCCCGCTCTCCACCGCTCTCAAGAAAAACGCGGAAGCCCAGCCGGGCGACATCCAAGAGTTCAACGTCACGCCGAAGGACTTCGGCCGCATCGCCGTGCAGACTGCCAAGCAGACGATGATGCAGCGCCTCCGCCAAGCCGAGAAGGAGATGATTTACGAGGAATTCAAGGACCGCGCCGGCGACGTCGTTTCCGGCACCGTCCGCCGCTTCGAGCGCAACGACGTGATGATCGACCTCGGCAAATTCGAGGGCATCATGCCAAACCGCGAGCGCGTCCAGGGCGAGGACTACAACATCGGCGACCGCATCCGTTGCTACGTGCTCGCCGTGGAAAACGAAGGCCGCGGCCCGGAGATCATCCTTTCCCGCAGCCACCCGAATTTCGTCCGCCGCTTGTTCGAGGCCGAGGTGAATGAAATCTCCGACCACACCGTGGAAATCCGCGGCATCGCCCGTGAAGCCGGTTTCCGCACCAAGGTCGCCGTTTGGAGCATGGACACGAAGGTTGATCCCGTCGGTGCCTGCGTCGGCATGCGCGGCGCACGCGTGAAGAACATCGTCCGCGAGTTGAACAACGAGAAAGTGGACATCATCCGTTGGAGCGAAGACCCGAAGGAATTCGTGCGCGAGGCGCTCAAGCCCGCCGAACTCCGCTCGATCACCGTCGATACGGAAAACAAAGTCGTCCACGTCACCGTCGATGAAGCGGACCTCAGCAAAGCCATCGGCCGCAAGGGCCAAAACGCCCGCCTCTCCTCGCGCCTCATGGGCTGGGATGTCCAAGTCCGCCGCGACGAATCCAAGGAGGAACAGTTTAAAGAAAAACTCGGCGGCGCAGCCCACACACTCGGCGGAATGCTCGGCATCTCCGACGAACTCGCTGAAAAAATCACTCTCGCAGGCGGCATCGCTCCGGAATACATCATCGGCATGTCCGCAGAGGACATCGCCGAGATCGGTGACATCACCGTGGAGGAAGCCGAACCGATCCTCGCCCGCGCCCAACAACTCGTCAGCGGAGCCGAATCCGCCGTCACCAACGACTGATTCCCATTTCCACGCCCACACGCACACCTCAGACCAGCCGGATGCCAAAAAACAGCGACAGCTCACCGCCCGAAAAGGAAGAGGTTCTCGATCTCCTCGCAGCCAAAAAGAAACCTTCGCGGCGCGAGCGCCAGCGCAAGGACGCGGAAGTCGTCCCAGCCGGCCCGAGCAAGCTCGATAAAGCCAAGAGCGAGGCCCTTGATCTGTTTTCCGAAGAAAAGAAACCCAAGGTCCGCAAGACCGCAGCCGCACCCAAGACGGTGCTGGGTTCCATTTCCAAAATCCTCGAACGCGAGGATCCAGCGATGGTCAAGGCACCCGCTCCGGTCGTGCCAGTCGCCGCTCCCGCAGAAGTCGCCGTTTCTGATAGTGCCGAAGATGAAGAAGCCTCTGGCGATCCCAAGCTCATCGTCATCAAGCCGCCGATCATGATCCCCGAGCTGGCAGCCCGGCTCGGACTCAAGCCATTCAAAATCACGGCGGACCTCATCAAAATCGGCGTGTTTCCTGGTGCCAATCAGCCGCTCGAACCCGATGTCGCCGCCAAGATCTGTGAACTCCACGGTTTCACCTTCGAGCGTGAAAAACGCGATAAAGACAAGGGCGTCCACAAGGTGGTCGAAGTCATCAAGGAACCGGAAGCCCCCGTCGCCGAGCCAGAGGATCTGCTGAAAACCCGCCCGCCCATCGTCACCATCATGGGTCACGTGGACCACGGCAAAACCTCGATCCTCGACTTCTTCCGCAAGTCCAAGGTCGTCTCCGCTGAGGCTGGTGGCATCACCCAGCACATCGGTGCCTATCAGGTCATCCACAACGAGCAGGAAATCACCTTTCTCGATACACCCGGCCACGCCATTTTCTCTGACATGCGTGCCCGTGGTGCGGACATCACCGACATCGTCGTGCTCGTCGTCGCCGCCAACGATGGCATCATGCCGCAAACGCTGGAAGCGATCAAACACGCCAAAAAAGCCAAGAAGACCATCATCGTCGCCATCAACAAGTGCGACCTACCGTCCGCTAACCTGGACCGCGTGAAATCGCAACTCGCGGAAAACGGCCTGCAAACCACCGACTTCGGTGGAGACACCGAGTTCGCCGAAGTTTCAGCCGTCACCGGTAAGGGCATGGAAACCCTGCTCGAACTCATCGCCCTCCAGTCCGAGGTGTTAGAACTCAAGGCCAATCCGAAAGCCACTACCCGCGCCGCAGTCATTGAGGCACGCGTCGTGCCCGGTCGCGGCACCACCGCCACCGTCATCGTCGAGTCCGGCACTCTCAAAGTCGGAACGCCGTTCATCTGCGGACCCTTCGCAGGAAAAGTCCGCTCGCTCATCAACGACCGCGGCCAAGCCGTCAAATCCGCCCACCCCGGCATGCCCGTGGAAGTCATCGGCTTCGAGGAGCTTCCCAACGTCGGCGATCACCTCACCGAGATGAAAACTGAGCGCGAGGCCAAGACCCTCTCCAGCGAGCGCCAGGAAACCCAGCGCCTCGCCCGCCTCAAGCCACAGCACCGCAACCGCATGCAGGACCTCTACTCGATGGTCCGCGACGGCGGTGGTAAGGCCCAGCTCAAGCTCATCCTCAAGTGCGACGTGCAAGGTTCCGTCGAGGCCATCAAGAAGGCCGTGCTCGCCATCGTGTCCGAAAAAGTCGAGTGCACCTTCATCACCGCCGCCGCAGGTCCGATCACCGAGTCCGACATCGCCTACGCAGCTTCCACCGAGGCCATCATCCTTGGCTTCAACGTCAAAGTCGAAGCCAAGGCCGTCAAATCCGCTAAGGCCGCCGATGTGGAAATCAAACTCTACTCCGTCGTTTACGAACTCATCGACCAAGTCCGAGAAGCCATGCTCGGCTTGCTCGAACCACTCACCCGCGAGACCGTCATCGGCCACGCCGAAGTCCGGGAAATTTTCAAAATCAACCGCGGCCGTGTTGCCGGTTGTTTCATCACCGATGGCCGCGTCCACCGCAAGGCCCACGCCCGCGTCATCCGCGGCGGCATTCCTGTCTTCGACGGCCGCATGTCCACGCTCCGCCGCTTCAAAGATGAAGTCGAGGAAGTCCGCACCAACTTCGAGTGCGGCATCCGCCTCGGCGAGTTCAACGAATACCAAGAAGCCGACATCATCGAGTGCTACAAACTCGATAAAGTCCCGCAGACGCTGTGAGGTAAAAGCTGAAACTCTGAAAAGCTGAAAAGCTGAAATTCAGAGACAGGCATATCTCTTCCTCTTATTTCAGCATCTCAGCTTTTCAGAATCTCAGCATCTACCACGCAATGTCCCGCCGTCTTGATCGAGTCAACGAACTACTCCGCCGCGAGATCGGCACTGTCATCCAGAAGGATTACGAGTGGCACGGCAAACTCGTGACTGTGGCCGAAGTGGAAGTCACCCAAGATCTCAAGGAAGGCAAAGTCTGGACCAGTGTACTCGGCGGTGACGCCGGCACGGTCATTGACAAGCTCAACCGCGACCACGGCTCCATCCAGAGCAAGGTCATGAAGCGCGTGGTGCTCAAGTCCACCCCCGTGCTGCGTTTCCATTGCGACAACTCCGCTGCCCGCGGCGTCGGCATCGTCAACCTGCTAGAAGCAGTGGACAAGCTGCCCAAGGCTCCCGAAGAGCCAGAGTCAGAAGCCTGAAAATCCACACATACCCCGTCATTCGCGGCTCATTCTATTGGAGCGCGGAATTCATTCCGCCCATCCATGCATCAGAACCCAAGGAAGGGCGGACTCCGATCCACCCTAGGCCATGAAAACCCAAAGGATCGAGGATCACCGCTCCCCTCTGGCATTGCATGAGCATCGGCGATTCGGAATGCAGCGCAAGCGATAGCGAGTCCTGTGAATCGCGAAGCGCATCCCGCATGGCCTTAGGCAAATCGCCACTCCTTGTTGAGTCACTCACTCTCCGAGACACGGTCTAACAAACGATTCATCCACTCCGACTCGGCATCGGCAGCCGCTTCGGCGGCGCTTTGGGGAAGGAGGTGCTGGGCCTGCTCATCCTCCGCAGCCATCGTCCACGCGGGTTCGGGATCGATTTCCAATTCAAACGTGCTGGTCTCAATGACCACGCGACCGTTCGTATGGCTGTACCGTTCGAGATAAAGGCTGTTCGCCCAATCCGATACCTTTAACACGAACTCCGAAGTTGGATGGCTACTTCGGAGTTCTGATTTAGGAAAACCATCAATCGCCGCCGATGCGGATCAGCAGCGAGTTCACCGTCAGTGCGGCACCGGCGGAAGCTCCGATGCGAATCTCATCCAAACGTATTCCGAGAGGCAGTTTACCGACACAGAACGGCGTCCTCAACGGCACGCCGCCTTCATGCAGACTAACAGCGCCGGAGTGCAGATCATAACGCAGCGTGACAGTTCTCGGACCGTTGACGGGATGCTCAGGATGGATCACGGGGATTCGCTGCTTCACATCGAGCGACCATGTGGGCCGCGTGCCATAGGAGTCACCAAAGAATAACACTTCGCTGCGCTTGCTGAAGAAACTCATGCCCGCCCAGCCATCGGTGTGGAATTCAGCGCCGGTGGGTTTTCCGGTTTCCAAGGTCGCCAATAAAACAGAGCAGTCATTTGAAGGCTCTGACTCGGGTAAGTTCAGGAAAACTGCGTAGTTCTCTCCCTCGATACGGCTTTCGGAAATCGACGGGTTGCCATAATCCGGACGCCAATCGGATTTCACGAAAGGCCCGGAAAGCACCGTGCGGAAACGCCCGAGACCCGTGGCGAAGCGGCGGCCATCCGTAGGCATTCGTTCGATCGTGCCGTTGTTAGAAATCCTCGCAGCATCCCCGGCGGCCAGCGACACGGTCTCCTTCAAATCCTTGGAAGAGAGTTGGACATTGCCCTTCCTCACATGCAGTTCATCAGGGCCGTCTGCAGGCACTTGGATACCGAACTCGGTGCCGGTGTCCACCGCCGTCAGACGCGGTGTCGTCACCGTGAGACCCTTGCCGTTGCCGCCCCGGTGGAAACAAGCACTGCCACGCGCGAGGTGCACGGCTTCACCTGATAGAAATGTCAGTTCCGCAGGCCCTTCGATCACCGCCGTCACCGATGGTTCCAACGCAATGCCTGCACGGCCCTGGACAAGACGCAGATAGCAACCTTTCGCCACACCCGTCGCGCCGCCGAGATTGCGTGACTTGCCTTCGATCTGCCAGACGGCATCCACCGAGAAAGTCACCACCGCTACGTCATCGGCGTCATGGTTGATCTTCCACGGCTGATAGTGGATGGCTGCTGCTGTTAGAACCACCACAGCGGCGAGCGCCAGCAGCCAGCCCCAGCCCCAGCCGAAGCGGCGCGATGACACCGCAGCATCCGCGCCAGCGAAATGACCGCCTTCGAGTTCCTCATGCAGCGTGTGCTCCAGCAGTGCGTATTCGCCATAGAGTTTTGCCAACTCCGGCTCCGTGCGCATGCGCTGTTGGAAACCAGCGAATGCTTCCTGCGTCATGTCTCCATCCAATACCTGTTGGATCAACTCGTGGTCGGCGCGATTCATCACTAGTTTCTGGAAGATGCTTGGAGATCACGCTCGATGCAGCGTTTCAATGAAGCGCGCAGATTGAAAAGCACGGCCTTGAGAGTGCCCGCGCTGCGATTCGTAAGCGTGGCGTATTCCTGGAGCGATGATGATGTGGCGTAGCGATGGTGCAGCAACTCGCGGTCCTGCGGGCGCAGTTTCAGCAAGCACCTGCGCAGGGCGAGATGGCGCTCCTCCAGCTCATCGGGTTCCAGTTCGGAACCCGGAGCCATGCGCTGAATCAAGTCATCATCAAACACCAGCCAGCCTTGCGAAACGAGGCGTCGGCGGTGGTTCATCATGTGATAGCGGATCGTCTGGAAGGCCCATGCCTTGAAGTTCGTGCCAAGCTCGAAGGTCCCGCGTTTCTGCCAGAGCGTGATGTTCACCTCTTGCAATAAGTCCCGCGCACCGGAGCCGCCCGGTGACAGTGATCGCACGTATGCCAGCATCGAAGTCTGATGATTGGTCAGTTCCTTAACGAATTCCTCGGAGCCAGCATCGCCATCGGGTTTATCGCTCATGCTGTCCGCATCATTCTGAAATGTCGCTGAGGCCGCAAGTGGTTTAAACGATTCCTGCAAGGCAAATGGGCTATGGAGAAGAGGTTTCAAACCCCTTCTCCTCATTTCTTGAAAACAGGAAAGCCGGAGACGGGCCTGAGTTCACTGGGCGGCTCGATGCCGAAGGTGAGATCGGCCCCCACGCGGTAAGGCCCATAGGCGATGGGGATGACGCTCAGGCAGAGGATTTGTTCGTCATCTTCCGTGAGCCGTTGTGCATGGACGATGGCGGCGCAGTTCGGGCTTTTTTTCACCGAGAGGATGTCTCCGGCGCGGAATTCGCGGGCGGCGGAG
>JANMLQ010000069.1:0-6012 GCA_031372635.1 Akkermansiaceae bacterium | reverse complement strand
GACTTCCGCCGCATCTGGCCCTTCTTCCGTGATCGCCGCATCGACGCCTACGATGGCCTCTTGAAACGCTGGCTTGAGTGAAGCGTGGCTGGCACTACCAGCCCCAGCCTGTGGTGGGGACAACCTGTCTCCACGATTCTGGCTTGTGCCCGGCCTTCAAAACCAGACACTTCGCGCCATCATGCATCCCTTCCTCGCTCCCGATTTTCACGTCCGCTGGTCCACACTCGTTCCCGAAGCCATCGAGCCGGACATCCGCCACGCGCTGGAACTGGCAAAGACCGAAATTGAAAAAATCCGCAGCCAGGATCCCGCTGCGGCGACTTATGAGTCCACCTTCCTCGCGCTCGAAAACGCCACCGAGCCGCTCGGCCACGGCTGGGGCCGCTTGGAGCATCTCGACTCCGTCTCGGACAACCCCGCCCAGCGCGAGGCGCTCAACAAAATGCTGCCGGAAGTGACGGACTTCTATTCCTCCATCCCGCTCGACGAACGCCTGTGGAACGTGCTCAAAACCGTCGGCGAAGGCCCGGCTATCAAGGATCTCGATTCCGTTAGAAAACGCTTCGTCGCGGAAACTCTGACCGATTTCCGCCAGTCCGGAGCTGACCTCCCGCCGGAACAAAAACAACGGATCGCCTTGATCGAAGCGGAGCTGTCCAAGCTCACCAAACAATACGCCGAGCACGTGCTCGACTCCACCAACGCGTGGGAACTCGTCATCACCGACGAGGCGAAGCTCGCTGGCCTGCCGGACTCCGCCATGGCCGCCGCCGCCGCGAACGCACGCACCAAAGACCACGCGGCTCCCGCGTGGCGTTTCACGCTCCAGTTCCCCTCAATGTTTCCACTCATGCAGCACCTGCATGACGACGGCATCCGCCGCCAGGTATGGGAAGCGTCGTCCAAAGTCGGCGCATGCGATGGATATGATAACACATCACTCGTCCGCAGCATTCTCGAACTACGCCACGAGAAAGCCGTCATGCTCGGCCACGAACACTTCGCCGATCTGACACTCATGCGCAGCATGGCGAAAACCGGTGCCAGCGCGCTCGCATTCATCGGAAACCTCCACTCGCGCATCCTGACGGCCTTTCATGTGGATTTCCGCCAGCTCGCCCAATACAAGTCGGCGAAGACCGGCCAACCAGTGGATGTGTTGGAACCATGGGAAACCGCCTATTGGGCAGAGAGCCAGCGCAAGGAAAACTATGACCTCGATGACGAGGCGCTGCGCCCCTACTTCCCGGTGGACGGCGTGATGAGCGGCATGTTCGAGATCGCCTCCCGCCTCTTCGGTATCACCATTCAACAGAAGGAAACGATCTTCATCGATCCCCAATCCCTCATCGAAGTCTGGCATCCCGAAGTCGCGTTTTATGAAATCCATGACTCGAAAACCGGCGCGCACCACGGCTCGTTCTATGCCGACTGGCACCCGCGCGAATCGAAACGCGGCGGCGCGTGGATGAACTCGCTGCACACCAGCTACCCCGGCGAGCCGCACCTCGGACTCATGATCGGAAACATGAGCCCGCCAGTGGATGGCAAGGCGGCACTTCTAACACACGACGAGGTGGAAACCATCTTCCATGAGTTCGGCCACCTGCTGCACGGCATGCTCAGCGAGGTGCCGGTGAAATATCTATCAGGAACAAACGTGCCACGTGATTTCGTCGAGCTTCCATCGCAGATCATGGAGAACTACTGCTGGGACAAGCAGTCGCTCGATCTTTTCGCACGCCACCACGAAACCGGAGAGCCTATCCCCGATGACCTGTTCGCCAGGATGATCGCCGCGCAGAACTACCTCAGCGCCACCGCCTTCATGCGCCAGCTCGCACTCGCCAAGCTCGACATGGAACTTCACGTCAATTTCGACAAATGGTCCGGCCGCGATCTCGATGCGGTGGACCGTGAAATCCTCGCCGACTACCGCGCGCCGCTCAAAACCGAAACGCCATCCATGTTGAGGCGCTTCAACCATCTGTTCTCCCATCCCACCGGCTACGCCGCCGGCTATTACTCTTACAAGTGGTCCGAGGTGCTCGATGCGGATGCCTTCACCCGTTTTCAGAACGAAGGCATCCTCAATCCGGAAACAGGGCACTCGTTCCGCGAACACATTCTCAGCAAAGGCAACTCCGCTCCTGCCGACGAACTCTACCGCCGCTTCATGGGCCGCGATCCAGAACTCGAGCCACTGCTCGTCCGCGCCGGTCTTGCGGAACCTCCCGCAGCGTTCCCTATCACCAAACCTTAAAGCGATTTCGCCTCATACCTGCTCAGGAAGCGTCGCTGGCACGGCTTCCGCAGCCTCCCTCTTCTCCACCGTGCGGATCAGCTGCAGGTAGGACCAAGTGCCGATGAGATACAACGCCGATGTGGTTAGAAAAACCTGCCAATACGGCAGGTGGTGCGAACGCAGCAACTCGAAGGTGCGGGCCGCGAGCCACCACGCGCCGCTCCAGATCGCACCGCTGCACGCGCTCATCAGCTCGCGGTTCCGCTCGCCCACATAACTCATCGTCAGCTCGCTGGTGGACGGCCCGGCCATACTCATTAGCGGCTGGCGGATGATGAAGCAGCCAATCGCCACAGGCAGCGCCCATGCAGCCGCTAGCTGGAGTTCCGTGAGGCCCATCACAGCCAGCAGCAGCACGGCCACGCTCTGCACGCCGATGATCGCACCGCGCCAGCCGAAGCGGCGCTTGATTTCCGGCACGAGTAGGCCGGTGAAAAACACCAGCACGTTACTGATAGAACCGAAGCCAGAATATGCCGCAGCCCCGAGATGATGGACGTGACTGAAAAACAGATTGAGAAACTGGATGCTCAAGCCCGCGCCGGTGGCGATGCACAGCGTGGGTGCGAGCGCGCGGGAGAGCACCGGCCAATCCTCGCGATGAATGTGCAGCCAGTGTTTCACATGAGCCTGCACCGGCACCGGATCGGGCAGCCGCAGGTAGAACAAAGGCGCAACGCAGGCCACCAGCGTGAGAATCAACAACGTAGAGTATTCGTCGAAAACCAGATGCAAGCCCGCGAAATCCAGCGATCCGATTCCTTGCAGCGTGGTGGACAAAACACCGGCGCAGATACTCGCCGCCGCCCATGTGGCGAAGAGCAGGCTCAGTGACTCGCTGGATTGTTCCGGCGGCGCGAGTCGCATCGCCATCGGCAGGCTCGCGACATTGAGCAGCAGTCCGGCGAAGCCCATGCCGAGGAAACACCACGAGGCCGCATCCATCATCCCGAGGCGCACCGTTTCCAGCGAGGCCATGGCTGTTAGAGGAAACAGGATCGAGCCGATGAGCAGCGGCATGCGCAACGGTTTCCCGCGCAGCCACAGCCCGGCGGGCAGCGCGAGGAAGAAGGTGGCGACGAAGCGTTGCGAAGAAAGCGCGGCGATTTCCGGATCATCCAGCCCCTTGTCTTTCAGGAAAAGATTGAGCAACAGGAACTGCGCAGACGTGATGAGATTGATGAGAAACTGCCCGGCGGCGAAGCAAATCACCCGCCGGGGCAGCAATCGGTATCTCTCCAGCCAGTCGGGCAAACGCAGCATCCGCGAGGATGGTGGCGAGCACTCGCACACCAAGGCAATGCTGAAAACCTCAGAAAACCTTGGACTGCGGCGGAAACCGCCGCTTTGAGGGTGAAGCTAACTTTTCCCAGGAGCCGGAGTTCACTGCCAAAGTAGTGATGCGCTTGCGTGTTCAACGCGCAGAGATCACTCCATACAGCCATCGTCCCCGCCAGCGCACAGCATGCTTGAAGCCGCGATGGTGAGCACACGCGGGGGCGCATGTATTCTCCAAGATTTCGCGCCTGATCCGCCAAGCTAGATTTTACAGCCTGCTAGTCAGGTGGTGATGAAAGAGTTCCTGGCTTTCATGGCAGCGGCAGTTATGCGCATCGGGCCAGTCTTGGCCTTGCTGCCTTCTCGACTATCCTTGTTCGGTCTGTTTTTCTTCGAGTGCCTGGAGAAAGTTGATGGCTTTGGACCACTCACCTCATACTATTCCCGCGATGATTGCGAAGGCAGCCGTTGGTTGGAAGAGATAGCGAAGAATCCGGATCATTTTATGGAAGGCGGTTTGCCATCGTGGAGATACGGTGGAAGACCGGAGGTGAATAAAACCGCCGCCACGTACGCGGGCATTCCGCAACTTTTTTCCAAGCGCTGTGCATCCGGTTTTTGAATCAAGGCTGTGACAGGTTGTCCCAGCCACAGTCATCTCGCTCCAGCGGCGCTCAGCCACGCGGCGAGAGTTCCGATATTCAGTAGATGAGTGATGGCGTTCATCGTCGTAGTGGCGGGATCATGGCGGCGATGGTCACGCTTCGTAATCCATTCGGATGGGATGATAGGGAATGCGCCCGCAGGCTACAAACAAAGGATTCCCAGCACCGGAAAGGCGTGCTAGATTTTTTGCCATGGAAGGCATTGAGGTCATCGAAACGGAATGGGGCAGCGAGCTCCATCTGCGATTGGTGGCCGAGGAGCACGCCGCGCGGGTGGCATATCGGGACTCGCCGGAAGCATGGGAGCAGGCGCGGCGGATGAAGGAGGCGGGACCGCTGGAGATCAATTGGTCCTCGGCGCTCAAACGGAAACCGGTCACTAAAAAAATCCCGATTTACCGATGGAGCGGATTGTCACTTTAGCTGATTTCGCTAAGGCGCTGCGCGATGTGGCGGCGGATGCAGGCGGTGAATACGTACTGGTCGGCGGCTTGGCGGTCGGGGCATGGGCGACTGCGTTCGGTGTCGGAGATGGCACTCCGATGGCCAGCAAGGACATTGACTTGCGCGGCACCCGTCTGGCGGCGAGAGCGGTAGCACAAGCACTCAAAAGCGAAGGCGTGCTCGTAAAAAGTTTCTTAACTGTGACTAGGAAGGAGCCTCCGGGCTTGGGGAAAAACTACGTTGCCTGCATCGGATTTCCAGATGGCAGGTCCACGCAAGTGGAGATCCTCGAAGCCCTGCCGTGGGTGGATGACGGACCGGATCGGCCGTATGGTTTCGGAATCGAGGTGGAGGGGATTCCCTTACTCGATCCTCTCTCGCTCTTCATCGGCAAGTTGCACGCATGGCACCATCGCGATGATCCTGAGAAAACCAGCAACGATCGTCTGCATCTGGAATTGCTCGCAGAGATCATCCCGAAATTTCTAACCGAAGCCGAGCGTCGCGGAGTGGACACGCTGGAGCGGCGGGAAGCATTGCTGGAGATCCTCGCCCGTCATTCGACACCGCTGGAGCAAGCCGTTCTTGATCGCCTGCGAGAGTCGCTGAACCAGCCCCGAATCTCAACCCAGGGTTGATTCCCGGATATGGGAGTTGTTTTCATGGGACTCCTGCGGAAGTCTCCGCGCCCCTTATGTCCGCACTGCTTTCCGCCAATGAAATCCGCCTGAGCTACGGCTATCAGAACCTGCTAGATGGCGTCACCCTCGCCGTGGCTGCGGGCGAAAAGATCGGTATGGTCGGTCGCAACGGCTGCGGGAAAACCTCACTGCTCAAGATCCTCAGCGGCGTGCAGGCTGCGGATAGCGGCGAGATCGCGCTGCGCCGCTCGCTGCGCATCGGCTACCTGCCGCAGGAATTCGAGCTCGATCCCGCGCTCAGTGTGCAGGAAAACATCGCCGCCGGAGCTGCGGACATCGTCGAGGCCGTGCGCCGCTACGAATCCGGCGATGGCAGCGAGGCGGAACTCTCAGACCTGCTCCATCTCATCGACCACGCCGACGGCTGGAACCTCGACGCCCGCATCAAGGCGACGTCCACCGCGCTCGGCACGCCGCCGCTGGATTCCGTCGTCGGCCCGCTTTCCGGCGGGGAAAAACGGCGGGTCGCACTCTGCCGCGCGCTTGCCTGTCAGCCCGATTTACTGCTGCTAGACGAGCCGACGAACCATCTCGACGCCGAGTCGATCCGCTGGTTAGAAGACTACCTCAAGGGCTTCCCCGGCGCGGCACGACGATCCGCAATCTCTCCGTCGAT
>JANMLQ010000057.1:0-2476 GCA_031372635.1 Akkermansiaceae bacterium | reverse complement strand
ACCAGCCTGCGCTATCTAGCGCACGCGCTCTGGCTCAGTCATCAGGGTTTGGTGAAACCTCAAGGGCTGGTTGTAGAAATCGGCGTCGGTTACGGCGGACTCGCGGCTGCGAACGCTCTGGTTTCTGGAGCTAGGACCGTCTGCATCGACCTCCCGGAATTAGTGCAGACCGCACGGCTGATGATGCGGCAGAACGGACTGGAGTCACACCTCGCCGACTTGAAAAACAAGGGCCAAGACTTCTGCCTGATTTCCAACTACGCCTTCACCGAGCTTTCCACAGAATTGCAGGACCACTACTTCGAGGAAATCATCCGTCATGCTTCGCGCGGTGCGATCCTGAGCAACGCCGCCGTTTTCGCCCGCAGCATCGGTGGCCGGGACGACAAGGAATTGATAGATTGGTTCAGAGCCGCAGGTCTCGCTGCTAATGCGGAAATAGAAAACCCGATCCTCTGTCCCAGCGACCGCCAGCTCGGCAACCGGATCATCACCTGGAAGCCAGTCTAACAGCCTGCCCAACCATGTCATTGCACTTGTTCCATCCAGAACCTCCTTTAGACCCCCGTGCCGAGGCGATGCTGCCTGCGGTGGGCGGATTCCCTCCGTCAGACCGGCCCTTATTTCTCTCCGCATATGGCGAGTTGTGCCGCATCGACCTGAACGGTGGCAGAGCTTTGGAAATCTGTGGAGGCTTCGGCAAGCTGGCGGGTTTGCTGGCGGAAACATTTCCTGCGGCGGAAGTGATCGGACTGGATTTCTACGCAGCCTCGGGACCCGAGATCGAGGAACGATTGAAACGACTGCCCGGCCTCTCCTATGTGGCGGGTGATGCGTTCGATCTATCAGAATACGCTGATGATTCGTTCGATCTCGTCTGGGGCCAAGCGGCGCTGCATCACTTAGCTCATGATCCGGAAGGACTGGCTAGGCGGGTGCTGCGCGTGCTCAAGCCCGGCGGGCGCTTCGTGTTCATCTTCGAGCCGCTAGGCCACAACTTGCTGGTGGCGGCGGTGCGCGCGGTGAACATGGCGCGACATGAACTCGGCGATGAAAGCAACCTGTATTTCTCACAGTTCGAGCGGATGAAGGACACGGGCTTCGCTCAATGCGAGGTGCAGGTTTTCAACTTCCTCGGCTATCCGATGAAAGCGTTCTCCGATCGGCTGGCTTTTCTTTCCACCGCGATCCAGAAACTCGACTCGTGGTTGTTCAGGAAATTTCCCAAGCTGCTTCGCTACGGGGCGAACTGCAATGTGGTCTTCACGAAGTAGGGATTACACACACGCCATGCGCATTCTCACCTGCACTCCAGTCGCCTTCGGCGGCGGCGAGGATTTCTTCGCGCGGGACAGCGGGCTATTGAGCCGCGGGCTGCGGTTGTTAGAAATCGAGAGCCATGCGGTGATGCCCGGCGAGCCGCAGCCCGGTGATCTCGATGAGTTGCAGCGCACGGATTTCCGCAATCTGGAATCCGCCGCGTGGTGGAAGTCCCAACACGCCGATGGAGTGATGCTCTATGCCTGGGGCCGGCCGAAGTTCCGCAAGGTGGCGGCGGCGATCCACGAGGCGGGGATTTTCCTGATACTCAATCAGGACAACGGCGGACTGGTCAGCCCGCTGGCGGGGATCGGCGACTGGCTGCGTGAGCAATGGATCATGACCGGCGGTGGACGCGGGGTGCTTGCATGGATTGAGTTTGTGAAACGCACGTTGCGCGGAGTGACGGCGGGCGTTTTTCTAACTGATCCGCTGCGAGCCGCGCATCTACGCAATGGCGATGTGATCGCATGTGTATCACCGAAAGCCGCGGAGCATTACCGCAAGCTATGCCGCATGTATGGCGGCGGGAGCTTGGCCGCCCGAGTGACGGTTCTGCCGCATGCGGTGGAGCCGCGATTCCGGTTCGATGGCCGTGAAAAACAACGGCAGATCGCATGCATCGGTCGCTGGGATGATGAGGTGCAGAAGAGGCCGTGGCTGTTGATGGATGTGATCGACGGTCTGCTTGCAAAAAACAGCGACGTGTGTGTGGTGATCGCAGGCAAGGCCACTGCCGAAATGCACGACTGGCATGGCAGGATGGATGATTTCAAACGACAAAGAGTGCAGCTATGCGGAAGGATGGAGCGTGAGGCTCTAGCAGAACTGCTGGCGGACTCGCGGATTTTTTACAGTCCGTCGGCTTTTGAGAGCTTCGGCATCGCGGCGGCGGAGGCCTTGTGTGCGGGCTGTTCGGTGGTGGCGGGGAGTTCGGTTTCGATGGCGAGCTTTGAGTGGTTCGTCTCGGAGGATTCGGGAACGCTGGCGGAGGGTGATGCGGTAGCGGATCATCTAGCCGCATTGAGTGCCGAACTGAAACATTGGGACGGTGCGCAACGAAACGCCGCACGGATTTCCGAAATCTGGTGCGAGCGTTTGCACGCGGAAAAAGTAGCGGCAAGAATCGTCGGGATGATTGGTTGATCGAGCAAGA
>JANMLQ010000052.1:0-9728 GCA_031372635.1 Akkermansiaceae bacterium | reverse complement strand
GTTCTCCGCGTCTTCGGCGACGTAGATGATCTCGACGAGATTGGTGGTGTGGGCGGTGTTGGGCGAGCCGTCGGGATTGCGCATGTATTCGCAGTTGCCGTGGTCGGCAGTGATGAGGAGCTTGCCGCCGAGGCGGAGGGTTTCCTCGACGACGGCTTTCACGCTGGCGTCGATGGTTTCCACGGCTTTGATCGCGGCTTCGACCACGCCGGTGTGGCCGACCATGTCCGGGTTTGCGAAGTTGAGGATGACGAGATCGTAGTCCTTGAGTTTTTCAACGACGGTCGCAGTGACTTGCGGGGCGCTCATCTCCGGCTTGAAGTCGTAGGTCGGCACGTCTTTGGGTGACGGGATGATGAAGCGGTCTTCACCGGGATAGGGCTGCTCGACGCCGCCATTGAAGAAGTAGGTGACGTGCGGATATTTCTCGGTTTCCGCGATGCGCATCTGGGTTTTACCAGCGGCGGAAACGGTTTCGCCAAGGCCCATTTCCAAAGTCTGCGGGCCGAAGACGAGCGGGCAGCCGAAGGTTTTGTCATACTCGGTGAGAGTGACGAAGTGAGTCTTTGGAACGAAGGTGCGCTCGAAGCCGGTGAAGTCCGGCAGCAGGAATGCTTCTGAAATTTCGCGCGCGCGATCGGAACGGAAGTTGAAGAACAGGATGACGTCGCCATCTCTAACACGCCGGGTTTCCGCTTCGGTGAAAACCATGGCGGGCATGAACTCGTCGGTCTTGTCCATGCGGTAGTAATCGGCAACAGCTTCGGAGGCGAGCACGTCGCGTTTCTCGCCGATCCCTAACACAATAGCGTCCCATGCGAGTTTGACGCGGTCCCAACGCTTGTCGCGATCCATCGCGAAGTAGCGACCGACGACGGTGGCGATGCGCGCGCCGCACTTCGCTGCCTCATCCTCGACCTTGGCGATGTAGGCCTCGCCACCGGTGGGTGAAGTATCGCGACCATCGGTGATGGCGTGGATCATGATGTCGGAAACGCCGGCTTCCTTGGCGAGTCTGACCATGGCGATGAGTTGGTCCTGATGCGAGTGGACGCCGCCATCGGAAACGAGACCGATGAGATGGAGGCGTGAGGATTTCGCCTTGGTCATGGCCTCTGCGAAGACGGGATTCGCGGCGAGTGTGCCCTCGGCGATGGCCTTGTTGATGCGGGTGAGATCCTGATAGACGATGCGTCCCGCGCCGAGATTGAGGTGGCCGACTTCGGAGTTCCCCATCTGTCTATCGGGCAAACCGACATCGAGGCCGGAGGCGCTGAGGTGTCCGCGCGGATAAGCGGAGAGCACTTCGTCGTGAAACGGTGTATCGGCGAGAAGCACGGCGTTTCCGTCCTTTTTTGCGGTTTTCTCTCCGCCGGGGTTCATCCCCCAGCCGTCGCGAATGATGAGCACTACTGGTTTCTTGGCCATGACGAGGGGCGTTTACTGCTCCCCGCCAGCGCGGGCAAGCATTGATCCCGAATTCGGCGAATGGGGGGTTTAAAGAGGAAGATTTCAACCGCGAATGGACGCGTATGAACGCGAATGCAGAGGGGCTTTGAATGAACCTTCAGATTTCTGGAAATCCAGTTCTCAAAATTCGCGTTCATTCGCGTCCATTCGCGGTTTTAAAATTCCGGTCTCTACGGATGCTTCAGCTTCAAAGACTGCTTCGGCATAAAGGCCGAAGAGCGTCACTCGGGGGCGGTCTTGAGTTGGAGCTTCGGTTTCACGTTGCGGTGAATCCAGACGCTCTGGACCAGGCCGAGTAGCATCATGCAGATGACGACGAAGGTGCCGGAGTAGCTGACGAGCGGCATCGGAATACCGGTGATGGGCATGAGCAGCACACACATGCCGATGCTTTCATAAACGTGTGCGAAAAACAGGGCGACCACGAGACTGACGAGCAGCCGCCCCATCACATCGCGGCTGTAGAAGGCGATGAAAAGCCCCTGGATGAGCAACAAGGCGAAGGCACTGAGCAAGAGCAAGCAGCCGCGGAAACCGAGTTCTTCGGCGATCACTGCGAAGATGTAGTCGTTGTGCGCGGTGTCTTTGGGAATGAATGCTTTCGCATGGAGTGATCCTTGCTCGGCGGTGGCTTTCCAACCAACGCCTTTCCAACCCGCCTTGCCGACTGCCATGGAGATGTTGTGCGGCGCGTAGGCTTCATCGGAGATATCGACCTCCTGCCCGCGCATCATGCGCAGCCAGGTATCGATGCGTTGCGGACCGCGCTCAGAGACGAGCGGCAACGCGATGAAGTAGAGCAGCGGGATCATGCCCGCACCGATGAAGGTCATGAACGAGAGGTAGCGGAAAGGCGCGCCACCGACGATGAGTGCGACGATGGAAACGGGAATCCAAACGAGTGCCGAGCCCATGTCTCCCATCTTCATGACCATGAGGAAAGGCACGACTGATAGAACGCCGATGATGGCGATACGCATGAATGGCGCGCCAAACCAGCGATGCAGCTTCGGTAGATCCTGAATTAACCATGCGATGAGTAAAATGCCGGAGGAGATGCCAAGCTGAGCGGGCTGGAAACTCAAACCACCAATCGTCAGACGGTGTACGTTATCGTCCTGTTGCATGGCCATCGCCAGCAGGATCATGCTGACGACGTAAAACGGAATGCCGAGCCAGCGGAGCCAGCGGTAGTCGATGAACGCCGCGCCGAAATACGCAACGCTGCCGACGAGGATCCAGCGTTTCTGCATGAAGGCGTAGTACGCGCCCGCGCTGCCGAACTGGCTCATCACTTCCTTAGACACCGGCAGGTGCCGCGCGGCGCTCTCGATCATGAACACGCCAAAGATCAGGAGCCCGTACATCACCAGCACGAGCACCCAGTTCATCCCCAGAATTTTTTTCAAGAAGGGCGTCATGAGGAGCGGCGGCGATGATACGCGACCGCCCTCCCATGGCAAGGCGGGCGACGATAGGCCATGAATTTTTAACCGCGAATGGACGCCAATAGACGCGAATGAAGAGGTTTTTTGGATGAAATCCCTGATTCAGAAAATTCAGTGCTGAAAATTCGCGTCCATTCGCGGTTAAAATTTCAGCCATCATCCGAGGTTGCTCCCTTGCTTGATCGCGGTGTTTGAAATGACGAATCGTTTCCTGGGAATCCGGCTTGTGCGGGTAAAGGTCGCTGCCTAGCTTCGCCGCGTGATCGCTAAAATCATTATGCCACTCGTGCTCCTCGTTTCCTCACAGACGGGGTTTGGAAAACTCGCCAGTGAGAAAGTCGCCTCTGGATTTGATCGCCCGGTGTGGGCGGGAATGCCTGCCGGTAGCACCGATAAACTGTGGGTGATGGAACAGGCAGGGAAGGTCTGGATCGTGGATCTCGCGAGCGGAAAACGCAGCGACTTGCCGTTTCTGGACATCGTGAAGGACGTGAGCCGCAAGGGCAATGAAGAAGGGTTGCTGGGACTTGCCTTCGCGCCGGATTTCATGAAGAGCGGGCGTTTCTACGTGAACTTCACGGATAAGGAGCACTTCACGCGCATCGTGCGTTTCACTTCGGAAAACCGGATGAGCACCGCGCCTGAGTCGGCTGAGATCCTCATCAAGTTCAAGCAACCATACGAGAATCACAACGGCGGATGGGTGGGCTTCGGGCCGGACGGGATGCTTTACATCAGCAATGGCGACGGCGGCTCCGGTAATGACCCGAAGAATTACGGCCAGTCGATGGAAACTCTGTTAGGGAAAATCCTGCGCATCGATGTATCGGGGAAAACCGGCTACACGGTCCCGAAGGACAATCCTTTCGTGAACCGCAGCGGCGCGAAGCCTGAGATCTGGGCATACGGTGCGCGCAATCCATGGCGCTGCTCCTTCGACCGCACGACAGGAGATTTCTGGATGGCCGATGTGGGACAGAATCATTGGGAGGAAGTGAATCACATGCCGAAGGGTAAAGGCTCTGCAGCCAACTACGGCTGGAGACTCCGCGAGGGTGATGTGAAAACTCCGCAGAAGGATGTAGGCGGCGAGTCACCGAAGGACGCAGTCGATCCGGTGTATGTTTACAAACACGGTGCCGGTCCATCTGAAGGATTGTCTGTGACGGGCGGCTACGTGTATCGCGGCCCGATCAAGGAACTGCAGGGCCGCTATGTTTTCGCGGATTACCAGAACCCACGCATCTGGTCCTTCCTACTGAAGAACGGCAAGGCAGATGATTTCAAGGACCACACTGCGGACCTCCAGCCGGAAGATGGAAAGATCACTCTGATCCCCTCATTCGCTGAGGACAACGAAGGTGGGCTGTTCATCGTGGACATGACGGGCCCGGTTTATCGCATCGTGGAGAAATGATTACGCCGTGCCAGTGAGACCGGTCGTCTCTGTGGTCTCATGAATCAGGCTCCGCAGTAATGCGTGCCTGCCGTTCAAGCCGGGGTCTTCGGTTAGGATGCGGTCGGCGATTTCTCGCGCTTCACGCAGTAAGGCGGTGTCCGCCAGGAAATCGACGAAGCGAAGTTCTGACAAGCCGCTCTGCATCGTGCCGAGCAGGTCGCCGGGGCCACGCATGCGCAGGTCCGCCTCAGCGATGAGGAATCCATCGGAGCTTTCCGCCAGCACCTTGAGCTTTTCAAGTGACTCGGGATTTTTTCCGTCGGTGAGAAGCACGCAGTAGCCCTTGTGCCCTCCCCTGCCGATGCGCCCGCGGAGCTGATGAAGCTGGGCAAGGCCGAATCGCTCGGCGTGATGCAGGATCATGACGGAGGCGTTTGGCACGTCCTCGCCCACCTCGATGACGGTAGTAGAAACCAGCACGGCGATGACGCCCTCGCGGAAACGTCGCATGACATCCTCCTTCTCCTCGGGCTTGAGTTTTCCGTGGATCAATCCGACTTCATGACCGGGCAGACGTTTCTTCCACTTCTCGTAGGCTTCGGTGGCGGACTCCGCCTTGAGGTTTTCGCTTTCTTCCACCAGCGGATAAACGAGGTAGGCCTGCCGCCCTGAGGCGAGCTGTTCCTTGACGAACTTGGTGACGTCCGTCTGCTTTGCATTCACTCGAACGGCGGTGACGATTTTTCCTCGCCCAGGTGGTTTTTCATCGAGTAACGAAACGTCAAGATCACCGTAGATCGTCATCGTCAGCGTGCGTGGAATCGGCGTGGCAGTCATCACCAGCACATCTGGCACCACTCCGCGGCGGATCAATGCGGCGCGCTGGGCGACACCGAATTTGTGTTGTTCGTCGATGACTACGAGTCCGAGATCGTTGAAGAGTGCATCATCATAAAGCAATGCGTGGGTGCCGATGAGCATCTGTGGCTCACCGCCGAGTTCGAGGTGGTTAGACTCATCACGATTAGCGGTGCGCAGTGCGACACGCACGCCGAGTGGCTCAAGCCAACGGCGGAAGGTGAGGTAATGCTGCTCCGCAAGAATCTGCGTAGGTGCCATCAGCGCGGCCTGGCAGCCTGAGTCCACGGCAAGCAGCATGGCCGCCATCGCGACGAAGGTTTTTCCACTGCCCACGTCACCTTGAAGCAGGCGGTTCATCGGATGCGGCTGTCGCATGTCCGCGATGATCTCGCGGATCGAGCGTTTCTGCGCGCCCGTTAGATCGAAAGGCAGGCTTTGGTAAAACGAGGTAAGCAGCGCGGTGCGTTTACCGAGCACTCTTCCTGCGAGTCCACGATTGTGGGAGCGCCGCCACACGACGTTCAACTGGATGGCGAAGAACTCCTCTAGTGCGAATCGCCTGCGCGCGGCCTCTGTCTGCGCGATGGATTCCGGGAAATGTGCGTCCATCAACAATTGCACGCGAGGCATGGCGGCATCTATTTCTAACACCCCGCCGAGACTCGCTGGATCGCACTGGAGCAACAGCAGGTGCATGATTTCCCTGAGTCGTCGTTGGGCGATGCCCGCAATGTTTCGATAGATCGGTACGATTCTTTCGAGATGAATGGACTCCGTCTCGCCCTCGTCATCGCGGAGAATCTCGAATTCCGGGTGGTCGATGATGAGGCGACCGTTGGCATCCTTTACTTTTCCATACACGATCACTTCCTGCCCTGCGGCCACGAGCTTGTGGATGAACGGCATATTGAACCAGCGGCAGGTGATTTTTCCCGAACCGAAGACGCCGCCCGTGCCGTCCATGACCACTGCCTCATAAAATCCGCCACCACGTCCGAAGTGACGCTTGCAGGAATCAATCACAGTGCCGCGAAGGCAAACCGCTATCGCTACCGGTTGGTTGGGAAATCTATCAAAACGGCGACGGTCCTCGTAACGCTTCGGAAGATGATCGAGCAGCGCCGCAGCCGTTGGAAAGCCCGCCGCCGCAAGCGCGGTCACGTCTCTAACGGGAAGTATCGGCAGAGTTGCCAGATCGTCTCTAGCGGAAAACACGGTTGTCGCTGGGTTGGCGGATCAAGTTTCTCAGGAGGGGATTTCGGAGAGTTTCCTCAGATAATCGAAGGAGTGAAGCCCGGACGAATGCCCATCCGCCCAGAAAATTTGAATGGCGTAACCACCGACCAACTCGAACTTCAAAAGCTCGAAGGCACGCGGTTCGTATTCGACTTTCGGCCGGACCACACGGCCCATGGCGTCCGGCTCGCCCTGGCAAAGTGCGCACGGGCAGGCGCGCCTGAGCATGGGAAGCGGCAGGTAGGCTTCACACCCATCCGCGAACGACAGGGCGAGTTCATTGCCGATGACTGCGGCGTTTTCGAGAATCAATGGCATGTCCGAATCTGATCTCAACCCAGCTCGCCGTCCACCCGATAGGCGCGTTTCCCAAAAATCGCGGAACCCACGCGGACATGGGTGGCGCCTTCTTCGATCGCCACCTCGAAATCACCGCTCATGCCCATGCTCAGGCAGGGAAGCGAGACTTTGAAATCGCGCTCTAACACATCGCGAAATTCTCTCAACGCCACGAACCATGGGCGTGCGTCTTCGTCTGCGGGAGGGATAGTCATCAGGCCGATGATCTCTAGGCGTTTGAGCGATAGCAGGCTTTCCATTTCCTCCCGCAGTGTGGTCGGCTCGAAGCCGCCCTTGGAAGCTTCGGCTGCGACATTCACCTGTAGGAAAACTTTCGGAAATAGCCCGAGTTCCGCCGCGATCTCATCCGCGTATGCGGCTAGTCGGAGTGAGTCTATGGCATGCACCGTTTCAAAGCGCGTGAGGATGCGGCGCAGTTTGTTGCGTTGGACGCCACCGATGAAATGCCAGCGAATGGATGATGGCAGTGCGTCAATTTTCGGCTCCGCTTCCTGCAGCCTGCTTTCGCCGAACAACAACTGCCCGGCTTCATGCGCCTCACGAATCGCATCGGCAGGAAATGTTTTAGAAACAGCGATCAGTTCGATACCAGCAGCATCCCTATCACACTTGCGGCAAGCCGCCGCGATGCGGAGTCTAATCTCGGTTAGATTCTCGGCGATGTCTGGCATCGTTCGTCAGCGCGACTCACTTGATCAGACCTGCCACCCTGGCGTTTTCCGTCAGGTCCACCAGATCGCGCAGCACCAACATGGACTCGCGCTTCACAGGATCCAGCCCAGTCGGCCATTTGGGGGTTTCATCGAGATCCTCAGCCTCATCCTTGGCACGGCGCATGTATGCGCCACCATCATCGGCGGGATCATAGGCTTTAAGGTCCGCGCCTTTTTCCAGATCCTCCAGCGTGATCTTGTAAAACTTCATGGCGTCCTTGTCCTGCTTGCTCATTTTAGCGAAGCGTTCGCGGCGTTCAGCATTGCGCTCCTTCTGTTGGGTATCGGACTCGGAAAGATCCTTCACCCGGGCGGTCTTGTTCAGGGTCAGGGTATTGGATTTGATGCGCTGCTTGGTCTTCATCACATCCTGAATCACGTAGCCGAAATCTTTGTTGGCATTCACACGCTCCTGACTGAGTTCTTTAAGGCGCGGGATGAACAAATTCTGGTCATCCAGCGGCTTGAAGTCGGCGGCACGGCGGATCCGATCATGAGGAAGCGGATGATCCAGAAACGCCTCACCCATTTCCAGCGCGTCCATCATGCTGGGAATCACCACGTCCGATGCAACTCCATCCATCTGCGTGGAAGAACCGGATGGACGATAAAATTTCTGGATGGTCACTTTGAGGTAACCCGCACGGTTTCTAACAGCGAAGAGCGGAAGCATCCTGCCGATGTCCATCGGTTGCTGAACCGTTCCCTTGCCGAATGTGGAGGACTCGCCGATGATCACAGCGCGGTTAAAATCCTGCAAAGCACCCGCGAGAATTTCGCTGGCAGAAGCACTGCTCTTGTCGGTCATGACCACCATCGGGCCTTCATAGATCGGCTTGCCGTTCTCGGAATCCTTGACCTGCACCTGACTGAGTGTGTTCTTGACCTGCACCACGGGTCCGCGATCCATGAAGAAGCCCGTCATCCGGCGCACTTCCTCCAAGGAGCCGCCGCCATTGTTACGGAGATCCAGGATCAAACCGTCAATTTTCTCCTCAGTGAGACGTTTGAGGATTCTTTCTACGTCCACCGAGCAGCGGACTTTCCCTTCCTCGAAATCCGCATAAAAGGATGGAAGAGTAATCACTCCGAGGCGGCGGGATGCGCCCTTTTCGGTTTTCATTTCAATCACATCACCACTGGCCTGCTCGTCCTTCATCTCGACTTTACCACGCTCGATCACAACCAGCTTGGTTTCTCCGGGTGGTCCGGCGGCAGGCTCCACCTTGAGGGCGACCGACGTGCCTTCCTTGCCACGGATCAGATCCACGACCTTGTCGATCTTCATGAACATGATGTCGGTCATGTCATCGGGCTTGCCGGTGTTGAGGGTGTCCACTGCCACCACACGGTCATTGAGCGTCAAGGTGCCTTCGCGATCGGCAGGGCCACCGATGACGATGCCCATGATTTTGGTGGCACCATCCTCTTCGGCTTGCAGCAGGGCACCGATGCCGACGAGTTCGTTCTTCATGCCATCCTTGAAACGATTCATTTCACGGAAGCTCATGTAGTCGGTGTGCGGATCATAGGCACGGGCCACGGCGCTCAGGAAAAAGTTAGAGATTTCCTCATCGTCCACATCCTTGACGCTGCTGAGGAAACGTTTGTAGCGCAGCGAGACTTTTTCCTTAGGGCTGCGGTCATTGTTTCCTGGATCCGCTTTCCCCTGTTCCTTGGCCAGCTTCGTCAGCAATTCGCGGCGCAGGACTTCAGAGAGCACCGCCTCCTTGATCTGGAGTTTCCACACATCCGCCGCGTCCTTCTCGTTCTTGGACCATGGTGCGTTTTTGCGACTCAACATCACGGAATCGTTCTCACTGAAGTCGAACTCGCCGCCGTTGAGCAGTTTTTCAACCTGCGCTACACGCGTTTCGACACGTTTTTCAAACACCTTGTAGATCTCCGTGGCGGCCGGGATGCTGTTGCCTTGAAGCAACAAAGTATGCAGGCGATCTCCGTATTTCTCGGTGAAACCATCGACATCCTGCTGGGTGAAGTAAAGCCTCTGGAAATCCAGATCCTTCAGATAGTCATCGAGAAAACGCTTGCTGAGTTCCTCGTCGAAGGGAAGCCGGGCGAAATGGCTGTTCTGTAGCATGATCGCCATTTGCCTGCCCACCTCGTTGAAATCCGCCTGCTGGGCAGCAGCTGGAAATGTGAATGCGACGGCAGCGGCTACGGAGGCTACTTTTCGGAACCAGGAATGAGTCATGAAGGTCAAACGGGACGGGATTTGAA
>JANMLQ010000039.1:0-17492 GCA_031372635.1 Akkermansiaceae bacterium | reverse complement strand
GGCAGCGAAGGCGTCGCGCTGCCATCCACCCGCCTCGATGCGGAAGGTCGCGCCACCGTGCTTCAAAAACTCGCGAAACTCGAAGCCGGTGGCTCCACCAACGGCGGCGCAGGAATCAAACGCGCTTACGAAATTGCGATGCAACAGAAGATCGACGGCGGAGTGAACCGCGTGATCCTCGCCACCGATGGAGATTTCAACGTCGGCGTCACCGGTCAGTCGTCGCTTGTCGCACTGGTGAAGGAACGCGCGAAAGGCGGCGTTTATCTAACCGTTCTCGGCTACGGCAGCGGCAACCTCAACGACTCGATGATGGACGCCATCACTCGCGATGGGAACGGCAACTATTTCTACATCGACTCCGAACGCGAGGGGCGAAAAGTGTTTCTCCAAAACCTCACCGGCACGCTCGTCACCATCGCCAAGGACGTGAAGATCCAGATTGAGTTCAATCCCGCGAAGGTGGGCGGCTATCGTCTGATCGGCTATGCGAACCGCGTGCTGCGCAACGAGGATTTCAAGAACGACAAAGTCGATGCCGGAGACATCGGCGCGGGCCACACCGTCACCGCCTTCTACGAACTCAAGCCTCCGGGCGCAGCGGGTGGCACGGATGATCTGAAATACCAAACGACTCCGCCAAAACCCGCTGGCTTGAACGAATGGCTGACAGTGAAACTGCGCCACAAACATCCCGAAGGCGATGCCAGCAGCCTGACCGAGTTTCCTCTATCTGGTGAAGCCGCCGCGCTCGACAAGACCGACACAGATTTCCAGTTCGCCACCGCCGTCACCCTCTTCGGCATGAAGCTGCGCGGCATGGATGAAGTGAGCGAAACGTCATGGGAAAAAGTGATGGAACTCGCTAAGACCGGACTCGCGGATGACACAAGCGAAGACCGCGCCGAGTTCGTTGGTTTGCTGAGGAAACTGGGTGGCTCCAATCAGCGGATCGTTCCGCCTCCAGCCGAAGTTATGCCTGGGAACCGTCGTTGAATCAAGATGCGGAAATTGAACCACAATGGTAGCGCAGCGGACATGGACGAACACGAATCTCCAAAATACTGAGTCAAATTACACAGGGAGCACAGATTTTGAAGAGGTTTTGAAAACTTGTCTTGTGCGAAATAGTGGCCGAAAGGGAGCAGAATCCAGTCTGTGTAATCTGCGTAATCTGTGGTCAAGAAAGCCGAGTCAAAAATCGAGCCCCGAACTTCGGGTTGAAATCACCACTCACTCCTCCACCGCGAGGCACTCCGGCAAACTTCCCGTCACACCTGCGAGGCGTGGATTCGCTTCCCATGCCTCGCGGTTTCCGGTGATTCGCAGCGCCATCCTCCGCAGCGTCCCGGAGTAGTCAAAGCGGGTCAGTGTGATCTGCCGCAAGCGTTCGCCTTTCGCTCCCGGAAGCAGGTCCCATGCGAAGATCATGCGGCTGTCCACCATGCCTTTCTTGTCGCCCCAGATCCGGGTTTCGCTGAAGCGCAGGTCCGCCACCCACGCGCCCTGTGCATGAGGGCGGGCGATCCACCAGCCATCGGTGAAGGCATAGAGGCGCTTCACCTCGCGCAGCTCTTCCATGCCGGTGAGCGCCTTCTTACCCTTGGGATACACCGTCCATCGAACAGGCGTGTTGTGGCTCTCGAACACCGTGCGGTATCCCACCCATAACTCGTCGCCGCGATCCACCACCGAGCGCCAGAGCAGTACATTGAACGGCATCGGCGCTTCCATGCGGCGTTGGAAAACCGTGCCGCGCCGCACCAGATCCGCATCAAACCCGGCGGAGGCTGCGAACTTCATGCCAACACTGAAAAGCGCGTAGCCTGCGGCGATGCCGAGTCCCCACGCGTTCAGCTTGCGGCGTTTCGGAAGTTGTTTTTTCGTTTTGAGAAACGCCAGCCAACACAGCGTGACCAGCATCGGCAGAGTGAACAACGGATCGATGATGAATAGGTGGTTGAACGCCACGCGCGGCAGTGGCAAGGGCCAGAACACGTCCGTGCCATAGGCCGTGAAGCAGTCGATCAACACATGCGTGCTCCACTCCGCAAACACGAACCAAGCCGCCAGTTTCCGGCTGATCTTGTCCCGCTTCCAAAGCTTCGCGAGCCATGGCGATAGAAACCACGCCGCCGCGATCATCACCAGCAGCGAGTGACTCGGCCCGCGATGCCACCACAGATCCGTCGCCGTGCCGAAGAACGGCGAGAGCAGTAAATCCAGATCCGGCAGCGTGCCGAACAAGGCGCCCCAGGCCAGCGCCCGGTTGCCCATGCGCTTGCCTAACAACATCTCCCCGATGGCCGCGCCTAGCGCCGCTTGTGTCAACGAATCCACGCCCGCGACCATGCCGCAATTTCCTGTTTCGGAAACCAGAATTTCATGCGGCGGGTGGCGGGGAGCGCACGCGCCGCCGTGTGCCGTCTCCGGCGCCCTCGCCGGAGACATGGATGTGCGATCCCAGAAGTTGGAATTCAAAATGAACGCCGAATGGCCGTTCAGCCTCCGTAGCGCGAGGGCGCACTACGGAACACGCGAGGGCGCATGTGCTCCCCATAAAGATGCCATCTACTTTCAGTCACACCACATCCGCACTTGGCAAAGAGACGCCACCGTTTTCCTATCCAATCATGAACTGGAAGAAGCACTTGATCGGCGAGTGGAACTGGAAGCGCCCATTCAAGTCCCTACTCTGGATCTATCTGATCCTCTGCGTAGTCGCGGTGTTTTTCGCCGATCATCTGATTTTCCAGCCTCCCGCGCCATCGTATCCGCCGGAGCTTAAAGGTCTGCTCCATCTCAAAACGAAAGCCGGGGAGGACATCGCCGCCGTGCATTATCCGGCCGCAAAGGGAATGCCCACTCTGTTGTATTCTCACGGCAACGCCGAGGATCTCGGCCAGTCCATCGAACTCTATCAGGAATGGCACGGCCAAGGCATCGGTGTCTTTGCGTATGACTATCCCGGCTATGGACAATCCTCCGGCTCACCATCCGAATCTTCGTGCGAGCGTGCCATCCAATCCGCATGGAATTACCTCATCCGGTCTGGAGTTGCCGCTTCGTCCATCGTCATCGTCAGCCGCTCGGTGGGTGGCGGTCCCGGTGTATGGCTGGCGGCACATGAGAAACCCGCCGGTGTGGCTCTGATCTCTCCCTTCACCTCCGCCTTCGCAGTGGCCATCCCGTTTCCACTCTTTCCACGTGATCGTTTCCCTAACATAAAACGCATCCGCACCATCCACAGTCCGCTGCTGGTGATTCATGGCGAAAACGATGAGGTAATCCCCGTTTCGCACGGTCGCAAACTTTTGGACGCCAGCCCCGCCAGCGACAAGACCTTCGTTCCCATCCCAGGCGCGGGTCACAACGATCTGTTCGAGGTCGCGGGAGATGAAATCATCCGCCAGATCGCGGATTTCGCACGGCGTGCGGCCCGTTGAGGAAACGATGGACTCTTTCAATTCGAGGCTTGGATTGTGGTTGCCAGCCTTTAGGACAGTCACAACATCCCTTCAATCATGCCCACCGCCGACCTTTTCCCGGACATCTTCGAACCCTTCTCTACCACTGCCCATTTCAGCGAGGCCACCCTCCGTGCAGTAGAGAAGCACCTGAGCGAGAAAAACGGCAAGCCCTACCTGAAATGCCTCGTCCGTGGCAAAGAGATCATGGCGAAGCCCGAGGAAATCGTCCGCCAACTCTGGCTACACACGCTCATTCACAAGTACAAATACCCCACCTCCCGCATCCAAGTCGAGTATCCCATCACCTTCGGACGCGATACCTCAAAGCGCGCCGACATCGTCATCATGGACGCCGACCGGCCCACGGTTCCCTACCTCATCATCGAGGTGAAGAAACCCAAGCTCAAGGACGGCAAAGAACAGCTCAAGAGCTACACCCATGCCACCGGCGCGCCGCTCGCCATGTGGAGCGATGGCTGCCAGTTCATCGTCTGGAATAGGACAAACCCGAACAACTTCGAGGAAATCCCGACCCTGCCTCGCGAAGACCAAACCATTGAGATGATCGCTGGCCAGCCGTGGACCATCGACACGCTCATCGAGTTCGAGAAAGAGCGTGATTCCGCAGGCAGCAAAGAGCGCAGCCTCCGCGACTTGATCGAGGATTTGGAGGATGAAGTGCTCGCCAATGCCGGAGTCGATGTCTTCGAGGAAGTCTTCAAGCTCATCTTCACCAAACTCTACGACGAATTGCACACATACAGTTACGAGGGCGAGCACCTCCGCTTCCGCAACGTCAACACTGCCGCCCAGACAAAGAAGGCTATTCAGGCTTTATTTGAAGAAGCCCGTGAAAAATGGGAAGGCGTCTTCGATGACGACAAGATACGTCTCACGCCCGAGCACTTGCGAGTCTGCGTCGGCTCACTCGAGAAATGGAAACTCTTCAACTCCAACCTCGACGTGGTGGACGAGGCTTTTGAATACCTCGTCAACAAATCCTCCAAGGGCGAGAAGGGCCAATACTTCACGCCGCGCTGGGTCATCGACCTCTGCGTGAAAATGCTCAATCCCAAGGAAGAGGAAACCATCATCGACACCGCCTGCGGTTCAGCGGGATTTACCGTTCACGGCATTTTTCACGTTTGGGGCCAGATCATGGACGATCTGGGCATACCGCGCACCAACCTCTTCACGATGCAGAAGAAGCCGCCGCGCTGCACGAAATACGTGCAGGACAAAGTCTTCGCCATCGACTTCGACCAGAAATCCGTACGTGTCGCCCGCTGCTTGAATCTTATCGCAGGGGATGGTCAAACGAATGTCCTTCACCTCAACACACTCGACTTCAACCGCTGGCAAGACCTTACAGGCGATGAAGACGATGAGAAAAATCCCGGAAACACCGAGTGGCGGGAAACCTATGCGGCGGGGTGGAAGAAACTCAAGAAGCTGCGCGCGGAGAAGAAGGACAACCGCAATTTTAAATTCGATGTCATCATGGCCAATCCGCCCTTCGCCGGAGACATCAAGCAATCTGACATGCTCAGCCTCTACGGACTTGCTCACAAACGCACCAAGGACGGCGGCCAGGGCAAACTCGAAACCGCCGTGGGCCGCGATCTGCTCTTCATCGAACGCAATCTCGACTTCCTCAAACCCGGCGGACGCATGGCTGTGGTCTTGCCGCAGGGCCGCTTCAACAACAGCAGCGACCAGCGCGTGCGCGAGTTCATCATGGAACGCTGCCGCATCCTCGCCGTCGTCGGCGTCCACGGAAACACCTTCAAACCCCACACCGGCACCAAAACCAGCGTGCTCTTCGTGCAGAAGTGGAACGATGACAAAAACGCCGGGCCACTGTGCAAGAAGGTGGACGACTACCCGATCTTCTTCGCCACCCAACAGCTTCCCTCCAAGGACAACAGCGGAGATAAAATCTACGTCAAGAATGCCGACGGCGACCGCTTGCGCGATACTCACGGTCATTGGGTCGTCCAACACGATTTCTTCAATCACGACGGCCTCACCCAGGACGGCATCGCCGAAGCCTTCGAGGAATTCGCGGCGAAGGAAAAACTAAATTTTTTCTGAGTCGCCCCTTCAACGCCAAGCGCTATGCAAGGCTTTTGGAGGGGCTGGAAATCACGGAACTAAATTTGAGCGAAGTGCGTGAGGAGAACCAGACCAAGCGGATTGATCCTGAGTTTTTCCGAAAGGATGCGCAAAAAGCCTACGCACGTCTGAGGCATCACCGACGCTTTGCAGATCTGGTGAAGACAGGCTATCGGGTCATCTACGAGAGTACTGAAATCATTGAGCGCGCAGAGGGAGTCCCTCTAGGACTTCCATTTTTTCTTCAAGCGGCGGATTTGGAAACGCCATTCATTCACGATGAAAGTATGGCGTGCGTAGCGGAGTCGGACTGGGAGCGTTACCCCAAAGGCCGTATTCAGCCCGGTGAAATCTTGATCGAAGTCAAAGGGAAGGCTGAAAAAGTAGCGATCGTTCCCGACGACTTTCCTAGAAAGACACTTGTCACAGGAACTTGCTACAAGCTTCAAGTTCAGGATCCACTCGACAAGCACTTGCTAGTTTCGTTCCTGCTTTGTCGTTATGGGCAGGCACTGAAGGAACGATTGAAGACCAATCTGCTGATTAGTTTCATCTCTAAAGATGACCTTTATTCACTTCCTGTGCCGCAGTTCAGCGACGGTTTGAAGCGGCGGATTTCGGAAGCGTTTGTTAAATCCGAGGAGTGGCAAAAAGACAGCATTCGCCTCCAGGCAGCCGCCGAATATACTCTTCTCAAAGCGATGGGCTTGGAAGGATGGCATCCGCCGGAGCCGCTGACCTACACCCGCTGCGCCTCCGAAGCTCTCGCGGCACAGCGCATCGATTCCGATTTCTTTGCCCCCGCCCGTTACGCGACTTTGGAGAAGCTTGCGGCCATGCCTCACCGTCTCCTGCGGGAATGCTGTAACTCTGTTCGTGAGCTGATTGATTCGTCCAAGTCCCAAGGCATCGCCATGGTGCGGAATTTCGATGTGACCGACGCACTCAAGCCATCACTCGACGACAGCAAGGAAATCGTCGATGTCGGCGAACTCGGTAGCACGAAGAAACTCATGAAACCCGGCGACGTGGTGATTTCCCGCCTGCGTTCTTACCTGCGCCAGATCGCCGTCGTCCGCACCAGTAAGTCGGTTCCCACCGTGGGGTCCACCGAGTTCATCGTCCTGCGCCCGAAAAAAGGTATCAGCCCGGAGCTACTTCAAGTTTTCCTCCGATCCCAACCGGTTCAAACCATCCTGAAGTATTGCCAAGAGGGCAACCAGCACCCGCGCTTCGGAGAATCCAACCTGCTGGAGATCCCATTTCCCGAAGTGCTGCTGGAACACAGCGAGGAAATCATCACCCACATCCGCCAAGCCCACGCCGCCCGTCAACAAGCCCAAGCCCTGCTCGCCAAAGCCAAACGCGCCGTGGAAGTCGCGATTGAGGAGGGCGAGGAAGCTGCGCTTATCTTGCTTGCCGGGAAAAGTTGAGTGGTGTCTTCTAGCTCCGACTTATGTCAGCACCTCCCCTTTATAATCGAGGCCGGGTTTTCCGTGATCCTGTGCACGGGCTCATTCCTATCAGTAACAAGGATGGGTTTCTGACGGAACTGATCGACACTCCGGAATTCCAGCGGCTGCACCGGGTGAGACAGTTGGGCGTTGCCAGCCTCACATTCCCGGGAACCGACCATTCCCGTTTCTGTCACAGTCTGGGCGTTTTTCATGTCGCCAGCCGTATTTTGGAGGTGCTGCGGAACCGTTATCCGGACAGCGTGGTCTCGAATCAGATCGACAGTCACAATCAGACGATCAAGGCCGCTGCATTGCTTCACGATGTCGGACACGGCCCGTTTTCTCACTTGATGGAGAGGGCTTTTGATGTGGGCAAAGACCATGAGGAACGAACCAAAGCCATGATTACTCATCCTCGCGGAGGAATATACAAGGTGCTGAATGATGCGGGTATCGACCCCAAGGATGTCGCTGAAGTCATCGATCACAAATTCCAGTTTCTCTTTCTCCAGGACATCGTTAGCAGCCAGCTTGATGCGGATCGGATGGATTATCTCATCCGCGATTCCCATTTTGCTGGGGTCAATTATGGTGTTTTCGACCTCGAATGGATTTTGAACAGCCTCTGTGTGGGGTCTTACGCAGAAAAAGACGGCGACCCTCATCTGTGGCGCCTCTGTTTGGATCACAAGCGCGGGCTCCAGGCCGCCGAGCAATTGATTCTCGCCCGCCAGCACATGAGCCTTCAAGTGTACTACCATAAGAGCACCCGGCGCTGGGAAGCCGTATTTCTTTGCCTCATCAGGGAGGCGGAGCGCCTTGCGGTCGAGGAAGGTCTCCCGGAACAGACTCCGGAATTGGTAAAAACCTACCTGAAGGCAAAGGGGAAGGTGGATCACGACCAATTTCTCCGGATGGACGAGGCTCTGATGGTCCATGCCTTCTCAATTTGGCGGGATGCGACGGGTGCAAAGCATCGCTGGCTCGCCGCTTTGGCTTCCGGGTTCCTCGAAAGGAAAAAAGTAATCATCAGGATCGAACTTCCGGAGGACATCCCGGCTGACAAGGAGGCGATTCTGCGGGAACGTCTGAAAATTGAGCTCAAAGAGCACGGGAATTCTCATTGGGAGCTGGATGCAGGCGAATTTACTCCGTATAAAGGCCCCAATCCAGCGACCAAAAAAACCGACAAAGAGGGCTATGCGGACAGCGTTCTGGCTAATTCAATTCTCCTTTCCAATGGAAAAACCAATGACCGAGCGACCCCCGTCGCCGAGGCTTCCAAAATTTTCCAGGCTCTCATCGACCACCGCTTCCGGCTTCGCCGCCTCTATTGCGATCCCACCCTCAAAAACGAAATCGACAAGATCGTTAAGGATGTATTAACGTCTTCCCAACTGGATCTGCCCCTCAAATCATGAACACCCTCTTCCAGCTAGCCGCGCTATTCGATGCCGTGACCGAAATTGAAGGCCGTAAAAAACTCCAGAAAACGGTCCATATCCTTCAGGAATTCGGCATCCCGTTTGGTGTCAGCTTCGGATACCACCACTACGGTCCGTTTTCCGAACAGCTTCAGGACTGCCTGCAAGCCGCCCAGCATGATACCCTGATCCGTGAAACCGAAGTTCCGGGTCCGACTCCCACTTTCAGGTTTCAAGCCGACAAACGCTTGATCGGGCTGTGGAAACTACTCAAAAACGAATCACCTCCCAAATGGGCTGAGTTCGCAGTTGAGCTCAATAGCAAAAGCCCAAGGGAATTGGAAACCATCAGCACGCTCGTTTATTTGGAAAAATTGAGGGGTGCCGGAACGCCCAAGGATCAAATCGATTCGGAATTCAAGTCGTTGAAGCCTCATCTTGCGGGAAAACTCGAAGTGGCAAGGCATACATTGAGTGAATTCCGGCGGAAATATCCACCGGGAGTTCTGGGGAGTCTCCAGGCGGCCTAATATGACCAGATCGGGTTTATCCGATTCAGCTACCGTTGAGGATTTCCTGTGTCTTAATCCACCATGAAGACACTCTTCCTCGCCTGGCAAGCTCCGGACCCTGTCCGGGCTTGGTTCCCCATCGGGCGGCTGGATGCCGCGCCGGAGGAATCCTACTACCGTTTCCGCTATACAGGCGGCGCGCTGAATGCTCCGCATGAAACCGGCATGAGTCCCTTGTTGGCGTTTCCAGATTTCCACCGGCAATATGAATCACCGGAGCTTTTCCCGTTGTTTAAGAATCGGGTGCTTTCGCCTTCCCGCAAGGATTTCGCCGAGTATCTGGGCTGGCTGGATCTGGATGCGAGCCACAGCGACCCCATCGCGATGCTTGCGGTAACTGGCGGTGAGCGGACCACGGACAATCTGGAAGTGTTTCCGAAAGTGGAAAAGGACGCGGATGGAAATTTCAAAGTCCGTTTCTTCCTTCACGGCATGCGGCATGTGAGCACCCCTGCAAGGGAACGAGGCAGCCTGCTCAAGGAGGGCGAAATGCTCCGCGTGATGGTGGAGATGGACAACCCGGCGACGCGTCTCGCCTTGGCCCTGCTCACTGACGACTATCAAATGGTAGGCTGGGCACCACGCTATCTGGTGCGCGATCTGATGCAGAGCGTCTCAGTTTCCCCGATGCTCGCAGCGCGTGTTGTGAAGGTCAATGAAGGTCCGGCACCGCTCAATCGGCGTGTGCTGGTGGAATTGAGCGGCCACGCCAACGAGGGATTCGATCCGATGACCTCACCGGATTTCCGACCGCTGATTCAGGAGCCTTGATCCCGCATGGTCCGGTAGATGAGCAAAGTCAGCCGGATATTTCCTGACAGATACGCAGACACGGGTTTTGCCGTGAAGGACACGCCGCCGGAGATCAACGCCATGATTTTCGCCGCGATGATGCGCAAGACGCCTGATGAGCGCCTGTTGATGGGCTTCGACATGATGGCTACCGCCTGTGAGATGGTCTGGAGCTGAATCGACACTCAAGAAACAGCGGAAGAGAGAAGAAGCCGGTTTTTCCAACAGTTTCACGGGATGGATTGCCCGATTCCCCGCCTTGACGCCGCCCCCGGATCGGAAAGATGCTGCGCCCGCGATGAACGATAATACCCGCAAGTTTTCCAGTCCGATGCTCGATGGCCCGGACCGCGCCCCGAGCCGTGGCATGCTCTATGCTGTCGGTTTCAAGAAAGAGGATTTCTCAAAGCCGCAGATCGGCGTGGCCTCCACCTGGAGCGAAGTCACACCGTGCAACGTCCACATCGACAAGCTCGCAATCGAATCCCGCAACGGCGTGGATGCGGCTGGCGGCAAAGGCGTGATCTTCAACACCATCACCATCTCGGACGGCATCTCGATGGGCACCGAGGGCATGAAATACTCACTCGTCTCGCGCGAGGTGATCGCGGACTCCATCGAGACGGTTGTCGGCTGCGAAGGCATGGATGGCTTCGTCGCCATCGGCGGCTGCGACAAGAACATGCCCGCCTGCGTGATGGCGATGGCGCGCATGAACCGCCCGGCCGTCTTCGTTTATGGCGGCACCATTCTTCCCGGCTGCGCCACGCTCAAGGGTGAGCAGAAGGATCTCGATATTGTTTCCATCTTCGAAGCTGTCGGCAAACACGCCAATGGCGAATACAGCGATGAGGAGCTTGAAATCGTGGAGTCCTGTGCCATCCCCGGCCCCGGTTCCTGCGGCGGCATGTACACTGCCAACACGATGGCCAGCGCGATCGAGGCGCTCGGCATGTCGCTCCCTAACAGCTCTGCGCAAGCCGCGATCTCGGATGACAAGATGCGTGATTGCTTCGATGCCGGAGCTGCTGTCGTGAACCTTCTAAACCTCGGCATCAAACCGCGCGACATCATGACCAAGGAGGCGTTTGAAAACGCCATCACCGTGCTCATCGCTCTCGGCGGCTCCACCAATGCCGCTTTGCATATCCCCGCGATGGCATGGTCCGCTGGCATCGAGATCACCATCGACGACTTCGAGCGCATCGGGAAACGCGTGCCCGTGCTCGCCGATCTCAAGCCCTCCGGCAAATTCGCGATGGCAGATCTCGTGAAGATCGGCGGCACTGTGCCGTTGATGAAGATGCTGCTCGATGGCGGCTTGCTGCATGGCGACTGCATGACTGTGACCGGTCGCACGATGCGTGAAAACTTGGAGAAACTCGCAAAAACCTACCCGGCCGGCCAAGAAATCATCCGCCCGCTTTCTAATCCGATCAAGAAGGACAGCCACCTGCGTGTCCTCTATGGCAACCTCGCCGAAGGTGGCGCGGTCGCGAAAATCTCCGGCAAGGAAGGCATGACCTTCACCGGCAAGGCCCGCGTGTTTGATTCCGAAGACGATGCGATGAAGGCCATTCTCGCCAAGCAAATCAACAAGGGCGATGTGATCGTCATCCGCATGGAGGGACCGAAGGGTGGCCCCGGCATGCGCGAGATGTTAGGACCCACCAGCGCCATCATGGGACTCGGTCTTGGCAAAGACGTGGCACTCATCACCGACGGTCGTTTCTCCGGTGGCAGTCATGGTTTCGTCGTCGGCCACATCACTCCGGAAGCCTTCCTCGGCGGCACCATCGGCATCCTCAAGGACGGCGATGAAATCACCATCGATGCCGTGACGAACCGAATCGACGTGAAGCTCACTAACGAGGAAATCGCAGGCCGCATGGCGAACTGGGTCCAACCCGCGCCGCGCTACACCCGCGGCGTGCTGGCGAAGTATGCCAAGCTCGTCTCCACCGCCTCCGAAGGCGCGGTGACAGATAAATACCTATGATTCCCGACTACGCCCAAACCTTGTTTTCGCGATTCGAGCAGGCGGGTGTCCCCTTGCTGCTCGCGGGCGTCTGGGCGGTGAATTTCCACGGCTATTCACGTTTCACGCGGGATGTGGATTGGATCTGTTCGCGTGTGAACGAGCGCAAGGCTTGCGATCTGATGGAGAGTCTCGGACTCACGAAGACCACCGAAGGCATGGCCTCGCGCTTCTTCATGCTCAAGGATCCGTCGTTGCCACCGGTGGATCTGATCTGGGTGGACGAGGTCACATTTGAAAAAATGGCGATTACGGAAAACAGGACCGGCAGACATGGCGACATCCCGGTCATCGGCTTCGAGTCGCTACTCGCGATGAAGCTCCATGCCTTGAAGGATGATGCGCATCGGCAGGGCAGGGACGTGTTGGACATCCGTAGCCTGTTGGAATACAGTCCCACGCGGATCAGCGAAGAACAGCTCAAAGAATTGTGCCTTCGCTATGCCGGCCCCGGAGTTTACGAATCACAAATCGAGCCCTACCGATGAGCGTTCTTGATCTCAAATTTCCGGATTTTTCAAATCATCCGCCGCCACCACAGCTCACTTATGAGCAATACTCGGACTGGGTGTTGGGGGAGATCCTTCCGGACCTCGCGCGGCGAGGCGAGATGACCGAGGAGAAGCTCATCGCGGACTTCATGAACAACGAAGGCAGGGTGACATCGTGGCCGGACTTCGGCGCGGTGAACGATCTGAAACCATGAACCGTGCAGCCCAGCCGCGCCCGTGAATGAAAGGGCGCGCCGCGCAACTCGACGGGCTGAGGGCGGTCGCCATGGTGGCGATCTGCTGGGATCATTGGCGGCCTGCGGCATGGACGCGGCTGTTTCCCTTCGAGGTGTTCTTGTTCTTCTTCCTGGTGATGACGGGCTACCTGATTACCGGCTCGCTGCTGCGTGAAAGGGACAAGGCGGAAGTGTTAGGCGGGCCGTGGCGGATGGCGGCGATGAAAACCTATCAACTCCGGCGCGGGCTGCGGATTCTCGCGCCATACTACGCCGCACTGGCGCTCGCGCTGCTGCTTTGTGCGGACGTGCGGAGTGCGCTTGGCTGGTACGTGTTTCATCTCTCTAACATCCACATGGCCTTTCTCGGCGCGTGGCCGGATGGGTCCAATCATTTCTGGTCGCTCTCGATGCAGCAGCAGTTCTATCTGGTCTGGCCCTTCGTGATCTGGTTCGCGCCGCGCAAGTGGCTGCCATGGACGATGCTGTTGTTTTCCGCAGTGGGTCCGGTCACGCGGATGTTTCATGACGACCTCGCGCACTGGATCGCATGGCCGCAAGTGATGACGTGGGCAGCGCTGGATTATTTCGGCATCGGCGGGCTGTTCGCGCTGGCCGTGCATCGCGGTATGTCGTTGGAGAGTTCTGCGCTGCGGTGGGTTTCCATCGCGGCCTTCATGGGTTATGCAGCGATCTTCGGCGCGCATCTCGCTGGCTGGCCGACATTCAGTCTGCGCTCGTGGCAGCAAACATTTCTCTCCATTTCGCTTTGCGGCTTGATCGCCGCGGTGAGTGTAGGTCTTGGTGGTCCTCTCGGGCGGCTGTTAGAACATTCGTCGCTCCAGCGCATCGGTCAGGTGTCCTACGGAATCTATCTGTTTCACAACCTCGCGCCGCTGCTCGCGGGCAAGCTGTTCTGGTTCCTGTGGGGGCCTGCGTTTCAGGGGGCAATCTGGGACTGGCTGCGCATCGGCATTTTCGCGGCGTTGACATGGTTGCTTGCGCTCGCCTCGTGGCGCTGGATCGAGCTGCCGCTGCAAGGGCTGCGTTCGCGACTGACTCCTCGTTAGAAACGCAAATTTGCACTGGCCCCTACCGCAGAGGGATGCACCATCGCACCGTTCCCCCAATGAAAGCACTCGTCAAAGCAAAAGCCGAACCCGGATTGTGGCTTCAGGACATCCCCGAGCCGGATGTCGGGCCGATGGACGTGCTCATCAAAATCCGCAAAACCTCGATCTGCGGCACCGACGTCCACATCTGGAAATGGGACGCTTGGGCGCAACGCACCATTCCCGTGCCGATGCAGGTAGGGCATGAATTCTGCGGCGTAGTCGAAGCCGTTGGCTCTGGCGTCACCGATGTGGTCCCCGGCGAAATCGTTTCAGGCGAAGGTCACATCGTTTGCGGCCGCTGCCGGAACTGCCTCGCTGGCCGCCGCCACCTTTGCCCGAACACCCTCGGCGTCGGCGTGAACCGTCCCGGCGCTTTCGCGCAGTATCTCGCCATCCCCTACTGCAATGTGTATAAAGTGGACCCCTCGATCCCCGAGGAAATCATTTCCACCTTCGATCCGTTAGGAAACGCCGTCCACACCGCGCTGTCATGGGATCTCGTCGCGGAGGACGTGCTCATCACTGGCGCGGGCCCCATCGGTTGCATGGCCGCCGCCGTTTGCCGCTTCGCAGGTGCGCGCCACGTCGTCGTCACCGATGTGAATCCCTACCGCCTCGCTCTAGCAGAAAAACTCGGAGCTACCCGCACGGTCGATGTTTCCAAGGAATCACTCGCCGATGTGAAGCGCGAACTCGGCATGAAGGAGGGCTTTGACATCGCGCTCGAAATGTCCGGCCATCCCTCTGGCCTGCACGACATTCTCGAACACACTTCCAACGGCGCCAAGGTCTCCCTGCTCGGCATCTTCCCTGACAAGGTCGCCATCGACTGGGACAAGGTCATTTTCAAAGGCCTCGTCCTCAAGGGCATCTATGGCCGGGAAATGTTCGAGACTTGGTACAAGATGAGCAGCATGATCCGCGCGGGTCTGGATGTCTCCCCCGTCATCACACATCGTTTCCATTACACCGAATTTGAAAAAGGCTTCGAGAAGATGATCTCCGGCCAATCCGGAAAAATCGTCCTCGATTGGTCGGATTGACCCCAACCATCGCGCTCCGCCTCACATTTAAACCAGCACCCGCACCTGCATTTCACCCCATCCATTCATGGCATCTTCCTTTCTTCCGAAACCATTCACCCACCATTACGAAATCTCGCCGGACTACGCCAAGAGCGCCGCTTATTTCTCCTGTGAGTTCGCCATCGACCAGAGCTTCAAGATCTACTCCGGCGGCCTCGGCTTCCTGGCAGGCTCGCACATGCGCGCCGCTGCGGACTTAAAGCAGAACCTCTGCGGCATCGGCATCCTCTGGACCTACGGCTACTACAATCAAGCGCGCGGCGAAGACCGCGAGCTGGCCGTGCAATTCCGCAAGAAGGAATACGCGTTCCTGCAAGACACCGGCATTCGTTTCACCGTCAATGTCCATGGCCATCCGGTGTGGGTGAAGGCGATGTTCCTGCCGGGCGATGTCTTCGGCACCGTGCCGATGTTTTTCCTCAGCACCGATGTCGAGGAAAACGATCCGCTCTCGCGTGCCATCACTCATCGTCTCTACGATCAGGATCACCTGCGCCGTATCGCTCAATACATCATCCTCGGTGCTGGCGGCGCGAAGCTGCTAGATGAACTCGGCGTCGATCCCGAGGTTTGGCATCTCAACGAAGCGCACGGTCTGTCAGCGGCGTTTCATCTCTACGAGAAACACCGTAGTTTGGATGAAGTGAAGAAACGCCTCATCTTCACCACCCATACTCCTGAAGAAGCGGGCAACGAACGCCATGGTTTCAACTTGCTACGCGACTTCTCTTTCTTCGGTGGCGTGCCGGAGAATGAAGTCCGTGAAATCACCGGCATCCATGGCGATGAGTTCAATCACTCACTCGCTGCGCTGCGCCTCGCACGTCTCGCCAACGGCGTTTCCAAACTCCACGGCGAAGTCTCCCGCCAGATGTGGAAGGACTATCCAGGCATCTGTGAGATCACCCACGTCACCAACGCGCAAAACAAAAAATACTGGGCGGATCACGGACTCGAACACGCGCGAGTCGCGAAAGACGCGGAACAACTCCGCCACCGCAAACGCGAACTCAAAGAGCGCCTCTTCCGTGTTGTGGCAGACCAGACTGGCAAGCTCTTCAAGCCGGACGTGCTCACCATCGTTTGGGCGCGCCGCTTCGCAGGCTACAAGCGCCCCGATCTCATCACGCGCGACATCCACCTCTTCCGCGAGTTACTCAACAACAACAAATACCCGGTGCAGGTGATCTGGGCCGGCAAGCCGTATCCCTTCGATTACGGTGCCATCGAGACCTTCAACCATCTCATCGGACTCACCAAGGACTACCCGAACGCCACCGTGCTCGTCGGCTACGAACTCGAACTCTCGCGTTTCCTGAAAAACGGCTCGGACATCTGGCTCAACAACCCCGTCGTCACCCGCGAAGCCTCCGGCACCTCCGGCATGACCGCCGCAATGAATGCCTCCGTCAACTTCTCCACCTACGATGGCTGGGTCTGCGAATTCGCAAAGGATGGCGAAAACTCCTTCATCATCCCGGAAGCCGACCGCTCACTCAGCCCCGAGGATCGCGACCGCCACGACCTGCTCGGTTTCTATCAGGCGCTCAACGGATCGGTCCTGCCCACCTACTACGATCGCCCGGACGAATGGAGCCGCATCGTGCTCAACTCGATGAACGACGTCGTCCCATTCTTCGACGCCGACCGCATGGCAGACGAGTATTACAAGCGAATCTATAAGTGACGGGCTGTTAGCTATGGACTCTCGGCAGCAGGCTGCACGCAGTCCATAGCCCTTCATGGAAAACGGCTGCTCGGTTATGGGGTGTTGGGCAAGTCTGATCTTGATGATTGCCGGTGGAGTCTGCTTTGAGGCTGTTGACTGAAGATGATGTCAGATTTCTAGTAGCACGAGGGTGCCGCCTTTGGGGTTAAGACTGGCAGATTGGGCGAGATGAGGACTCTCGGTCTCAATAGCGCGGCACAGTGGAGTCGATGATGTCGGACCACATGTCGATGCCGCCGCTCATCGAGAAGGCGTTTTCCACGCCGTGGGCGCGAAGGAAGGCGGCGGCCCGTTGCGAGCGCATGCCGTGGTGGCAATAGACGATCACGCCGCGTTCCGAGTTGGCGGTGAGTCTGTCGATCACTTGCGGGAACGCGCCTAACGGAAACCACTCGTGGCCTTCGATGCGGCAGATCGAGAGTTCGTCATCCTCGCGGCAGTCGATCAGGCGCGGGCGTTGGTCGGCAGGCAGGTGATACCACTCCGCCACGGCCCGCGGGCTGATCTCCAGCGTGGTGGCCGCATCCGGCAGGGATTCTGGAAAAACTCCACTCACTCGACGATGACGGGTGTGCCGAGCGCCACGTTGGCGAAGAATTTCTCGGACATGTGGTGCGGCATGCGGATGCAGCCGTGTGAGGCAGCGTAGCCCGGCAGGTAGCCGGTGTGCATGCCGATGCCACCCGCGAAGCGCATGAAGTTTGGCATCGGAGCGGGGTAGTAAATCTCGGTGGGCTTCGGCTTGTCCACGCGGATGTCCACGTTGTCATTGGTCATCATGCCGCTGGCCTTGTCCTTGAAGACGCCATAGATCGAGGATTTATGGTCCTTGCTCTTCTCCGTGATCTTGTAGCGGCCCGGCGGCGTGGCGTGGTCCTCGCTGCCGCTGGAAATCTTCGAGACGCCCACCAATACGCCACCCTTATAAAAGAGTGCTTTCTGCTGCGGACGGATGATTTTGATCAAGG
>JANMLQ010000028.1:0-8509 GCA_031372635.1 Akkermansiaceae bacterium | reverse complement strand
CCTTGCTCTTCTCCGTGATCTTGTAGCGGCCCGGCGGCGTGGCGTGGTCCTCGCTGCCGCTGGAAATCTTCGAGACGCCCACCAATACGCCACCCTTATAAAAGAGTGCTTTCTGCTGCGGACGGATGATTTTGATCAAGGAGCTGCCAGTCGCGTTGTCGCCATCCCAATAGGAAATGTCATCCGGGATCGCGGGCGGCGGATGATGCGGCCCGCCGGAAACTTGCTGCTGGATAGGCCCGCCCACGCCCGCCATGTAGCCGGACCTCTGCGGCCCACCCTGCTGGCAGGCATTCAACGCGAGCACTCCGGCAAGGAGCATGCAAAGTCGGGCGGCGGGTGATGCGAAGCACTTCATAAGCGGCGGAAACTGGAGCATGAAGCGCGGTAGGTCAAGTGAACAGAGGCGGGTGGCGGAGTTGAGTGGCGGAGAGATCCCCGGGCCAAAGGCCCATGCTATACCAGCCCAGCCCATCGGGCTGGGTTCACGGTTGCATCCATATTGAGGACCAAAGGTCCGCTCCATCCGCGTGGCGCGGTTCGAGAACAACACCCGCAAACTGGGCGTCATGTAGGGGAGTACACGCGCCCTCGCGTGTTCCGTAGTGCGCCCTCGCTCTACGGTGGCGGATCGGCCATTCGGCGTTCGATATGGATTCCAAGTTCCGGGATCGCACATGTTTGCCCACAGAAGGGACAAGAGTGTCCCTTCTCCTTATCGCGTCACGCGCTCCCAATCTTCTTCGGTGAGGCAGCAGGGGTCTGCGGCGATGAAGTGGCCGGGTTCGATTTCAGTTAGAGCGAGGTCCATGCCGATGGTTTCCGTGTAGCGCGGGTGGTTCATGCGGTGGCCGAAGGCGCTGCCTGCGGGTGGGTCGATGGGGGAGGGGACATCGCCTTCGAGTAGAATTCTGGGGCGCTTGATCTTTGGATTCGTATCGGGGATGGCAGAGAGCAGCGCCTTGGTGTAGGCGTGGCGCGGGTTGCGGTAAATCGTTTCCGCCGGGGCGAGTTCGACGATTTTTCCGAGATACATCACGGCCACGCGATCGCTGACGTGTTTCACAACGGAGAGGTCGTGGGCGATGAAGAGGTAGGAGAGTCCGAAGTCTTTTTGGAGTTCAACTAACAGATTGAGGATCTGGGATTGGATAGAGACATCAAGCGCGGAGACTGGTTCGTCGCAGACGATGAGCTTCGGCTTGAGCGTGAGCGCGCGGGCGATGCCGATGCGTTGGCGTTGGCCTCCGGAAAACTCGAAGGGGTAGCGCTCCGCCGCCGCTGTGGGCAGGCCGACGCGGTCGAGTAGCTCATCCACCATCTTCATGCGTTCCGTTCGGTTGCCGATGCTGTGGATGATGAACGGCTCTTCGATGATGGAGCGCACGCTCATGCGCGGATCGAGCGATTCGGCGGGATCCTGGAAGATCATTTGGAAATCGCGACGCAGCGGACGCAGTGCTCGCTGACTGAGGTGGGTGATGTCGGTTTCTCCGAAATGGATGGAACCGTCCGTGGGTTTGAGCAGGCGGACTACAGCCTTGCCGAGTGTGGATTTCCCGCAGCCGGACTCACCGACGAGGCCGAGGGTTTCGCCTGCGGTGATGTCCAGTGAGACGCCGTCCACCGCGCGCACGGCTCCCGTTTGGCGCAGCATGACGCCTGCCCGCACCGGGAAGTGGATGCGGAGTTGTGAAATCGAAAGCAAGGAGTTGGCGCTCATGGCAGAGGAAGAACATCGAACATCGAACTTCCAACATCGAACATCGAAATGAAGAGGAAGAGATGAGTCATTTGCGACGGGATTCGGAAGTTCGAATGCTGGTGGCGAAGATGCGGATGAGTTGATCGGTTTCGTTAATGAGTGGTGGAAGGTGTTTTGCGTCGGGGAGCAACATGGCCTTTCTGATGAGTTTCAGCCATCGCTCGGCTTCGCGGAGTTCCTTCAATGCCAAGCGCATTTTGTGAATGAAGTCCGCGTTGGATTCAGCTCCTTGCGCTTCACCGTGATGGGAAACGGGAGCGGTTCCGGAGCGCAGCAGTTGCCCGCCGATATGACGTTCTGCAAAGTCACCATTGAGCTGGCGCGTGAGTTGGATGATCGCCGCGCCGTAATCCAGCAAGCGTTCTTCCAAATCATAAATCGGCGTTTCCTCCTTCTTCATTTCTTAACTTCGATGTTCGATGTTGGACGTTCGATGTTCAATGTTTGCCGTAGCATTCGGCACACGTTTCCACCCAGTGTCCGGGCGAGACTTCTTCCAGGGCGGGGCGCTCGCGGGTGCCGGTGCCGCCGAGGTTGAGGCGGCCCATGCGTTGGCAGAAACGACAGCCGTGAGTGTGGTCCGCGAGCGAGGCGACCATGCCGGGGATGGTGTTGAGCACGGACTTGGAGGGAGTTTCCAGAGTGGGGATGGAGTTAAGTAATCCCCTAGTGTAGGCGTGCAACGGGTTGGCGAAGAGCTCTTCTGCGGATGCGCGCTCGACGACGCGGCCGGCATACATGACGACTACATCGTCGCATGTTTCCGCGATCACTCCTAGATCGTGAGTGATGAGGATGATGGACATCTTCATCTCGGATTGAAGGCGGCCCATGAGGTCGAGGATCTGCGCTTGGACGGTGACATCGAGCGCGGTGGTGGGCTCGTCTGCGATGACGAGTGAGGGTCTGCATGCGAGGGCGAGTGCGATGACGATGCGCTGGCGCATGCCGCCTGATAGATGGTGCGGGTAGTCCATCATGCGTTTCTCGGGCGCGGGGATGCGTACGAGTTTCAACATCTCGGTGGCTGCGTCCCATGCGTCTTTTTTTGAGATCTTCTTATGCAGTCGGAAGACTTCGGAAACTTGGCGTCCGATGCGATGCACCGGGTTGAGTGCGGACATCGGCTCTTGGAAGATCACGCCGATGTCACCGCCGCGGACTTTGCGGATTTCTGCTTCGGTGGCGCGGAGTAGGTCGCGCCCTCTGAAGCGGACGTGGCCGCCAAGCACTCTGCCCGCTGGCTGCGGCAGTAGGCGAATGATGGACATGGCGGTGACGCTCTTGCCACAGCCGGACTCGCCGACGATGCCGACGGTTTTCCCCTCCGGCACCACGAAGGAAACCTGATCGACGGCGCGCAACAGGCCGCGATCCGTCTCGAAGGACGTGATGAGCTTGTCCACTTCCAAGATGTTTTCGGTGTCGCCGTTCATGGGGAGGGCTGCTCGGTTTTCTCGCGATAGGCATCGACGATGCGGCTGGATTCCGGGAAGGACTTGCCGCTGCGGCGTGCGGCTTGTGTTTCCTCACGCATGTCCTCATCGATCCAATAGACGAACGCGTCATGCGGATCATAGACCACGGGCGGGCAGAAACGCGTCGTTTCACAGTCCGGCCATCTCACCCAGCGCCATGAGCCGACTCTTACAAAATCCACCGAGTAGCCGGGGACGAAGTATGCTTCGTCATGCACGATGTGCTGGAGCTTACGCGCGGCATCGGCGACTTCCTGGACGGTGGCTCCGGTGCGGGCTTGCTCGCAGAGCACATCGGCGTCCGGGCGGCTCCAGACGAAGAGGTTGTTCGTCTGCGGCTTTGGATTTCCCTTCTCATCGCGGGCGGTGGATGAGTGCAGATACTGGTAGTAATCCGGCCGCGGCGGGTTGACGAGCCAACTGCTGAAAGCCATCTCATGCTGCTTCTGCATCTCCTTCTTGTAGCAGACGGTGAACTCTAGGCCGTCCAGTCGCAGTTCGAAGCCGCATGCTTTCGCGTCTTCGCGCAGGATGGCGAGTATCCGGTCATAGATCGGAATGGTGGGATAGGTGACGGAAACAGACAACCGCGTGCCGTCCGGCTTGGTGAGGTAACCTTCGCGGTCCTCTTGTGTGTAGCCGGCCTTGCGAAACGCTTCGCGTGCGAGATCGATGGAGTAGGCGCGTGCGCGGATAGAGGGATCGCTGTAGGGGCCGTAGCCTTCCATGAAGGCGTTGAGGCGCTGGTAGTCGCCACGGAACATCACGTCGATGACCTTCTGCCAGTGGATGGCATGATGGATGCCGATGCGGACGTCGATGTTGTCCAGTGGCGGTTTTGAAACATTCAGGTAGAGACCGCGCGGGACTTTGGGGTAGCGGTTGTAAAATGTGACCCGCTCGATGTAGCCCTTGTACACAGGCTCGACCTCGGATTTTTCATACCATAACTCGGGCCGGGTGAGGAGGCAGGTGTCCAGTTCTCCGGCGCGGAATAACTCGAAGGCCTTGGGTTCGTCCCGCACCACGGTGTGGACGATTTTGTCCGGGTTGAAACGATGGCGGTAGTACTTGCGGTCCTTCGCCCACCAGTCTTTGACGCGGGTCTGGGTGATGGAGACGCCCTTGATGATGTCCTCCGCTTTTACCTCGTAGGCACCGGTAGTCGGTGGGAAGCGCCATTGATAGCGCTCGGCATAGTCCGGTCCGTATTGCGCGTAGAAACCCGGCGAGCAGGGATACATCGATGTGGCGGTAATGGCGGCGTATAGGTTGGCTTCGGGCAGCGATACCGACAGCGTGAGGTCGTCATAGGTCGCGACCTGCGCGATTTGCTCGCGGTAGTATTGTTTCCAGTATGGCTCGACGACGTAGTCGGAAACCTTGGTGAAAAATCCTAACAGGAAGTCCCTCGCCCGCACCGGCCCGCCATCGGAGTAGCGTGCTTCGGGATCGAGGCGGAAGTAGATCGTGCGGCCATCGGTGGAGACGGCCCATTCCTTTGCGAGGCCCGGGATGATCTCCATCGTTTCTGGATGAAGGGTGACGAGTGTCATCTCGATGTTGTCGTGGATGTCGCCGCGGAACGAGTTGTTGGCGTTGCTGCCGAAGGGGCGGATGGTGGGAGGAAAGGTCTCGATGTACTTGCGGAAAACGCCGCCCTTCTTAGCGGCGGGATCACCGATCTCGGGTTGCTCCATGCCGTTTTTCCAAACGAGATCCGCCGGGACATCGGAGGGTTTTCCGATCTTGAGGAAGTCGCCGAGCGAAGTGCGGAAGTCCCATTTCGCGATTTCCTTTTGGAGCGAAGTCAGGTGTTTCTGAGCGCGCTCTTTTTCCTCACCTTGGACGGTGGTGAGTTCGGATTCGGCCTTGGCGATTTCCTTTTGCGTGTCCTGCTGTCGTTGTTTCAGCCAGCCCGCGATGTGGCGGTTGTAGATCGGAATGAAAGCGTCGAGTCCCATGGCGGGTGCGGTTTCCCCGGCATCCTTGCGGCAGCCCGTGCTCCACAGCGCGAGTGCGCCGAGAGTGAGGGTGGCCAAGCGGATCAAGGAACGGTGCTTCATTTGTAGTAAGTGAATTTTTTCGGATCGAAGGCCTCGCGCACCGCTTCGCCGACGAAGGTGATGATGACGAGCAGACCCACCAACACGATGAAGGTGGAGGTGACGAGCCACGGAGCTGATAGATTGGAGATGCCGTCGTTGAGCAGGCGGCCCCACGTCGCGTATTCGGGCGGTAGGCCGAAGCCGAGGTAGTCGAGCGAAGTGAGTGAGAACACCAGCCCGGACATGGTGAAGGGCACGAGTGTGACGATGATGGCGATGGTGTTCGGAAGCAGGTGGCGGAACAGGATGCGCGGCGTGCCTGCGCCGAGCACGCGGGCGGCGGCGATGTAGTCGCGCTCCTTATCGCGATAGGCGGCGGTGCGCATGAGAAAAGTCATGCCCATCCATCCGAAGGCGATCAGGATGGTGAGGATGATGGGAAGCCCCCTGAATTTGTCCGGCACCATGCTGGATAAAATGATGACCACGAACAGGAATGGCATGTTTGAGAAAATCTCGATCAAGCGCTGCACGGCGAGATCGAACCAGCCGCCGAGGTAGCCCATCATCATGCCGATGGTGACGCCGAGTAGATAGACGATGGGCAGGTAGATCAGCGCCGCTTTGAAATTCACCTGCAAGCCGCCATAGAGGTAGGCGAGCACGTCGTAGCCCTGCGAAGTGGTGCCGAGCCAGTTGCCGGTCTCTGGCAGCGGCGGCGCGGGGTGGTATTTCACGGCGCGCATGGCGCTGGTTTTGAGCTGGAGAAACGCTTCCTTCTCACCCGAGCCGGTGTATCTATCGGAAACGAGTTTTCCCTGCTGATACTCGGCGCTATAGACGGGAGTGCCGTTCTCGTCCCAGCCATCCGCCGGGCCTGTTAGAACGCCGTTGCGCAGCGTGTAGCGGATGTGGATTTTCGCGTCGTCCACATCGTAGTAGCGGGCGACGAGACCGAAGTAGGGTTTCGATCCGCCGGACTCGTAATGCACGCCCTCGCGCTCGGTGAGCTGGCGCGAGCGTGGCGGCAGCGTGTCGCCGGTGGGATCATAGGGCACCAGTGGCATGATGACACGGCCCTGCTTGCTGGCTTGGAATTGTTTCTTCAACTTGCGGAAATCGACTGGTGCTTCCGGTGACTCGCCGGTGATTCCGAAGTCCTTGTTCTTCATCGCCGCCGGGCGGAAGGCGGGGAACACCCACTTGCCATTGTGCTGCACGGCGAGCGCCTGTTTTCCGACCACGACCTGATCGAGCGCGGCCAGCCCGCCGAGCGAGAGTAGGATGACGAGCGACCAATAGCCGCGCTTGATCTCACGGAAGCGCTTGATGCGACGTGCGGTGATCGGATTGGCCGGGCCGCCGGTGAATGAACGCAGCAGCATCGTCAGCCCGCAAACGATCAGCAGCGCCGCGCAGAGCCAGCCGAACCACGGGAACTTGCCCGAGTGCAGAAACGGCACCTGCTTGCTCGTTTCAAAAAACCAGCGCGCCGTCGGAAACGCGACGTTCATCAGCTCTCCCGCCGCCGCGAGACAACCTAACAAAAACACGGATGTGCCGATCAATCGCATGGTCACTCGAATTTGATGCGCGGGTCCACCATCGCCACGATGAAGTCCGAGATGACGTGGCCGATGAGCATGAGAAACGCGGCGATGGTCAGCGTGCCCATGATGACCGGCACATCACGCGCGATCACGGATTGGTATTGCAGCAGCCCGAAGCCTTGGATGTCGAACACGGCCTCGATCAGCATCGAGCCGCCGATGAAAACGGTGACTAGATCACCGAGGCTGGTGGCGACGGGGATCATCGAGTTTCGGAACGCATGACCGAAGACCGCCCTGCGGAAACCCGCGCCCTTGGCGACTGCGGTGCGCACGTAGTCGGCGGCGAGATTGTCCATCAAGTTGTTCTTGGTCATCATCGTCAGCGATGCGAAGGAGCCGATGATGTAGCATGTCAGTGGCAGCACCGTGTGATGGGCGAGATCTTTGATTTTCCCGAAAGCATCGAGCTGGTCGAAATCCGGACTTGTTAGACCGAAGAGCGGGAACAGGTTCATGCGCGCGCCGAGATGCACCAGCAGGATCGCGCCCAGTGCGAAGCCGGGGATCGAGTAGCCGAAAAAGATCAGCACCGAGGATGCGGAGTCGATAAAGGTACGGTGTTTTAGCGCTTTCAAAACACCGAGTGGAAGGCAGACCGCGTAGGTGATGAGCGCGGTGAGCAGCCCGAAATACAAGGCGATGGGCATGCGCGAGAAAATCATCTGGTCCACCGGATCGTTATAGACTGTCGAGCGACCGAGATCACCCTGCAGCAGCCCGGAAACCCGCGTCTGATAGATGACGGCGCGTGGCGAGTAGTCGGGCACATCTTTGCTGCCCGGATTGCGGCGCATGAAGCGGTCCTTGCGGTCTTGTGTTGTTTCGTAGCGGACCTTCCAGTTCTCCGCAGCGAGTGGCTTGCCGGTTTCCGCAAACACAGCGGACTCGACAGTTTCACCGGATCGTTTCACCCGCACCGCACGGCCATCACCGCGCAGCACGACTTCCGCCGTGGTGGTGGGATCGAAGGCACCGCCGATTTTTTCATCGCCCTGATCCTCATAGACGCCTTTGGAAATCCGCACCTCGCGAGGCACCACGCCGAGCCATTGGCCGTAGGCGACGAGCACGTTTTTGTTGAGGCCGTATTGTTCTTCTAACTCTTCTAGCTGCTCCTCGCTCAAGCCGCCCTGCGCCTGGCTCGCGGAGGAAGATCGTTTCCCGCCCTGATCCGCGCCGCGCGAGGCTTCCTGCAGCATCCGGTCCAGCGGCCCACCCGGCACGAAGCGCGTGATCGTGAAGACAAGCAACGTGATTCCCACCAATGTCGGGGGGATCAGCAGAAGCCGGCGCAGGAAGTAGCTTTTCAAACGTGTCCGGTGTTTCTAGCCCGCCATCGGGTTCATGCAAGCCCGGACATCCGGAGTGCAAGCGCGAAAACCCATCGGATCGCTACAAAGAAACCTCAGGGCTGCTTGATCCAGATGTTCGCGAAGTCGATCGCCGAGCCGTGGTGCTGCAGGCCGATGGGGCCGCTCTCTGGAATGCCGGGGAGCTGGGCGCTGGAGATCACGACCTTGCCGTTGAGTGTGACGGTGAGGCGGTCGCCCTTGAGATCGATCATGGTGCGGTTCCACTCGCCGATGGGTTTGTCGTTGTTTGCCT
>JANMLQ010000329.1:0-4915 GCA_031372635.1 Akkermansiaceae bacterium | reverse complement strand
TAGGAACTCTTTGCTAGTGAAAGAAAGGGGTTTCAAACCCCTTCTCCTTATTCCGATAGGCCAGCGGGCTGATGCCGACGGCTTGCTTGAACTGCCGTGAGAACGCGGACTGATCGGAGTAACCGCAGGCGAGCGCGATCTGGGCGATGGGTTCACTGGTGCCGGTGAGGTGTTTGCACGCGGCGTCGATGCGCACTTTGACGAGATACTGGCCTGCAGTGACGTGGAAGAGTGAGCGGATGCGTTGGTCGAACTGATAGACAGAAAGCCCCGCGATTTCCGCGAGCGCGGGGAGGCGCAGCGGCTCTTCATAATGGCGGTGGATGTGTGCGACGGCGGCGGACATCGCAGCGTAGTCACCATCGACCGCTCCCGGCGCGTGGAGGTCGCGGGAAATGCCGCAGATGCCTGTGATAGCTCCGTTTTTTCCGAGGACCGGCTCCTTGTAAGTGAGGCACCAACCACTGCCACCGCCGGGGTAGAGGTGGAGTTCTAAGCGATCACGGATGCCGTGTCCGCCGCGCAGGATTTCGCGGTCTTGCCGAGCGAATGCATCACCGAGCGGCGATGGAAACAACTGCTCGGCAGTGCGTCCGATCGCTTGGTCCTTGTCGGCGAGTCCGCAGCGCGCGGCGAGCGTGTCATTCACTGCCATGTAGCGGCCTTGCGCGTCTTTGACGAAGAACACGATGTCCGGCACGCCATCGAAAAGCCGATCCACCGGGAGCGCGCCGCCGATGGATTCAAAGAAGGATTTCCGAAGTGACGATGCGGCGCTCATGCGGACGTGACGCCGCCTGCTTATGCGAAAACGCGAGTGCCCGCTAGCGCATTCGCATAGACCCGGCGGTGTAGCATTTTTACATGACTGACTCCCCGCTGAATGTGATCGACTCCCACACGGAGGGCGAACCCACGCGCATCATCATCTCCGGCGGGCCGGATCTCGGCGGCGGCTCCGTGGCGGATCAGGCGAAACGTTTCCGCAGCGATCATGACTGGCTGCGCAGCGCCGTGTGCAATGAACCGCGCGGCCACGATGCGATGGTGGGCGGGTTGCTCTGCACACCTCAAGAGCCGGGCTGCATCTGCGGCGTCATTTTTTTCAACAACGTCTCCACGTTGCCGATGTGCATCCACGCCACGATTGGACTGACGGTGACGTTGGCGCATCTCGGGCGCATCGGCGTCGGCTCACATCGCATCGAGACGCAGTCGGGCGTGGTCATCGCGACGCTGCGTGAGGATGGCTCGGTGGAAGTCACGAATGTGCCGTGCCATTGCGTCGCCCGTGATGTGAACGTGCAGGTTCCCGGCTGGGGCAACGTGCGCGGGGACATTGCCTGGGGAGGAAACTGGTTTTTCCTCATTGATGGACAAGGCCCGGAAGTCGCGTTCGCAAACCTTGATGCGCTGACGGAATTCGGATGGCAGGTCCGCAAGGCGCTCGCCGATCAAGGCATCACCGGCGATGACGGCGTGGAGCTGGATCATGTGGAGGTTTTCGGCCCGCCCGGCGATCCCTTGCTGGCGGATGGCCGGAATTTCGTGCTTTGCCCCGGAAAAGCCTACGATCGCTCGCCTTGCGGCACCGGCGTGAGTGCCAAGCTGGCCTGTCTGGAGGCAGCGGGCAAACTCGCTCCCGGCGAAACGCTGCGCCAGGCTGGCATCCTCGACACGGTTTTCCATGGTCGTTACGAAAAGCTTTCCGGCGGCGGGATTCTCCCCCACGTTTCCGGCCGCGCTTGGGTGAACGGCGAGTCCACTTACCACTTCCACCCAACCGATCCTTTCCGCCACGGAATCCCCACCCAACTCTAACACAAATACCACCATGAGCATCCAATGGAAGGGCGTCATGCCCGCCACCCTCACCCAGTTCAACGCCGATCTCACCCTCGACCACGGCCTCATGGCCGAACACGCGAAGTGGGTGATCGCAGAAGGCTGCACCGCCATCATCGTTCACGGCTCGCTCGGCGAAGGCGCGACGCTTTCGTTTGAGGAAAAAATCGCGTTGCAGAAAAGCTACGTCGCCGCCGTGCCAAACACGCCGATCATTCCGGGCATCGCCGCGCTTTCCACCAAGGAAGCCGTGGATCTCGCGAAGGCAGCAAAAGACAACGGCTGCCGTGGCCTGATGGTCTTGCCACCTTACCTCTACTCGTCTGACTGGCGCGAAATGAAAGCCCACATGAAAGCCGTCATCGGCGCGACGGATCTGCCCTGCGTCATTTACAACAACCCCGTCGCCTACAAAACCGACTTCACACCAGCGCAGCTAAAAGAACTCGCCGACGAACTTCCCAACGCAGAAGCCGTAAAGGAATCCTCCACCGACGCGCGCCGCATCGCAGGCATCCGTGAAGTTTGCGGTGATCGCCTCGTGCTCGGCATGGGCGTGGATGATTGCGCGCTCGAAGGCTTTGCCATGGGTGCGAAGTTCTGGATCACCGGCGTGGGCGATGCCTTCCCGGCTTACAACGTGAAACTCTTCGAACTCGGCACCAGCGGCCGCATCGAAGAAGCTATGCCAATCTATCTCTGGATGCTGCCGCTGCTGCGCATGGACACCGTCGTGAAATTCGTGCAGCTCATCAAACTCCAGCAGACCCTCGCCACCGGCGGAAAACTCGGCAACAACCTCGTCCGTCCGCCGCGTCTGGAACTCGTCGGCGCAGAGCTGGCCGAAGCCACCGCGATCATCGAGAAAGCACTCGCGACCGCGCCGAAACTCTAACCTTATTGAGGGTGGACGTCTCGTCCACCCACACACACCACCATGAATCTTCTCGGCACCTCCTTCATCGGCTACTCCCGCTCCACCGGCACAGAAATCTGCGGCCACGGCATCCAACCCGGCACCGGCACCGTGCTGGAGCCCGCCTATCACTCCGCCACGCCGGACGAAGTGGAGCGCGCCATGGCACTGGCCTCTGCGGCATTTCCCGCATACTCGAATCTATCAGGAAAAACCCGCGCCGCATTCCTGCGTGCGATCGCCACCGAGATCGAAGGCGTCGTGGAAGACATCGTCACCCGTGGCATGCTTGAGGCGGCATTACCCGAAGCACGCCTGCGCGGTGAAACAGGCCGCACCACCGGCCAGCTACGTTTGTTTGCAGGCTTGTTAGAAGAAGGCTCGTGGGTCGATGCCCGCATCGAACGCGCCGATCCTGATCGCAAACCGATCCCCAAAGTGGACCTGCGCTCCATGTTGCGCCCGCTCGGCCCCGTCGCAGTTTTTTGCGCCAGCAATTTCCCCCTCGCCTTCTCCGTCGCCGGTGGTGACACCGCCTCCGCGCTTGCTGCGGGTTGTCCAGTCGTCGTCATCGCCCACTCATCGCATCCAGGCGTGGCGGAGATCGTCGCCGGAGCCGTGATGCGCGCCGCTGTTTCCTGCAAAATGCCAGAAGGTGTCTTCTCCGTGCTCTATGGTGGCGGTCGTAGCATCGGCCAAGCCGTGGTGAAACATCCCGCCATTCAAGCCGTCGGCTTCACCGGTTCACGCGCCGCTGGCACCGCGCTAATGGCGACTGCCAACGCCCGCCCGCAGCCGATCCCGGTCTATGCGGAAATGAGTTCCGTCAATCCCATCGTCATCCTGCCCGGTGCACTCGAGCGCGGTGAAGAAGCACTGGCAGAATCCTTCTTCGGATCGTTCACACTCGGAGTCGGCCAGTTCTGCACCAATCCCGGCCTCGTCTTTCTCCCCGCAGGAAAAGGCGATGCGTTTCTAACAAAACTCAAGTCGCTCATCGAAGCCGCCGCACCCGGCACCATGCTCAACGCAGGCATCTGCAAAGCCTACAACGACGCCACCGCCACCTTCGCCTCCGCACCCGGTGTGGAAACCCTCGCCCGCTCTCACAACGAAGCCGCCTCAGGCCAAGCCGCGCCCGCAGTCTTCACTGTTAGCATCCAAGACTTCCTCGCCAGCCACACGCTGCAAGGCGAGATGTTCGGTCCCGCCACACTCATCGTGCGCGGCACCGTCGAGGAAATCGAAGCCGCCATGCCACGTCTCGAAGGCCAGCTCACCGCCAGCATCCACGCCACCGATGCCGAACTCGCCGCACACTCCAGCCTCGTCCACGCGCTCCAACAACGCGCCGGACGCCTCGTTTTCAACAGCTACCCCACCGGTGTGGAAGTCTGCAACAGCATGGTCCACGGCGGACCGTTTCCCTCCACCTCGGACGGACGCAGTACTTCCGTCGGCACCATGGCGATCTACCGCTTCTGCCGCGCCGTCGCCTGGCAAAGTTTCCCAGACGCCGCGCTGCCTGCGGCACTCCAGGAAGCAAATCCGCTCGGCATCAAGCGCATGGGGTGAAACCTTGGACTGCGGCGAGCATCGCCGCTTTGAGGGATGACGTGGGCGTTTTCATGAAAGCGTGAACATTCTACGCAAGCATGGATGCGGGCTGTATGGGTGATTGGTAACTAGAATCGAAGAGAAATCGGACTTCACCGCCAACGCGGCGATGCTCGCCGCAGTCCAAAGACGAGTGTCATCTTCGTCCTAACGGGACGGCTCATACCAGCCCGGCACAAGGTGCCGGGATTTTCATCACCGGATATCCTGTGTCCTGTAGGGACACTTCATGCGGTGTGCATGCCGACAAACCGCAGCCTGTATGAAGCGTCCCTGCAGGGCGCGGTAATCACCGCTCACGAAACCCGGCACCCTGTGCCGGGCTGGTATGAGCCGTCCGTTTGGGACGAAGAGAGTGTTTTCATGAAAGCGTGAATATCCCACGCAAGCATGGATGCGGGCTGTATGGGTGATTGGGAACTAGCATCGAAGAGAAATCGGACTTCACCGCCAAAGCGGCGATGCTCGCCGCAGTCCAAAGACGAGTGTCATCTTCGTCCTAACGGGACGGCTCAAACCAGCCCGGCACAAGGTGCC
>JANMLQ010000270.1:0-8121 GCA_031372635.1 Akkermansiaceae bacterium | reverse complement strand
CGACGCATCGGAAATCGCCGGACAAGTCCTAGCCGCCGAACAACTCTCCGGCGAACGCGTGGACTCGCTCGTTTTCATGGGCATGGGCGAGCCTCTCGCCAATCTCGACAATCTGTTAGCCGCGGTCACGCTCATCACCGGCGAGAAGACGCTGCACCTCGGCGCGCGGCATCTCACCATCTCCACTTCCGGTCTCGTGCCGCAGATCAAACAGCTCGCCGAGCATCCGCAACAGATCCGCCTCGCCATCTCGCTGCACGGAGCCACTGATGAAGTCCGCCAACAAATCATGCCGATCAATCGCAAGTGGCCAGTCGCAGAACTCTTCGATGCGCTCGATTTCTGGAACGCGAAGAAAAACCAAAAGCTCACCCTCGAATTCATCCTCATCGAAGGCGTGAACGACTCACTCGAACAAGCCGCGATCCTCGCGCAAAAGGCGCGCCGCATCCACGCCAAGGTGAACCTCATTCCCTACAACACCGTCGATGGACTGGAGTGGAAACGCCCCTCAGACACCCGCTGCCGCGCGTTCCGCGATGTTTTGAAAAACGCCGGCGTCTCCGCCACCCTACGCCTCGAAAAAGGCCACGACATCGACGCCGCCTGCGGCCAACTCCGACTCAAGCAGGAAACGGCGGAAGGGATCGTGACTGTCCGAAAAATCGGAGAGCAATATGGAGAAGGGGTTTGAAACCCCTTTCTTTGCCTCTTTACCGTGATTCCCTTGCCAGTGAAAGGGGTTGCAAACCCCTTCTCCATAGCCGCTCACAGAAAATGATCCAGTATCCGCCGGCTTGTTTCATCGAGAGCGCGTGAATTGCGGATGAGGAACTGAATGCCACGGCTGTCCACGACAAGCAGGGCTGGTACTGTTAGACGGCGGATGTCTTCCTCGGCATTGAGGATGAACGAAGTCTCGCCGCGATCCGTTTCGACTTTCCAGGTGCAGGGCGTGGCATAGCCGGACACGGAGCGGACGCGCTGGATCTCGGGCATGAACTCGCGGCTTTCGATGGCTTCTTCGATGAGTTCGCGGAGATCTTGTGGCAGTTCGTCGAGTGCGGTGATCCATGCGAGTTCGTTTCCCTCGCGGCTCATCAGGGCGATTCCTTCGCGAGGCGAGGTGATGGGAAAGGAGCGGGAAGGTTCCACATCGACATGCTCACCGTGTTCCGCGTCGTGGAAAACGAGTTGGCCGAAGGCGTTGCAATGGAGTTGGAAGTCGGCGGACATGGTTCGTCAGATTCCCTTGAGGGTGGACATCGCGGAGGAGTCATCGTTTTCACCAGATGAGGAAACCGGTGCGCCGGTTAGAAATTCGGTCTGGGCGCGATCGAGGCGGAAGTAGTGCCCCTTGCGGGCGAGTAGATCTTCGTGATGGCCTTCTTCGACGATCTGTCCGCGATCCAAAACGACGAGTCGGTCGGCGCGGCGTAGGGTGGAGAGTCGGTGAGCGATGGCGAGAGTGGTGCGGCCACGGATGAGGTTGTCGAGCGCACTCTGGATTTCCAACTCGGTCTCGGTATCGACGGAGGAAGTTGCTTCATCGAGAATGAGAATGCGCGGATCAATGAGCAGGGCGCGGGCGATAGAGATGCGTTGGCGTTCGCCGCCTGATAGAGCCTGGCCGCGCTCGCCGACGAGCGAGTCATAGCCTTGGGGCAAGCGCAGGATGAACTCATGAGCATGGGCGGCGCGGGCGGCATCGATGATTTCCGTGCGGGTGGCCTCCGGGTTTCCGTAGGCGATGTTTTCGGCGATGGTGCCGAAGAAGAGGAACGGCTCTTGCAAAACGAGGCCGATGTTGCGGCGGTATTCAGAAACTGGCAGCGAGCGGATGTCCACGCCGTCGATGCGGATGGAGCCTTCCGATACGTCGTAGAAACGACAGATCAGATTCACGAGCGTGCTCTTGCCGGAACCGCTGTGACCGACAAGGCCGATCATTTCACCGGGAGCGATGTTGAGACTCACGTCTTGCAAAATGCCGCGTGTGCCGTAGCGGAAGCTGACATCGCGCAATTCGATGGCACCGCTGGCCTTGCCGATGTGGACGGGATGCGTCGGCTCCGGCACGCTGGAAACGTGATCGAGGATATCGAAGATACGTTTCGCACCGGCGGCGGCTTTTTGAGTGACGGGAACGATGCGACTCATCGAGCCAAGGCGTGCGTAGAAGCGTCCGATGTAGGCGAGGAAGGCAACGAGCACGCCGACGGTGATCTCGCGCTGCGAGACCTGCCAGATGCCGAAGCCCCAGACGACGAGTAGGCCGACTTCGGTTAGAAACGTGACGGTTGGTGTGAAGAGCGACCAGACACGGTTGACGCGATCGTTGACGGCGAGATTGCGGGCATTTGCTTCGCGGAAACGCTGCGTCTCACGTTTTTCTTGAGCGAAGGCTTTCACCACGCGGATGCTGGGATGGTGTCTGCAAGCACGCTGGTCACTTCTGACCAGACGCGGTAGATCTGATCGAAGCCATGGCCCAACTTGTTGCGCACAATGTGGATGAGCCATGCGATGAAGGGCAGCGGCAGCAGCGTGACGAGTGCGAGCCAGGGATTGATCGTGAGAAGGATGATGGAAGTCATCGCGATCAGCAGCAGATCGGTTAGAAAGTCGAGCAGGTTGGAGGAGAGATAAACGCAGATCCGATCACTGCCGGAGGAGATGCGTGACATCAGATCGCCGGTGCGTTTTCCGCCGAAGTATTCGAGCGAGAGACCTTGGAGGTGCTCGTAGGTGGCGGTGCGCAGATCCGAGCCGATGCGCTCGCTGACCAGTGCGAGAATGTATGTGCGCGCCCAGTCGAGCATCCAGGCGAGGAAGGCGGCGACGACGAGACCGCCTAACAGAAGCATAACCTTGTGGGAGTCGATCGGCACACCGTTTTGAAACGGGATGAGCACCTGGTCCATGAGCGGCATGGTGAGGTAGGGCGGCACCAGCGTGGCGGCGGTGGCGAGCAGCGTGAGGATGAAGCCGCCGATGAGTGAGCGGGTGTAGGGTTTCGCGAAACGCCAGAGGCGAAAGAGTGTCCACGCGGAAGGCGGCGCGTTGACAGTCCTCGCGCAGGATGGGCAGCTATCGCCGCCATCGGGGATCGGCGTTTCACAGATCGGGCAGACTGCTTCGGCAGGCGGCACGACCGGTGTGCGTTCGGTTAGAGAGCGGATGTGTTCTTGAAATAGGACGGTGATGCGGCGCAGCGCGGCGTCTCTGCCGAGGGTGTGTCGCCAGCGAAATAGCAGACCGTTTTCATCCAGCAACTCAAGCGTGCCGACGCCTGCGTGGTCGTGTTGTGAGAGAGTGAGACCGCTGCGGAATTCCCAACTGCGCCAGTCCTTTTCGCCGGGGGCTTTCGAGAGCAGGCGGCGTGCGGTGAGCACCACGATTCCTTCTTCAAACCTGAGACGCGGGTTGAGATCGAGTTCCAGCCAGGCGATGGCGTTTTCCCCGGCGGCGAGGGTGGTGGTGATTTCTCCGCGCCACTTCTCCGGCAGGGCCGTGGTGGCGGATATGAGTCGCGGGGAACCGTCGGAAGTCATCGGGAAAGGCCCGCTGATTGTAGGCCTCCGGACGCGGGTGCCGTGATAGGGCCGGGGCGGTTTTGCCGCATTTGGGCGGGCTTGCAACACATTTGTCCGGCAGTCGCTGGGGATGAATGCGCTGATTTCCGATACGGAACTTGATTTGCACCGAGGAAACGGAAAGAAAACCCGCCGCGACCGCCTTCGGGAATCCACTACATGAAGCAACGAGACATCCGGTTCCTCAAGTTCCTGCCCTTGCGTGGTCCGAGCCTATGGACTTACCGACCTGTTCTGGAAGTCTGGGTGGACATCGGAGAGTTGGAGGATTTCCCTTCTAACACTCTGCCCGGATTCGTGGAGCGCCTGTGCGAATGGCTGCCCACTCTATCAGAACACCGCTGCAGCTACGGCGAGGCGGGTGGGTTCATCCGCCGCCTTCAGGAAGGCACATGGCCGGCGCACATTCTGGAACACATCACGCTTGAGCTACAGAATCTCGCAGGCATCCCCGGCGGCTTCGGTAGAGCACGCGAAACCAGCGAGCGCGGTATCTATAAAGTGGCAGTAACTGCGACGCACGAAGAAGCCACGCGTGTCTGTCTGGAGGCCGCGCGGGAACTAGTGATGGCAGCCATCGAGGACACACCCTTCGATGTCGCGGCTACTCTCAAGCACCTAGAGGAAACGGCGCGCAAGTATCTGCTAGGACCGAGCACCGCCTGCATCGTCAACGCCGCAACCGCGAAGGACCGCGGCATTCCAGCGATCCGCCTCTCCTCGGACAATCTCGTGCAGCTCGGCTACGGCGCGCACCAACGCCGCATCTGGACTGCGGAAACAGACCGCACCGGAGCCATCGCAGAAGGCATTTCCCGCGACTCGGAGCTTACCTGCCGTCTGCTTTCCTCCTGCGGAATTCCCGCCGTGGACCCAGAGGACAAGGACAACAATCTAACCGGCAAGCTCCACCGCCTGCTCATCGTCGGCGGGACGATGGTGGCCGCTACTCGTACGGATGCGGAAAACGTAATCATTGATGTCACCGACAGTGTGCATCCCGCCACCGCCGCCGCCGCCTGCCTCGCCGCGCGTGTGGTCGGCCTCGACATCGCGGGCGTGGACATGATGGCCGAGGATCTTTCCCAACCACTCACTTCAGGAAACGGAGCGATCACCGCCGTGCATGCGGGGCCAGATCTCACCCAGCACCTCCAGCCGAGCATCGGTGAAGCACGCCCGGTCGGCCGCGCCATCGTCGATCACTTGTTTCCCAATGGAGACACCGCGCGCATCCCGGTCGTCGGCATCAGTGGCTCCGGTGGAAACACGGAGATCGCCCGGCTCGTCGCGGAGTTCCTGCGCCTCGGAGGGAAATACACCGGACTTGCCTGTGGCGATGGTTTGTTCCTCGACCGCCGCCTGTTAGAGAGCGGTGATCGCGGCGATTGGGAATCTGGCAGGCGCGTCCTGATGAACCGCAGCGTGGATGCCGCAGTGATGGAAAACAGCGCGGATGTCATCCTCAGCCAAGGCCTCGCCTATGACCGCTGCCAAGTCGGCATCGTTTCCCGCATCGATCCTGCAGCCCACTACGGCCGCTACCACATCACCAATCCCGAGCAGGTCTTCAACGTGCTACGCAGCCAAGTGGATGTGGTTTTACAAGATGGCGTGGCCGTGCTCAACGCAGCGGACCCGATGATCGTCGAGATGGCCCCGCTCAGTGATGGCGAGGTGATGTTCTTCGCAGCCGATCCCACACTCGATGTGATCGAAGAACACCGCGCGCACGGTGGCAGGGCGGTTTTCATCCGAGAAAACGAAGTCATCCTCGCCACCGGTGATGAGGAATCCCCGCTCGCACCTCTCGCCTCCATCGCCTTTCTCGGCAGCGCTCCCACCGCCATGCGCGTGGAAAACGTGCTCGCCGCCATCGCCGCCGCATGGGCGCTCGGTATCGCCAGCCACGTCATGCGCACCGGCTTGGAAACCTTTTCTCCAGAACCCGCCATCTGATCGCAGCTCCATGAATATCCTCAACATCCGCGCGCTGCGTGGCCCCAATCTCTGGAGCCTCCACACCTCCATCCAGGCTGTGGTGAGTTGCAAAGGACCAGAGCTCCGTCTTGATGAGATGAACGGTTTTGAAACTCGCCTACGCGAACGCTTCCCGGAGATCGGCCCGTTACAGGCGCATGCACCAGTCGCGTCTGCACTCGAAATGGCGGCGCTCGGACTCCAGGCGCATGCCGGCTGCCCCGTGGCATTCAGCCGCTGCGTTTCCACCTGCGAGACCGGCATCTATCAGATCGTCGTCGAATACACCGAAGAAGCCGTCGGTCGTCTCGCGATGGAACTCGCACACGAGTTATGCATCACCGCGCTGGAGGATCGCCCATTCGATTTTCATGCAGCTCTGGAGAAACTGCGGGAGCTGGATGAAGAAGTCCGCCCCGGCCCCAGCACCGGAGCAATCATTCATGCCGCCCATGCGCGCGGCATCCCATCCCACCGGCTCACTGAGGGCAGCCTCGTCCAGTTCGGATGGGGCAGCAGGCAGCGCCGCATCCAGGCTGCGGCCATGGACAGCAGCAGCCTCATCGCCGAGTCCATCGCACAGGATAAGGAACTGACGAAACGACTGCTGCACGCCGCCGGTGTCCCCGTTCCGAAAGGCCGGCCCGTCACCGATGCCGAGGATGCATGGACCGCCGCTTGCGAACTCGGCGGCCCCGTCGTCATCAAGCCACGCGATGGCAACCAAGGCAAAGGCGTCGCTGCCAACGTCGAGACCCGCGAGCGCGTGCTCGCCGCTTATGCCGCCGCCCGCGAGATCAGCGATGAGATCATGGTCGAGCAATACCTGCCCGGCCAGGACTACAGACTGTTAGTCATCGGCGATCACCTCGTCGCCGCCGCACGCCGCGAGCCGCCCCACGTCACTGGCGATGGCGAGCACAGCATCCGCCAACTCGTGGATGAAGTGAACGACGACCCGCGCCGCTCGAACGGCCACGCCACCATCCTCAGCAAGATCCCACTCGACGAGATCGCGCTCGACGCGCTCGCAAAGCAAGGTTTCAACGCCGACTCCATCCCGCGCAAAGGCAAACGCATCATCCTGCGCAACAACGCCAACCTCAGCACCGGCGGCACCGCCACCGACGTCACCGATGACGTACATCACGAACTCGCCGCCCGCGCCGTAGAGGCCGCGAAAACCATCGGCCTCGATCTCTGCGGTGTGGATGTCGTTTGCGAAAGCGTTCTCAAGCCACTCGAACAACAGTCCGGCGGCATCATCGAGGTGAACGCCGCGCCCGGCCTGCGCATGCATCTCCAACCGTCCTTCGGCAAAGGCCGCCCCGTCGGTGAGGCCATCATTTCCACACTCTTCTCCAAGTCCGAGGACGGCCGCATCCCCGTCGTCGCCGTCGCAGGCACCAATGGCAAGACCACCTCCGTGCGTCTTATTTCCCATCTGTTAGGACAAACCGGCAAGCGCGTGGGCATGACCAATTCCGATGGCGTGTACATCGCCGGTCAACGCATCGACACTGGCGATTGCAGCGGCCCGCGCAGCGCGCAAAACGTGCTCTTCCATCCGGATGTCGATGCCGCCGTACTCGAAACCGCCCGCGGCGGCATCCTCCGCGCAGGGCTTGGCTTTGATCGCTGCAACGTCGCAGTTGTCACCAACATCGGCATGGGCGACCACCTCGGCATCAACTACATCAGCACCGTCGAAGAACTCGCCGTGGTCAAGCGCGTCATCATCCACAGCGTCTGCCGCAGCGGCGTGGCCGTGCTCAATGCCGCCGATCCAATGGTCGCCGCTATGGCCAGCGCCTGCATCGGCTCCGTCACCTACTTCGCCCATAACCGCCACGAGCGCGTGCTCGCCAACCACCTTGCACAGGGAAAACGCGGCGTCTTCGTTGAGGACGACCACATCGTAGCCGCCAAAGGCAAGCTGCGCTACCGCATCGCATTGAAGGACATCCCCATCACCCACAGTGGCACGATTCGTTTCCAAGTGGAAAACGCCATGGCCGCCACCGCCGCCGCATGGGGTCTCGGCATTCCTTGGGACATCATCCGCAAAGGCATGGCCACTTTCGTCAACGATGCCGACACCGCACCCGGCCGCTTCAACGTCTTCCACTGCCGCGGTGCCACCGTCATCGCCGACTACGGCCACAACCCCGACGCCATCCGTGCCCTTGTTCAAGCCGTGGACAGCATGCCTGCCAAGCGCCGCGTCGTCGTCATCAGTGGAGCCGGTGACCGCCGCGATGAAGACATCACTCTGCAAACTGAAATCCTCGGCGAGGCCTTCGATGACGTCATCCTCTATCAGGACGACTGCCAGCGCGGCCGCGCCGATGGCGAAGTTCTTACACTTCTACGCCAAGGTCTCGCCAAAGCCCGCCGCACCACCCGCACCGAAGAGTTTCATGGAGAGTTCTTAGCTATCGACTCCGCCATTGATCGCCTCCAACCCGGTGACCTCTGCCTCATCCTCATCGACCGCATCGACGAAGCGCTGGCCCACATCGCAAGACGCGCTAGCGAGGGATGA
>JANMLQ010000269.1:0-18450 GCA_031372635.1 Akkermansiaceae bacterium | reverse complement strand
GGACGAACTCGGCTTTTATCTCCAGGCGGAACTTCCTAACAAACGGAGCGCATTCAACGCGCCAGATAACAAGGACGCCGCGATCCACAACATCGACTTCATGGAAGTGGAATCCACCGAGCCGAATGTTTCACTCTATGACTACGGTAAGCGCGAGGGCGACTTGATCCTGCGGGATTTTGGAAACAGTCCGTCGTTCGTTATGTTCACCCTCGGCAACGAACTCGGTCGTTCGCCGGGCATGTTCGAACTGGTCGCTCATTTTAAGAAGTCCGATCCGCGCCGTCTTCACGCCCAAGGCTCTAACAACATGCATTGGGAACCCAGCCTAGCGGAGGGCGATGACTTTTGGGTCACTGGCAAGGTGGAGAAGGAAACAAAACCGTTGCGTGGATCGTTCTCGCTCTTCGATTTCCCGGACCCGCACATCGATAGCCATCCGCCATCGACGATGGTGGACTTCAGTAAATCCATCGCGGGTGTGCCGGTGCCGTTGATCGGCCATGAAACCGGACAGTTTCAGGTGCATCCGGATTTCCGGGACATTCCGAAATTCACCGGCGTACTCCAGGCGCGGAACTACGAGATCTTCCGCGAGCGTTTGGAAAAGACTGGGATGTTAGATCAGACGGATGACTTCGTGCGTGCGTCCGGCGCGCTGTCGGCGATCTGTTACCGGGAGGACATCGAGGCCGCGCTGCGCACGCCGGGCTTCGGCGGATTCCAGTTGCTCGACATCATGGACTTCCCCGGCCAAGGCACCGCGCTTGTGGGAATGCTCAATGTGTTTATGGAGTCCAAGGGCATCATTGAGCCGCAGGCATGGCGCGAGTTTTGCAGCGAGACGGTGCCGCTCATCCGCATGAAAAAGTATGCGTGGACCAGCGATGAAACATTCAGCGGCAAGGTGCAAGTCGCGCATTACGGCGAAGCGGATTTGCTCTCTGCGAAAATCACCGCCACGATGAACGATGCAAACGGCGCTGAACTCGCACGCAAGACCTTCGATCCCGTCACACTCCGCAATGGTGCCCTGAATGACATCGGCGAATTCCAGATGGCGTTTTCAAAAATCACAACCGCGAGCCGACTCACGCTCACGCTCGCCATCGAGGGCACTTCCTTCCGCAACCGCTATCCGCTCTGGGTCTATCCGCCCAAAGTGGACAACAGCGTGCCGGAAGGAGTTATGCTCAGCCACAGTCTCAGCGATGCGCTCAAGTGGGGAAAACTCGAAGCTGGCGGCAAAGTATTACTCATTCCGGACTTGGCTAAACTTCCGCACAGCGTGCCCGGTGGATTTCAATGCGAGTTCTGGTCGCCGATGTTCGCGGAAGCAGCGGCGAAGCGTGGTAACAAACGCCAGCCACCCGGCACGCTTGGCATCTTGTGCGATCCGAAGTCGTCTGCGTTCGCATCGTTTCCCACCGAGTTCCATAGCAACTGGCAGTGGTGGCATCTCGTGAAAAACTCGCGGCCTATCTCCTTCGATGGCACGCCTGCGGACTTCCGGCCCATCGTGCAAGTGATCGACAACTTCGCGCGAAATCAAAAGCTCGGTCTGATCGCGGAAACGAAAATCGGCAATGGCTCGATGCTCATCTGCGCGATCGACTTGATGAAGCATCAGGACAAACCCGAAGCCCGCCAGCTCTTGCACAGCTTGCTCCATTACATGAACTCGCCTGCCTTCAAGCCACAAACCGAAATCGACAGCGAACTGCTCAAGAAGCTATTACCTGAATGAAAATCCACACTACCATCGTGCTGGCGCTGTTTTCCCAAGCTGCGCTTCACGCCGAATCTAGCCCTAACATCCTGCGGATGTTTGCAGACGATCTTGGGCGTTATGCCTCGGCTTAAGCGGATCCCGCCTCGCCATCGCCGAACGACATCATCAGGACGCCTGTGTTTGATCGCGTGGCAGGAGAGGGAGCTTTGTTTTAAAACGCGTTCATCTCAGTCGAATCGTGTACGCCATCACGAGCCGCGTTGAACACGGGCCGTCACTTCTTCCGCAATGGTGTGCACTCGCAGTTCCATTCGCTGTGGCCGAAGGATACACCCGATCCGTTTTCCGAAATCCGTGGCATGGCCGTCCTTCTCGAACAGGGCGGATACCACATCGAGGGACTTGAAATCGAAGGCAAGCCGATCACCACTGCGTGAGAGGCGCGCATGTATTTGCATGCATGTCTAAGGGCTTCGTTTTGGGTAGGTGGAGTGAGGGTGAAACCCCCAAGCTGGTGGCGCTCAGGAGTTCGCGCTTTAGCGTGTCTTCACAATGGGCAAGCTGAAGATTGAACTCCTGAACTCGCTTTCTGGACGGAAAGCAAAACCCCGTGCCGTACGGAGAGCAGGGTGCAGATGATCTCTACTTCGGGATGGATGGTTTCGAGGGCTTTGCGGTAGGCGTGCATCTGGCCGGAGTATCGTTCTAGCAGATCATCCGGTTTCGTGACGGCGTCGGTTTTGTAGTCGATGATTTCGATTTGTGAAACGCAGCCTGCGTCGTCGCGATGGAGGTGGAGACGGTCGATGATACCGGTGAGCAGCTCGTTGCCGATGATTGCGTCCGTTGCTTGTTCGGTGAAGAGATCGATGCGGCGGCCTTGCCGTTCGAAGATGTGACGCAGGGCGGGATTGCGGATTAGTTGGGCGACGGCTTTGCCAGCATCGTTTCGCGGAAGTTGTGGCGGGGACTCGTCCGCCCAAGTGATGCGTTCGAGCAGCGCGTGGACTTCGGTTCCGAATTTCATCCCGGAGGTGTTAGAGATGTTGGACTTGGTGGCGCTCGGCAGGAAACGCTCGCGCTGCGGAATGGCCGGACCAGGTAGAGGCGGCGCAGCGGGATGAGGAGCGGCGACGGTCATTGGAACGAGATCGGCCCAATCCGGCAGCCCGGTTTCAAAATCCGAGCCAGCGGATCTCGCGAGCCAGTTGGCGAGCGATGGCTTGTCAGGATTGCTGGTTTTCGCGGGTGGTTCCAAGAGCACGTAGAGGCCGCGTTTCGCACGGGTGAGAGCCACATAGAGCATGCAGAACGATTCGTAGCGCTGATTCGCAGCCCAGCGTTCTTCGGCCCTGCGGAGTTCGGGAACGATGGCCCGCACCCACTTCGGTGGGGTTTGTGTGAGCCAGCCGTCGCCTTCCGCGATGTCGAAGAACTGTGCTTGCGGTATGCCATCATCAGGAACTTCCGGCAGCAGCACGACGTCGAAACCGAGACCTTTCGCCTTGTGGATCGTCATCACCTGCACCGCCGCGATGCCGGGGCTTTGGGAAATTTCCAGGCGCTCCAGCCAATCCGCAGCTTCGCGTGGTGAGATGCCGCCCTGCGCATCCAGTGAGCCGAGCGCGGTAAGCAGATCGCCCGCGCGGCGGCGTCCGAAGACCGACCAGCCATCGTGGCAGTTTGTTAGAACGCGCTCCAGTGGCGCTGCAAATCCATCGCGTGAAATGGCGGTGGTGAGGTTTTCCCAGATCAGCGGCCACGCATCGCCATGACTGGTTTTCAGAATGGCGGCAAGCGGTGACATTTCCACCACTTCGCGAGCGAACAGGTCCGCCGGATCAGCCAGCCATTTGAAGAGATGGGCGATCACGATGCCGACGGGGTTGTCTTTCGCGGGCTCGCGCCTGCCTTCTTCGATCACATCGAAGCCGTGCATGCGCAGATGATCGGTGAGCTCGCGCACTTGTTTGTTTCCACGGAGTAAAATGCCGCAAGTCATGGCTCTCCGTCCGACTCCGAGCTCATTGAGGATTTCCACCGTGCGGTCCAGCCGCTCATCCCAATCACCGACGACCTCCACCCGCGCTTGGCCTCGGTTCGATGGCTTGCAGAGTGGCTCGGCGGGGAAATGATGCTCCCACTGCCAGCGATCCGCGACGATTCCGAACAACTCGTGCAAGGTCGCAGAATCACCGCAGACCTGATTGACGAGTGAGAGCACTTCCGGGCAGGAGCGCCAGGACTCCGCCATCGTTTCGGTGCTCAAGGCACCGCCATAACGCGCCTGCACTTCATCGAACAAACCGACATCGCCGCCGCGCCATGCGTAGATCGCCTGCTTGCGATCGCCGACGACGAACATCGAGCCGTCGTCATCGCTGGCGGCTTCATCGACGAGCGGTAGCAGCCCCATCCAATCGGCGCGGCTGGTGTCCTGGAACTCATCGAGCAGCCAGTGATCGAAACGCGCGTCCAGCCGGAAATCTACGGCCTCGCGTCGCAGGCGGGCATCCTCGCCGCGCACCCACTCGCCCATGAGGAGCTTCACATCATTGAAACCGAGCAAGCCCTTGCTGCGGAGCCGCTTCGCGCAGAGATCATCGAAAACGGCAACCACTTCTCTAACAGCGCGGGTGCGTTGCAATGCGGCGGCGAACTCACAGTGCGCCGCCAGCTCCACCATATCCCGCAGCGCCTCGCCCGTGACGCCGCCTATCACGAACTCCTTGTAGGATTTTACAAACAGCGGCCCGGTAGGCGTAGTGACAGCCTCAAGAATGCTACTCATCAATGACGACGCCTTACCAAGACTGCCGCCGCCGATGACATGATTCTCCAGATTGATGATTTCCTTTTCCAACAATGCACGTTGGCGCTTGTCGTTGTATTCAATGCTGTCCAGTCCACTCAACGCGGCGGATGCTAAAATGGATTTGCGTTTCGCCCACTCGTCGATGTTCACATCCACTAGTGAGGCTGGTCCCCATTCCAGATTGCGGGCTTCCTGATAGATGGCCTGCCAGCGGGTGACAAAGCCGCGCAACGCGGTGAGCACTCCCTGATCTTCCCTGCCGAGCGTGGCCCTGCGGAAGGCATGGAAAAACTCTTCGCCTTGTTCGCGGGCAAGTGTGTCACCGAGGACAGCAGCCAGCATTTCATCTGCGAGAGCAGCGGCGCGTGGGCCTTCTATCAGGTCGAACTTTCCGCCGCTGAGGCCGAGTTCATATTGGAAACCGCGGACGATTCTTGCGAAAAAGCCATCCATGGTGCCGAGCGTGAGTCCCGGCAGGGCGCGGACCACTCGTTGCAAGGCGTCGCTGAAATCCGCGTCCGGTAGTGCGAGTGAATTGCGGAGTTGTGTGGCAGCGGATTCGTCATCTGCGGCACCGGCCAGTTTGGTGAGAACGGAGTCTGCGAATTCACCTGCGGCTTTGCGGGTGAAGGTCAGTGCGACGATGCGTTCCGGAGCGGCCCCGCGTGCTACCAGTCCGATGACGCGGTTGCCGAGCTGGAAGGTTTTCCCGGAGCCGGCGGAGGCGAGGATCAGGAGGTTCTTCGCGAGGATGTTCATCTGGGGGATTGTTGTGTCGCGGAAGGCTTAACTTGGAAACCGGAAAATGTAAGGGACACATCTGTTATCAAGGAAGCGGCAGCAGATGAAGAATGGCAAAATGTCAGGTTGACTGCGGAGCTATTTCTGTCCGAAATACAACAAGTCTTCGATTGAGGAGAGATTACATTCGTGAGGTTCATCCGTTACAATCAGGCATGGCATGTGGTCGAGGCCTTCTCGGGAAGGCGGTTCTGCTTGGAAACGCTGGCCTTGAGCAGGGCATACCGTGTGGAAGATGTATGCACGGCGCTGGGATGCAGCCAGAGGTATCTGTATGTGGTGTTCCTGCGTGATGTGGGACTGCCGCCCAAGACGTGGATGAATCTGGAGCGGATGGTGGTGGCGAGGCGAAAGCTGGAGGGCGGGAAAAGCATCGAGCAGGTGGCGCAGGATCTCGGTTTCCTGTCAGTGGAATCCTTCAGGCGGAGGTTTTATGATCTCTACAAAGTGTCGCCAGCGCGATTCGTGAAAAGCCACCGGTTTTTTGATCCCACGCGCCCGATTCCCCCGGAGTACCGGGTATCCAAGCGCGTCCGCAGTGAAGCGGGGGGAGGCGAGGAGGAGTAGGCGGGCGCTTGTTAGCGCTTGGGGATGGCGAGCGACTGGCCGGGGCGGATGAGAGTGCCGGAGATGCCGTTGGCTTTCTGGATGGCGGAAACCGAGGAGCCATTGCGGCTGGCGATGCGGGAGAGCGAGTCGCCGCTTTTCACGATGTAGCGGGTGGACTTCGGTTTGGGTTTGGGTTTCGGCTTCGAGACCAGCGTCGGCTTGGGCTTGGGTTTTGCGGTGACGACTGCGGGTTTGTTCTCGGTGCGCTTCACGGTCTCGCGCGGAGTGGATTCCACCTTGGGTTTGGTGATGGTGGGCTGCGCGGGAGCCAGCGGATTGGAATTGGCTGGCGGCTCTTCGTTTCTGGCGATGGCAGGCAGATCGTCCGCGGGCGTGTTCTGCTGGCGTCTGCCGGGACGAGTCCACTTCGAGGGATCGGCCACCCAGTCTTCGCGGTAGTTGCCGTACTTGTCGAAAGGCCCGGTGCCGTTCGGGTCAGCTTGCACGGTGGAATTATTGTCCGCGCATCCGGTGAGGATGAGGAAAAGGGCGCAGGTGGATGGCAGCCAGACGACAGGTTTCATAGCGATGATTTCGAATGTTGAGGGAGCTTGCCAAATGATGGTTAAGTTGAGCAAATCAATATTTGCGAAAAATAGGGTGCGAAAATCCGCCTAGGAAATTCACTCTTGCGCGGGCGTAGTGGAGATGGCAGTGAAACCACGCAACAAGGTTGTGAGGGGCATTAGCTCAGTTGGTAGAGCGCTTCGTTCGCAATGAAGAGGTCAGGAGTTCGAATCTCCTATGCTCCACCACCTTGCTCCGCCGTGAAGGGTGTCACTTTCCGCCGAAGAGACCACCGAGTTTTCCAAGAATGCCGCCGAGGTCTGGGCTTTTGCCGGCCATCACGTCGTCGATCATGCTGTGATAGGACTCCGGGATTTTTGATTTCACGAATCCAGCCACGGTTTGGATGACAGTGTCGGTCATTTCCGCGCTGAGGCCGAGGGCGATGAGCTTTTCTTTGAGTTCGTTCATGATGTTGAGGTGGTGGTGCCCATTCAAAAAGCGACACGCCAAGTAGCCACAGGCATATCGGCAAAACTTTCAATCATCGGGATACAACGCCGAGAGAGCTTCGTCAGGGGTGAGAATTTGCACACGGCTATTTTTAGATCGCGATGGAGGAACTGCCAAGCTGGAAACGCGAGTTGATAGGCCGCCACTCCTCTGGCAGGGACAGGATGTCCCAGCCACGACTTTGTTGCGCTCACGCCACTGGCCTGACGGTGGCGATGGTGGGGGTGGCGGAGAAGATGCGGGCGGCGGTCTTGCGGACTTGTTTGGCGGTGAGGGCTTGGTAGGTGGCGGGAAGGCGGCGGTGTTCGTCGGCGGGGTGGCCGAAGAGGAGGTCGAGAGCGCAGTGGCGGGCGATGGCGGAGGGCGATTGTTGTTGGATGGCGAGGCCGCTGAGGACGGTGGAGCGGACGCGTTTGAAGGCGGCGTCCGGGATGCCATCGGCGGCGATTTTTCCGATCTCGGAAAGCAGTTCGCGGCGGGCGAGATCGACCTGCTCGGGTGAGGTGGCGAGGTAGAAGGTGAAGAGGCCAGCCTCGAAGCCGAGGAACTGGGTGGCTCCGACTTGGTAGGCGAGTCCGAGCTGTTCGCGGATGCGGGTGAAGAGCGGGCCGGCCATGTCTGCGGCGTATTCTTGGATCATGGCGAGGGCGTGGCGGTCGGTGGAGCTGAAGGAGGCTCCGGGGAATCCGATGGCGAGCACGGCCTGCAATTTTTCCAAGTGAACGATGGGATTTCCGCAGCCGGGAGTGCAGGCGGGAAAGGGCCAGGGCGCGCCTTGTGGTAGTGGGGCGAGGGCGGCGGTGAGGAGATCGAGGGCGGCGGCGGGATCGAAGTCGCCTGCGAGGGTGAGGGTGAGATTGGAGGCGTTGAAGTGGCGGGCGTGGTGGGCGGCGAGGGCGGCGCGGGTGAGGTTTTTCAAGCTATCCGGAGAGCCTAGGGAGTCGAGGCCGTAGCCGTTTCCTTGGTATGTGGCGTGGCGCAGGGCGCGAAATGCGGCGTGCAGCGGATCTAGCAGGGTTTCCTCGAGCGCAGAGAGTTGGCTGGCTTTTTCGCGGACGATGGCATCCTCGGGCAGGGCTGGGGAAACGAGGATTTCTCCGAAAACGGCGGCGATGGTGGCGAGGTCCGGCGCGAGTCCGGCGGCTTGGACGAGCAGGGCGTTGTTGCCGGCGCTGGCGGAGATGGAGGCTCCGAGGGATTCGAGGGTGGTGGCGATTTCCCGGGCGCTGCGGGTGGCGCTGCCTTTGGTGAGGGTGGCGGCGAGCAACTGATTGAGGCCGTTGGTTTCCCGAGTCTCGGAGGGCAGCCCGGCGCGGGCGGCGGCCTGGAGGTGGACGAGTGGCACGCGGTGGTCCGGGATGAGGGCGATTTGCAGGCCGTTGGGCAGCGTGTGGACTTGGATGTCCTCGCGGATGCGCTTGGGCCGGGCGGCTTGGGTGGTGGCCGGGGTGTCGAGCGGATCGAGGATGGTGTGGCTGAGTTTTTCATCGACGAGGCAGGCGGCGACGCGGCGGATGTCGGCGACGGTGACTGCCTCGATCAGGGCGAGGTGGCGGCGGGTGAAATCGAGGTCGCGGGCTTCGTGCCAGTTGGAGGCGAGGTCGGCGGCGCGGCCAGAGGCGCTGGTGAGGCTGCGGAACTGGCTGGCGAAGATCTGGCGTTTTGCCTTGGCGAGGTCTTCGTCCAGCGGATCGGTGTGGAGGGTGGAGATTTCTGAAATGATGGCGGCGGTGAGCAGGTCGCGATTTTCCGGAATGGCATCGGCGGAAATCCCGAAGATGCCCTCACGGCCGGGACCGGTCCATGAGTAGGCGGAGATTTCCAGGGCGAGGCCGCGTTCCTCGCGCAGGGTGCGGTGGAGGCGGGAGGCGCGGCCACGACCGAGCATGGCGGCGAGCACATCGAAGGCCGGGACGTCCGGGTGATCGAGGGCGGGGATTTTCCAAGCGAGGGAAATCCGGCTGTTAGGGATGGCGAAGGTTTCGCGCGCGCGACGTGGGCCGAGCTGGGGCGCATCGGTGGCGACGTGCGGCTCGCGACCACAGCCGGGCTGGCATTCCTTGGTGAGAGTGAGGAGGCGTTTGCGGGCGTCATCGGGATCGATGTCGCCGGAAATGACGACGAAGCAGCGATCCGTGGTGTAACGCTCGCGGTGGTAACGCAGGAGATCGTCGTGTTTTACGGCATCGAAGCGGTGGCGATGGCCGATGACCGGCTGGCGGCGCGGATCGAGCTGGAAGGCGGTGGCGAGTAGCAGGCGGGTGGTGGCGTTGTCGGGATCATCGAGGCCCATGTCGATCTCGCGGCGGATGACGTCCTTTTCTTTCTTAAACTCCGACTTCGGCAGGGTGGGGAAGAACACCAGCCCGGTCAGGCATTTCAGGAAAACGGGCAGCGAGTCCGCCGGGCCGTCGATGTGGTAAACAGTGCGATCGAAGGTGGTGTAGGCGTTCCAGTGACCGCCGGCGGCCTGCACGGTGTCCGCGAGCTTGTCTGCGCCGTAGTCGCGCGTGCCTTTGAAAACCATGTGCTCGAGGAAATGCGAAACGCCCGCGCCGAGTAATTGGTCTTCATGGATGGAGCCGGTTTCCACCCAGATCTGGGTGCTCACCACGGGCGCGGTGGGATCGGGATCGAGAATCACGGTGAGGCCGTTGGGCAGTGTCTCGACGGTGGCGGTGGTGGTGGGGTATTCCATGGAAATTCCGGCTTGGCTCGGCTGCTGGATGAAGTATAAGCCGCGAACATGCAACGATGGATAGCGGCAAGTGTGCTGGTGGTGATGCTGATGCTCGGCGGAGCTTACCTTTACTACAAGAAGGTGTATCAGCAGAATCTCCCGCACCCGGTGTGGGTGCCGATGCCGATCAACCCGGAGCTTCCCTCCGCGAAGGTCCAGGAAATCATGGCGGAGCTGAAAAAGAAACTCAGCGAGCCGGAGATCCTCGTGAAGGTCAGCAGCGATCTGGGCCTCGTGAAAAAATGGGATCTGCCCTCCGATGAAATCTGCGCCAAGGAGATCGAGGGTCGCATTTTCATCAGGACGGGCGATATGGACACGCCGATGGGCAAGGTGCCCGCCATCCACATCGGCGTGCGCGGCAAGGAGAAGGAAAGCGCTCTATCCGGTGAAATCTCTATGCGCCTGATGCAGGACGTTTGGAAAATCCTCGGCATCAAGCCGCCGAAGCAGCCTGGCGCGCGTGACACCTCATACACGCCGGATCACTTCTGATTTCGCGAAGCGGGCCTTCGGGATGGCGGCGTATTTATCCGCCTCCGCGCGGTAGCCGAGAGCGCAGGCGACGACGGTGGCGTAGCCGGAATTTTCCAGCCCGAGGATGCGGTCATAAGCAGACGCGCTGATGCCTTCCATCGGGCAGGCATCGATGCCGAGCACAGCGGCGGAAGCCATGAGCTGGCCGAGTGCGATGTAAGCTTGGTTTTTATTCCAAGCCGCGCGTTCCTCCTCGCTCATGCGTTCTGCGAAGCCGGAAATCATGCCTTTGAGCGGCGCGAAGGCCTCCAAGCTACTGCCCTGCACCTCGCTCATGCGGGCGATCCACGCGTCGATGTCCGCAGCCGTTAGATCGGTGCGGGCGGTGAGTACGACGAAATGCGAGGCATCGGTCACCTGCGGTTGATTCCAGGAATCCGTGAGTAACTTGGCGCGCACGGCTGGGTTTTCCACGACGATGAATTTCCACGGCTGTAGTCCGAATGAGGAAGGTGTTAGAACGAGTGATTCCTCGATGGCATCCCATGTGGCATCTGGGATTTTCCGGGAGGTGTCGAACTGTTTGGTGGCGTAGCGCCAGCGAAGGGCGGCGAGGAGTTGGTCTGGCGTGTGGCTCATGATGGGCGGGCACTATTGCCCATCAATCTCGAATGGCAAGGAGACCGACGGGAAATCCTTCAGCGTGAGGCTGAAAACGAGGCCGTATTCATCTTCGAGGCGGTTGTCGCGCGTGCTGATCCCGACGCCCGCCACCCAGTTTCCGAGATCGCGGTGCAATGTGTATTGCTGGAGTTCCAGCGTGCCATCCGCGCCCTCGAAGATGTGGCGCGTGCCGAAGCCCCAGTCTTCAGTCATGCGGATGTAGGACTGGAGATCGACGCGGTTGGAGTTAAGTAAAACGGGGTGGCCTTTCAGCCAGCGGTAGCCGAGCGAGAAGTCCATGTAGTCCGTCGGCAGGTAATGCAAGCGAGTGCTGAATTCGCTGAAACCCGAGCCACTCTGTGCGATGGGAAACTGCGTTTCAAAATCCACGCCGAGCCATGGCAGTGGCGACCAACGGACGTCGTTGTAGAGGTTAGAGATGTCACGCTTGCCCTCGGGATCGTCCATGAAGGCATCCATGTAAGTGTCCAGATAAAGCCACTCGAAGCTCTGGCCGTCGCGTTTCGTCAGCAGACGGTTGCGTGTGCCCATGCGCAGCACGTTCCAGTTCTGCAGCTCGTCCACCGCAGTGAAACGCGTGGGATCTAACGGCCGTGGCCGCGTGGTGGGAGTGAGACGGTCCACTCCCGGATCGCCGGGCTCGAAGTCATCTGTGGAAACGACCGACCACGCGCTGTATGGCTGGAAGACATGCATCAGCCCGTCCAACCCGAGCGATGGATTCTGATAGGAGCCGATGTCCTTGGAGAACTTCAGCGACGTTTCCACACCCGCGTGAATCAGCGTGCGGTCCAGCCCGTTTTCAGGTCCGTCCACGGAGCTGTAGTCTGAATAGCCGACACCCGCCTGCGGGGTGACGCTGAAGAATCCGCCGAGCATCATTGGCAATGATAGCTCCTGATAGGTGCGAAAGCGCGAGTAGCCGGAGTCTAGTAGCTGGGTGCGGATGGAGTCGCGTTTTGGATCGCCCACCGGCAGCGCGAGCAAACTCTCCGCTAGCCGCCGCTCGTAGCCGCCGAGTTGGTTGAGCAGCCGCGTGGCCTGCGGATCGCCGAGCGTGAGTCCCATCAGCGGATTGACGATCGCGTTGCGCGTGGGATCGGCCGCTTGCTCGCCGATGACTGCGAAGGACGTGGACCCTTCATGCAGTAGCGGCAGTCCGAAGAGCGGCGCACGCGCCTGATCGAACGCGACTTCCGGCAAGCGTGTATCCGCCCGATAGAAATCGTTGATGTGGAAACGCGTGTAAAGCGAGAGCAGCGATGCGTCATCCCGCCGGTAGATGCCGAGTGTGTTGTCCGGCTGTGGATCCACGCGGAAGGTGGACGTTTCAAAATCCTCCAAGTAATACTCATCGCTCAACCAGGAAAGGTTCGCGTCGATGCGCCAGTCTGCGTCGTCCGGCAGATCCGGAGTGAGGCGGTGCTTGAGCTGGATTTTAAAGCGGTCCTCGTTGACGAATCCGCGCGGCTTGCCGTTGCGGCTTTCGCTCGGATCGAGATCATTCAGATAGTAGAGCTGCAGGCCGCTGATCTCGTCGTTATTCTCCACGCGCTTGTCGGTGAAGTCCACCCCAGCACCGATGCCACGGGTGGCGCGCAGGTCCAGATGCCAGCGCGAGAGCAGCCATGCGTCCTTGTTCTCACCGGTGACAGCGTCCGTCTCGCCGCCGAGCATGATGCCATAGGTATTGAGCAGGAACGGGCCCCAGTTAGAACGAGCGCCGGGGATGAAATGATAGCCCAGATCGCCATCGAGCGGCTGGCTGAGATAAGGCAGCCAGAACACCGGCATGTCTCCCGCGTAAAGGCGTAGGTCGTTGAAAACGATCTTCTCTCCCGGATAGATGCGCGTTTTTTTCGCACGCACCCAGTAGTTCGGATCCTCCACGTCATGCGTGGTGATGCCCGCATCCCTGCCGACGAATACCTGCTTGCCGTTCTTCTGCTCGACGGTGAATTTTCCCGCTTCTAACAACAAGGGATCGACCGACACGCGCAACGCGGAAGCATCGAGAAACTTCCGCTCGTAGAAATACACCGCGCGTTCGCCGCGCTGCATCGCGTTTCCCTGATAGACGGTCACGCCGCCCTCCAAGGTCACGGATTTAGCCTTCAAATCGAGCACGGCCGTGCGTGCGAAAATCTCAAGGCCGTTGTCGCCCTCGATCTTGACCGGGCCGCCGAAGCGCACGCCGGTCACGACGTTGCCCTCGATGGTGCCGCCCTCGTTGTGGATCTTGAGTTCCTTCGGCATCTCCGGTGCCACTGTGGCGCTACCGATGGGAATCTCCGGCGGCGGCACCGGCGTGATCACATCCACAGCAGGCGGAGCAGCGGGATCGGGAAGTACCTGCGCACCGATGATTCCGGGGATCAGCAGGAAGGAAGAAACGAGCCATGCACCGGATTTCAGCATCTCCGTAATCAGAAAACCCGCCGCCTCCGAAGTAAAGGGCGAAAGCCCCGCGCGAAAAACCGTTTTACCAACAGCGGAACCGTTCCATGCTCCCTCCATGCATCACAAACCACGCGTTGCGATTCTCGGCGTCACCGGATTCATCGGTAGCGGCCTGCCCGAGCTGTTCGCTGCGGAAGGAATCGCCACCACCGGCATCAGCCGCGCGGGTGGCGGCTCCGTGCGCGGTGTGGATCGCTGGCAGAAAGCGGACGCGCTGGATTTCACCGGCCACGATGCCGTGATCAATCTCGCCGGTGAGTCAATTGCCCGCCGCTGGACTCCGGAAAACAAACGTCTCTTCCATGAAAGCCGCGTGGCCGTGACCCGCCGCGTCGTCGCCGCCATCCGCGCCCTGCCCGAGGGTGCGCGGCCACGCGTGCTGGTGAACACCTCCGCCATCGGCATCTATGGTGATGGCGGGGACGTCGTTCTAACGGAATCATCACCGCCCGGCAGCGGATACCTTGCGGATCTCTGTCGCGAGTGGGAAGAAGCCGCGCTGGAAGCGGAGTCGCTCGGCGTACGCGTGGTGCGTCTGCGCATCGGCGTGGTGCTGGGCCGCGATGGCGAGGCGTTCCGCAAACTGAAGCGCGTTTTCAAACTCGGCATCGGCGGCAGACTCGGCTCCGGCAGGCAATGGATGCCGTGGATTCACATTGACGACCTGCGCAACGCCATCCTCCACGCCGTGAATTTCGCCGCTCTAACAGGCGCGGTCAACGCCACCGCGCCCGTGGCAGAGCGCAACGCGGACTTCACCCGCAAGCTCGCCGCCGCGCTCCACCGCCCTGCGATTTTCCCAGTGCCTGGCTTCGCATTGAAACTCGCGCTCGGCGGCTTCGGCAGCGCGTTGTTGGAAGGCCAACATGCCAAACCCGCTGCGCTCGAAGCGGATGGTTTCCGTTTCCTCTACCCCACGCTGGAGTCAGCACTGGCCGCACTCGTCGGTTAGAAATTCCACGTCCCAAAGATTACTTTGGACTGCGGCGAGCATCGCCGCTTTGGAGGTAGAGTCCGCTTTCTCGACACCGCTTGTTCCCAATCACCAGGCTCGCCCGCATTCATGCCTGCACGTAATGCCAAGCCTCCTAGAAAACGCACCCGTCACCCTCAAAGCGGCGATGCTCGCCGCAGTCCAAAGGTTCGGCACCCGCATTCATGCCTGCGCGTAAAGTCCAAGCTCCCGAGAGTCTCCACTCATGCTCCGTCTTCAAGATTCGCGGTGCATTCCTCTTCACCACCCACGCCGCCGGGAAATGGTGTCGCAACATTGCGGGTGATGGTTTCCACTCCGGGCGTGACCGCATCCACCCTTCGTGCCTGCCTGCTTGCGGCTAGGCCCAAGACCCTGCCCGCCGCCATCGTGCCGGTGTGGGCGGGCTGCGTGTTGGCATGGAAACTCACCGGCTCCTTCGATCTTCCGCTCGCTATCTGGACCCTGCTCGGTGCCATCGCTATCCAGATCGCTACGAATTTTTTTAACGACGCCATCGATGCAAAAAAGGGCGCGGACACCGAACACCGCCTCGGCCCGGTGCGCGTGACCGCTTCCGGCCTGCTTCGCCCGCGTACCGTGATGACCATCGCCGCAGGCTTCCTGCTGTTGGCGCTGGTCTGCGGCGTGTTTCTCTATCAGGCGCGCGGCTGGCCGATCGTGTTGATTGGTGTACCGTCGCTATTCCTCGCCTACGGCTACACCGGCGGGCCGTTTCCACTCGCCTATCGCGGCATGGGCGAGTTATTCGTGATCGCGTTCTTCGGGCTGGTGGCGGTGACGGGCACGGTCTTCGTGCAAACCGGTGCATGGCCGCGCGAGGCATTGCTGTTAGGAACGCAGATCGGCCTGCTCTCCGCTGTGCTCATTTCCATCAACAACTTCCGCGATCGCGACGAAGACGCGAGCACCGGCAAACGCACGCTCGCCGTGCGCTGCGGCCCAAAAGTGGCGGCGGCAGTGATTTGGCTGGAAATCAAACTGGCGGCCTTCGCAGGCATCGCGTGGTGGGCACTGGGTCATCCCTCGCTGATGGCCGCGAGCCTTCCAGTGCTTTTGTTAGGGATGCGGATCATCTGGGGTGTGCTCACGTTGCCTCCGGGGCCGGCATTCAATCGCCTGCTCGCGCTCGGCGGATTGCAGCTCGTGCTCTTCGCAGTGGTGTTCCATCTCACCGCCGTGTTTTTCTGAAACCATGACGCTCACCGAACAGAAACCGCTGATCTCCCGCTACCGCCTCAAGTCGCGAGGTTTACTTAACTCCGTCTCCAACCGGCGCGAGTTCGATGGCGTGCTCATCCAAGTGGATGGCGGCTTCGGCTGCATCCAGCCATGGCCGGAACTCGGCGATCCGCCGCTGGAGAAATGCCTCGTCGATCTCGCGGGCGCACGCCGCTGGCCGATTGTGAGACGGGCGCTGCGCTGTGCCGAATACGATCGTGAGGCGCGGGTCTTCGATCACTCGTTGTTCGAGGAAATGGAAGTGCCGGAGAGCCACGCCACACTCTCGCTTGTCAGGGCGGAAGGCGTCGCCCATGCGGTGGAGGCCGGGTTTGCCACGATCAAACTCAAGGCGGGCAGGAATCCCGCAGCGGAAATCCGTTTCCTCGAAGACATGGCCGCAGAACATCCCGCGCTGAAATGGCGGCTCGATTTCAACGAGTCCCTGGAACCCGCCGCCGCCGCCGAATTCCTGTTAGCACTCTCTGAAAAAACCCGCGCTGCCATCGACTTCGTGGAAGATCCTTGCCCGTATTCCGAAACCGCATGGAATGATCTACACCGCCGCACGCGCGTAAAACTCGCCGTCGATCGCGAGGCAGCTCCACTCAGCAGCGCGGCGCAGGTCATGGTCATCAAGCCCGCCATCGACGAGCCGTTTCTGTTAGCCGAGGCCGCCCTCATGAACCGCCAGCGCGTGGTCATGACGAGCTACATGGACCATCCCATCGGCCAAACCTTCGCCGCATGGGAAGCGGCGCGGCTTGCCTTGCAGTTTCCGGGGCTAGTCGGGCTGTGTGGTTTGCAGACGCATCACTTGTTTGAGCCGGATGCCTTCACGGAAATGCTCGGCCCGTGGCTGCCCGTCTTCCAACCGCCCGCAGGAACCGGGCTGGGCTTCGATGACCTGCTCGACGCACTGCCATGGACGCGACTTTACTAACAGACCGCCGCTTCTGGAGCGATGCCACACCCATCGCGACCTCGGCGTTTCCCGGCTTGATACCGGACATTGCGGAACTGAAGAGTCACGTGTTGTTCGAGACCTCCGGCAGCACCGGCGCTCCGAAATGGATCGCACTTTCAAAAGCCGCGCTGCTCACTTCCGCAGCGGCAGTGAACGCGCATCTTGGCATCAACGCGTCTTCATGCTGGGGACTCGCTCTGCCGCTTCATCACGTCGGTGGCTTCGGTGTGGGTGCGAGGGCTTTCGTTGCGGGCTGTCGCATGGAAGTGCTGCCGGGTCGTTGGGATGCAGCCGCGTTCACCGCATGGCTCGGGAAACATGGAGTCACCCACACTTCGCTGGTGCCAGCCCAAGTTCATGATCTGGTTACTTTTGGCATGCGCTCTCCTGAAACGCTGCGTGCCATCGTCGTCGGTGGCGGTCGGCTCGATGCGGAGACAGGCCGCGCCGCCCGCGCACTCGGTTGGCCCGTGCTCGCCAGTTATGGCATGACTGAAGCCGCATCCCAAATCGCCACTCAGCATCCCGCCGCACTGGACTCCATCTATCAACCCGCGCCGATCCTACTGCTCCCACACTGGCAGGCGGAATCCGATGACTCGGGAAACCTCCGCATCGCCGGCCCCGCCTTGTTTTCCGGCACACTACTCATGGAGGGCGAAACCTGGATCTTCAAACCACGCGTCGGTGATTGGCACCAAACCCAAGACCGCGTGGAGTTAATAGAACGCCACCTTACCCCACACGGCCGCGCCGACACGCGGATCAAGGTTCTCGGCGAACTCGTCGATCTGGAAATGATCGAGAACGAGCTGATCGCGCTATCAGGCGGCGCGCTTTCACCCGGATCGTTTGTCATCATCGCCGTTCCCGATGCCCGCGCGGAACATGCGTTGGTTCCGGTCTTCTCTGCGGACACGGATCAAGGGTTGATCGAAACCGTGTTGGCCGCCTATGCCGCAAACGCACCGGGTTTCCGCAGGCTGCGCGCGGCGGAGCTGCTCACGGATTTTCCGCGCAGCCCGCTAGAAAAGCCGAGACGTAGTGAGATCACGGAGAGAATCGGGTGACATGGGAGCGAACTTTGGACTGCGGCGAGCATCGCCGCTTTGAGGGCGACAGGTGCGTTTCCCTGACGCGTGGACTATGCGCATAGACATGAATGCGGGCGTTGTTAGTGATTGGGAACAGGCGGTGATGCGCAAACATACTTCACCGCCAAAGCGGCGATGCTCGCCGCAGTCCAAAGGCGAGTGTCATCTTCGTCCTAACGGGACGATTCATACCAGCCCGGCACGAAGTGCCGGGATTGTCATCGCCCATTATCCTGTGTCCTGAAGGGACACTTCATGCGGTCTGCATTCCAACAAACCGTAGCCTGCATGAAGCGTCCCTACAGGACGCGGTAAGCTCCGCTCACGAGACCCGGCACCCTGTGCCGGGCTGGTATGAGCCGTCCCTTTGGGACGAAGAGTGCGGGTTGCCGGACGCGTGGACATTGTGCGCAGGCATGGATGCGGGCGTTGTTAGTGATTGGGAACAGGCGGTGATGCGCAAACAAGCTTCACCGCCAAAGCGGCGATGCTCGCCGCAGTCCAAAGGTTCCGCTCACAGCGCGCTGCGTTTCGCGCGGCGGAGTAGGACTTCGTAGCGTTTCTCTAACATCTCAGCGCGTTCGGGATCGCCGGCGCTGCGGTAGTAGCCGCAGATCATTCTGTAGATGGTGGATTCGGTAGTGGCGCGGAACCAGTCTTTGGTGCCGGTTTCGACCACGCGTTTGAAGGCGAGCTCGATGTCGCGCGCGGCTTTTTGGGCGAGTTCCTTATCGGCGTCCTTGAAGTAGCCGAAGTAGTCCTCGGCCATCATCTTGAAGCCGGTGATGCTGCCGCCGTAGTCACGCAGGGCGCGGTCATAGAGGCGGCTGATGTCG
>JANMLQ010000256.1:0-5254 GCA_031372635.1 Akkermansiaceae bacterium | reverse complement strand
CCTCGGGCTGCTCTCCACCCCGCCTCGCGACGACGCAGTTGCCTCCGGCTGCTTTCCCGTTGCTCGTCTCGGGATGACTCAGACTTTCACTGGTTGATTTCATGTATGTGCGCACGCACGAGCACACGCGCCCTCGCGTGTTGTTTTCGACGCCCTCGTCGAAAACCGCGTCGAATGGCCTGACACGCCCGTCTTAGGCGAGGGCACCAAAGACAACACGCGGGGACGGAGGAGGATGGGAAAAGCCATAGAACAGCCATCTTGGCTGTTTCGGAGTCCGGGCTTCTAGCCTGGACCGTGCGCGTTATGAGTCATCCGGGCAGGCTGGAAGCCCGCCCTCCGAGACAGGCTGGAAGCCTATCCTCCATTTTTAATTTACAGCCTACTCGTAGATGGCTGTCCAAGAGCCGCTTCGCCTAGCCGGATGATCCTGCGCCCCGAGCTTTCTTGACGCATTCGAGCCGATTCAATGATCTTCGCGACATCGAAATCGAAACGAGCCGCGCTAGCCTCTTTCAAAGCGCGAACCTCTTCCACAATTGAATTTTTTTTGTCAGTTATCATCTCCGATTAGATCCTCCGGCGTGCAAATCACACTAGCGCGAAACCCGCATTGCGCAACACAATCGGCAATCCTTCGCCAATTTCTTGGATTTGCCAGATGCTTGCAGTTCCATGTCACAAGGTAATCCACACGATGCACAGAGGCGACCGCAATGTGAATCGCATCGTCCGCAGCTTTTGCAGGAATGATCTGCTTTTGCAGCAGCAATTCGGCAATTTGACGCACATCGCCGCCTAGCTCGAGCAGAGGGATACCCTCCAAGAGACTCAGCCTTGCCGCCGCCATCTCTTGGTCCCCATCGCTGCACTCGTCGAGGACGGTTTGAGAAGTCACCAAATCAAATTCATAACGGTTTTCATCCCACCACTTTTTCGTGAGAATCTGGCGTGCAGCCTCCACAAGCTGCGTCGAAGGTCTTCCCACATAAAGACTCGGGATCGTGGTTTCTATGTATGCAGTGGCCATGGGATTGAACTGAGTCTTAGGAAGTCTGAATTAGTATTTGAAAGCTAAGCCCCCCTCACTTCGCCGCCGCTCGCCTCAACCTATCCATGATCGCCACGCCTAAGCCGGTTTCGCTGACGGGTTCGGCGATGATGGCGTCGAGGCCGGATTCGTCGAGTAGGCGCATGACGTAGAAGAGGCGGATGGCGGCTTCGGCCAGCTTGCCGCTGCCGGGGCTGAGGGCTTCGATGATTTCCCAGTCGTGTAGATTGACGTAGGGGCTATCGTCCTCGCCGCGATAGCTGAGGAGGCCGTATTTTTTTCCAGGCTCGGGTTTGAAATCCTCCGGCTTCTCTAACAGGACGAGCGGTGTGAGAGGAGCGTAGTGGCTGGGGAGCTGGCCGGGCGCGTGCGGCAGATCCCCTGCCCTTTCTTTTACTTTCTCGATCTTGCCGTAGTCCTGGAGTTGTTCCTTGGTGATCGGCCCGGCGCGGTGGAGGTGAAAGACGGGCTTCTTTCCATCGCGTGGCTCGATGGAGATGATGGTGCTCTCGACGCCTTCGGCGCAGGCTCCGGCATCGACGATGAGTGGGATGCGATCGCCGAGTTCCTTCATGACGGCGGAGGCGGAGGTGGGCGAGATCCGACCAAAGCGGTTGGCGCTGGGTGCTGCGATGGGTTTGCCGAGTTCCTTGTTGATGGCACGGAAAACGGGATGCGCGCTTTGTCTAACAGCCACGGTGGGCAGCCCGCTGGTGACGAGGTCCGGGACGTCGGGGTGCTTGGGCAGGATGAGCGTGAGCGGGCCGGGCCAGAAAGCTGCGGTGAGTTTGTTCACGGTCTCGGCGATGTCATCAGGAACAATGGCGACGTTTTTCAAATCCCCACGCGAGGCGATGTGGACGATGAGAGGATCGAAGGACGGGCGTTCCTTGGCTGCGAAGACTTTGGCGACGGCAACGGGATTCAACGCGTCGGCAGCGAGGCCATAGACGGTCTCGGTGGGCAGGGCGACGGTTTCACCGGCACGCAGCAAAGCGGTGGCTTCGCGCAGGGCGTCCTGCATATCGTCATCGGCGGCGTGAATGATGCGGGTCTCGGGCACGCGGAGCTTGTGCCAGAGCAGGCGGCGGGATGGGAACTTCTATTTTCCTATTCCTTCACGGCAGGCGGCGGGATAGGGTCCGCCCATGAAATCATCGACGAACCCACCGGAGAACATCGTTCTCATCGGATTCATGGGCAGCGGGAAAACCACGGTGGGCCGTGAACTTCAGCAGCGGCTGGGCTATCCGCTGGTGGATATGGATCAAGTGATCGAGCAGCGCGCGGGCAAGCCGATCACGGAGATTTTCGCAGACGAGGGTGAGCCGGTTTTCCGCGACATGGAAACGGAACTACTGCGGGAGTTGAACGATCCCGAAGCTGCGCGACGCATCATTTCCACCGGCGGCGGCGTGGTGGTGCGTGAGGAGAACCGTGAGTTGCTCAGAGGTCTAGGCTACGTGGTCTGGCTGCATGCGCCTGCCGAAGTGATTCTGGATCGCACGGCAAAAAACCGCAGCCGTCCATTGCTGCAAACCGAAGACCCTGCGGAGTTGATCCAGCGCCTAATGCAGTCGCGGCTGCCTCTCTATCAGGAAACGGCGCACTTGAAGTTGGACACGGCGGGCCTGAGTTGCGGCGAAGTGACGACGGGGATTCTGGAGTGCGCGCGCTACTTCTTCAACAACCCCGGATGAGCACGGCGCAGCAAGTGAAGTCATGGGCGGCGGAGCTGGGCTTCGATGATTGCCGCATCGCAAAAGCGGATGAGGCGGCGCACGCGGAGCTGTTTCGCGAATGGCTCGCTCAAGGCAGACAAGGCGAGATGGCATGGCTGGAACGCACACCGGAACGCCGCTGTGATCCACGCGCGGTGCTGGAGGGCTGTGGCTCGTTGATCTGTCTGGCGATGAATTATTTTCCCGGAGCGAGTCCGTTTCCTGATGGCCATGAAGGCGGCTACCGTATCGCGCGTTATGCGTGGAACGATGGCTACCACGATCTGATAGAAAGTCGGCTCAAGGACTTCGATGCGCGGCTGCGCACGCTGGGTGGCGTGCAGAAACCCTACGTGGACACCGGCCCGGTGCTGGAGCGGGACTTTGCAAGTACCGCCGGTCTCGGTTGGAACGGGAAGTCCACCATGCAGATCCACAAGCGGCTGGGCACTTGGTTTTTCCTCGCTGAAATTCTGACGACGCTCGATCTAACACCCGATGCGCCTTCCACCGATCATTGCGGGAAATGCACGCGCTGCATCACTGCTTGCCCGACGCAGGCGATTACCGCGCCGCGCCGATTGGATGCACGGCGCTGCATTTCCTACCTGACCATTGAGAACAAAGGACCGATCCCCGAGGAGTTCCGCATCGCGATGGGCGACAGGATTTACGGCTGCGATGATTGCCTGGACGCGTGCCCGTGGAATCGTTTCGCGGAAGAGTCTCGCGAGGCTGCTTTCCACGCGAGAGAGGAAGTCTTCGCAAAACGACTCCGCGATTTCCTGGAGTTGGACGACGAGGCGTTCCGCGTGCTTTTCGCAAAATCCCCTATCAAGCGCATCAAGCGGCCACGTTTCCTGCGCAACGTCTGCGTGGCTCTCGGAAACACCGGCAACAGCGACGATCTGCCCGCACTGGAACGCGCCGCCACCGACTCGGACCCGTTGATTTCCGAACACGCACAGTGGGCGATTCGCCGTATCCACGCACTGTCTCCAACTTGAGCCATGCCGACACAAGCCGCGTTTTTTCTTGATCGGATGCGGTGTCAGGCATGGAATCCGCGCACGGTAATAGGCCGCTGTAGCTCAGGGGTAGAGCAGCTCATTCGTAATGAGCAGGTCGTCGGTTCAAATCCGACCAGCGGCTCCAGTTCACCGCGCTTCGTTGAGAATGAAGCCATCATCCGTGTGTTGACGGATCAGCGAACGGGTGGATGGTTGCGGGCGCGCAGGAATCTCCGCCGCATGGCATGATGCCGCAGCTAACGCATGAGTGATACGGAAGAAAACTCCTCCACGCCTTGGGAGGAACTGGCAGAGGTCGGGAAATATCCGAGCCTTGAGCAAGCTCATGAGCATGGACTCGTGATCCTTGCGATGCGCGAGCCATGCTGGGTGGCCGAGTCGGATACTAGCGGCGAGTTTTCACTGCACGCCGAGCGCGAGCAGGCTCCCGCGATTCTGCGGGAGCTCACAGAATACGATGAGGAGCAGCGGAAACCTGCACCCGCGCCTGCGATCGAGCATGAAACATTCCGGTTTTCCGCAGGCTGGGAGGTGTATGGACTGTGGGTGGCCTGTGTCACCGGCATGTATCTACTACAGTCCGGAAATCCATCGCTGGTGGAGCGTGCGGCATCTTCCAGCACGGGGCTGATCGAGCGTCACGAATGGTGGCGTCCGTTCACGGCGTTGTTCCTGCATGCCGATCCGCCGCATCTGATAGGAAACCTACTCAGCGGAATGTTTTTCGGCACTCTTGTTGCGCGTTCCATCGGTCCTTGGCGTGGCTGGGCGCTCATCCTTGGCTGCGGCACGCTCGGTAACCTGCTCACCTCCGCACTCACGTGGCCGGAAGCATTCACTTCCATCGGCGCGTCCACGGCCGTTTTCGCAGCACTCGGCATCCTGTCCGGCATCGGCGTGGCCACTCTGATGCGCGCCCGCTTCCGCCTGCCTTGGGTGAAAGTCACCGCACCGCTGGTGGCAGGTATCATTCTGTTAGGCTGGCTGGGGGGCGGCACACCCGGCGGCGATACGGATGTGATGGGGCACGTGTTCGGCTTCGGCTGCGGCCTTGGCTCCGGGTTTCTCGTGGGACGATTCAATGCGCGGCAGCAGGTCTAAACCGGCCACTGCGGGTGCATGGACTGGCGGAAACGCGACGGCGGCACGTGGTGCACGGACTTGAAGACGCGCGAGAAGTGGAAGGCATCTTTGAAACCAAGCGCCATCGCCACGGATTTCACCGAGCCACCGCCTTCTAGCAGCAGGCGCGAGGCATGGTCCATGCGCAGGCGGGTGAGGAACTGATAGGGACTCTCGTCGTGATAGCGGGAGAAGAGGCGGCAGAGGTAGGGAGACTCCAGCTTGCAAGCCTTGGCGACGGCATCAAGGGTGTTGAGTTTAAGGAAATTTGCCTCGATGAATTCGCGCACGCGGCTGTAGGCGGCGTATGCGGGCGAGTCGGTGTTGAC
>JANMLQ010000253.1:0-18846 GCA_031372635.1 Akkermansiaceae bacterium | reverse complement strand
CGCCAAAATCATCGAAGAACCCGTCCGCGAACGCATCCTCGAAGCCCTCGGTAAACCCGCCCCCTGATCCGCTGATTGATCCGCGCCGATGCTCTGAACCGGGAGCACACGCGCCCTCGCGTGTCGCGGAGTGCGCCCTCGCGCTCCGCTGGCTGATCCGCCGGACGGACTCCGAAACGGGAACACGCACCCATCAGCGCGACAGCCAAGTTTTCGACGAGGGCGTCGGAAACAGCACACGATGGCGCGTCCGCTCCCCTTTTGCGACTTCCGGGAACTCCCGTGCCCTCCACTTTCAGTTACATCCGGCTACACCATTGTCATTCTCCTTTTTAGACATAATGATCCGCGGCGATGCTCTGGACAGAAGCGACATTGCGGGCCGCCGCCACATGGCAGGCATTCAAAGAGGGCAAATCACTCTTTGAAACCGGAGCCGTCAGCGATACGAAATCTGGTCAAAACGGTTGGCAGGGCCTCGTCCGCGCGGGCAAGCGCCCGCTCCGTGTCAGCGTCACCTTCAAGTCCGCCACCGATCTCGAAACCCGCTGCGCCTGCGCACAAAACCAAGCCACCGGAGCCTTCTGCGCCCATGCCGTAGCCACCGGCCTCGCCACACTGGCGGTGAAATCCGCCCCGCTCACCGCAGTAAAGCCCTCACAGCCAATCACCTCCGCCCCCTGGCAAATCCTGCTCCCCCTCAACTGGCGCGATGCCCTCTCACGCGGCAAACTCACCGCCACCCTCGCCGTTTCCTCCGGCGACACCATTTCTCCCGCCGATGATCGGCTCAACGCCTGGCTCGCCCACGAAAACGCCGCAAAAAAGGACATCCTCAGCCTCAATCTCGATGGCAACCGCGTTTCCTCCTTCCTCGAAGCCATCGCCGATCACCCACGCCTCACGGTCGCCAAAGAACAACTCACGATCTCCATCCGCTCCGGCGAACGATTCCTGCTCGCGGACGCCAGCCGCCAAGGAGAACTCATCCGCCTCGCTCCCGCCTCAGACTCCGGCCCCTGGCTCGAAATCGGCGCGGCTTTCTGGAGGATTTCCAGCGAAGCCGCGACCCGCCTCGGCGAAGGCACCCTGCCCGCCGCACTGGCCGCTCCCCTCCGTAAAATCTCCTCCGGCCAAGCCGTGGAAATCCCGAGCGCCGAATTCTTCAAGCACCTCGATTCCTGGCAAGAGTGGGTCGCTTTTCCCGATGGCTCATGGCTTGACGCCCTCCACTTCACGCCTGCCCCGCTGCGGGTCGAACTCTCGCTGGAAGGCTCGCTCCAACACCTCGATGCCACGCTACTCGTCAGATACCAAGGCGCGCCAGCCGTCCCACCCGGCCTCGGCAAGGTCGAGGGTTTGCCCCGGCTGCTCGAAAGCCACTGCGAAGTCCGCAACACCACCGCCGAACAGCGGGCGGCGGATCGTTTCTCCAAAGCCGGATTCCAGCCCCAGGATTATTCCACCGGCCACTGGTCCCTCAAGGGCGAATCCGCCGTGCTCGAATTCCTCACCCGCCACCTGCCGGACCTGCGGCAGGATTGGTCCGTTACCGATGGCGAGCGCTTCTCCCACGTCCAAAAGCAGGTCGCCATTGTTTCCCCCAAAATCGAAATCCTCGGCTCTGGCGAAGACTGGTTGAGCTTCGATCTTACATTTCAAACAAGTGATGGAGCTTCCTTCTCAGCAACGGATGTGAGGCAACTTCTCCGCTCCGGTCGCCAATCCGGGAAGGTGGCGGGCGGGCGTCATCTGGTCATTTCCAACGAAGTCTCGGAACTCATTGACCCGCTGTTTGAGGAGATGGAATTGCGGCAAGAGAACGGTCGTTTCACCGCCTCCGCACGCTCTGGAGAACTTATCAGGGAAATTCGTGACAAACTCTCAAAGTCACAGAACCAGAACATTGAAGAGCATCTATTCAACTTCGATTCACCGCCTTCTTTCCACGCCGAGTTGCGACCTTATCAACAGCACGGTGCCGCCTGGCTTCAGGACCGCGTGCAGCGCTTCGGCGGAGCCTTGTTGGCTGACGACATGGGCTTGGGAAAAACCATCCAAACGATTGCTTTGGCCGAGTGTTTGTTCGCTGCGGACCTACCCGACTCCGGGGTGATTCTGGTGCTGGCAACCGCCTCGCTACTGGGTAACTGGAAGGCGGAATTCGCCAAGTTCGCCCCCGGCAGAACCGTGCGAATCCTGCACGGAAACAACCGGGACGCCGAGCGCGGGCGTGTGACCGCCGGCGATGTCATACTGACCAGCTACGGCACCCTCGCTCGGGATCTCGCCTGGCACTTGAAACAAGGATACCGCGCGGTCGTCGTGGATGAGGCCAGCTTGATGCGGAATCCCGACACCGATCACGCCAAGGCGATCCGCAAACTGAACGCTTCCCGCCGGATTGCCCTCACCGGAACGCCGATTGAAAATGGAGTCCGCGATTTATGGTCCATTTTCCAGTTCATCCAACCCGGCTGGCTCGGAGGCAGGGAGGATTTCAAGAATCGCTACGAAACACCGCTGCAATCTGGCGAGACCGCTGCCGCAGTGATGGCGCGGCTGCGACTCAAGGTTTCACCCTTCCTGCTCCGCCGGACCAAGGAACAGGTCGCCCCCGAACTGCCTTCCAAACTCTTCATCGACGAATTCTGCGACCTGAGCACCGACCAACATGCCGTTTACAAACAACTCCTGATCGAAGGCCACAAGCGGGTGGACGCCATTGCAGATTCCGGCAACAAGGGCGCGGCCCGGATGCAAATGCTCACCGCCTTGCTGCGCCTTCGCCAAACCTGTTGCGACCTCGCCCTCCTCAAAAGCGAAAAGTTCAATCAACTGTTGGTAGCTAGACGCTCATCAAAACTCCAACGCCTGTTGGAGCTACTGGAAGAAGCTGTGAATGGAGGCCATAAAGTTCTTGTTTTCAGTCAGTTCCAAACTCAATTACTGGAAATCGAAAAATGCGTTTCCGAACGTGGCTGGAAGCATTTGCGGCTCGATGGGCAAACCCGCAATCGCCAACAACTTGTGGATAAGTTCCAACAAGCCGACGGACCACCCGTGTTTCTCATCAGTCTCAAAGCCGGTGGCTACGGGCTGAACCTGACCGCAGCGGACACAGTGGTCCACTTCGATCCGTGGTGGAATCCAGCCGCCGAAGCACAAGCCACCGACCGTGCCCACCGGATCGGCCAGACCCGGCCTGTCACGGTTTACCGGCTGCTCACGCGTGGCACAGTGGAGGAAAAAGTCGTCCGCCTTCAGACGAAGAAACGTGAGCTAGCCACCGCCATCGACGAAAACGGCAGCGGCGACGCGGCAGGCTGGAGCATGGAGGAACTACAGTCCATGCTGGCCGAATAGGGGAATTCACACGGGATGGGTGAGTCTGCTCGAATCCTGATTTGGGAGGATCGGATAAATCCGGCAACAAATGGGCTTCCATCGGGTTCACAAGTGGCAATTATTTCTACCTATGAAAAATCCTTGGATACTTCCCGCAGTCACGTTGGTGCTCGGAGCCGTAGGCGGCTTCATTTCCGGTAAGGGCAACGCGCCTTCCGAAAACGAAAACGCAGCCGAAAACAGCAACCGCAAAACCCGCGCCTCCACCCGTGAGGAAAGCGCTGGCGAAAAAGCCAAACGCACCAGCCGCCCCGGCAGCACCGAGGCCATCGCCCGCATGCCCGGCAACACCAACCGCATCCAGGCGCTCATGGATTTCTACGCCGGACTCACGCCGAGTCAGATGGAAGTGGAAGCCCGTAAACTCGAAAATCTCCCCATGAACGAGCGCATCATGGCATCGTTTCTACTCTTCGGACGCTGGGCCGAGTCCGATCCCACGGCCGCCATGGCGTTTTCTAACACCATGGGTTTCGCAGGCGGCTTCGTCCGGCCCACCATCCTCCAAAGCTGGGCCAGTGTGGACCCGTCCAACGCCGCGAAATACTACGCTGCCAATCCCCGCGAGTTCGCGATGATGGGCATGATGGGCGGCGGGCGCGGCCCGATGGGCGGCCAGGGAGGTGCCTCGATCATCGCCAGTGAGTGGGCGCGCCAGGATCCCGCCGCTGCTCTCGCCTGGGCCGGATCACTCACCACTGAGAAAAGCCAAGCCATGACTGCCGTCGTCGGCGAAGTAGCGAAAACCGATCCCAAAAAAGCCGCAGAAATGCTCGCCGGTCTCACCAGCACCGATAAGAGCGATGCCTACCGCTCGGTGGCGGCACAATACGGAGCCACCAATTTCCCCGAAGCCCAAACGTGGATTCGCACCCTTCCCGCAGACGAGCAAGCCGATGCCCTCGCCTCCGCGATCGGCGGACTTTCTAACAGCGATCCCGCCGCTGCCGCGAAACAAGTCGCTCTCATGGAAGCAGGCGAGGCCAAGGACGATGTCATTCCTGACGTCGTCGAGGATCTAGCCAGGGACAACCCGCAGGCAGCCGGAGAATTTCTAAAAGCCCAAGGCAGCGAAAATGCCCAACGCGATTCGATGCGCCAGTTGATCCCCACCTGGGTCGGCCAGAACCCGGGAGCCGCACTTGCCTATGCGAATTCATATCCTGCGGGAAAAGTCAGGGACAGCGCGCTCCAGTCATACGTCTGGAGTAACAACACCGGCGCTCCTGCCGAGGTCATTAAGGTGGCGGAAACCATCACCGATGATGGCGACCGCGAACGCACCGTGGGCGTCGCCGCCGCACGCTGGATGCGCGAGGACGCAGATGCCGCGAAAGCCTACGTCCAGCAATCCACCACACTCTCGGACGAGGCGAAACAACGCATCACCGAAGGCCGCGGCATGTGGGGCGGTGGCGGATTCGGCGGCCGTGGCCGGTGAATCCAGATGGGTAAATAAGGAATGCAGGAAATGCCCTGATGAAACGCGTCAGGAAATCCTGTCTTAACTCTTTTTCCTGCTTTCCTGCATTCCTTATTCCAAACTCTGAATTCAACAGGTTGAAGCAGTGCAAGGTCTTCTATCCGCCACCTCGCACCTGATCGAGCACAAGAAAAGCCCCGCCTGCGCCATCCGGGTCTGTTAGCGCGCTTTCTCCCGCATGACCCGCCATGAATTCCGCGAGGCTCATCAAGCTCTGTTCCTGCACCCACGGCCTGCTCCAATCCATGAGATCCGTGAAGTTCACATCCGCCGTCAGATCCTGGCGGCCGATGTTTTCATAAATCCCCGCGCCCTCGATGCGCTGCTGCATGAGATACCCGCGGATCGTCCCGCGCGGCCTGCGTTGATAGAGACGCTCCGCAGCCGCGCCGTAGTCGATCGTCAGCATGCGCCCCGATTTCCAATGCGGCAGCCAGTCCTCAAGCCAACGGCGATATGACTCATGCACCTCGATCCACTGACCGTCCTTGTCGTTGGAAAACCCGGACGATTCCGGCAGGGGGGCAGGGGATAGTAGGCTTTCATTCGCGCACCCTGCACCGTCGAAGGAAACTGCGAGTTCGCACCAGCCATCGGCGGTTTTCTGAAATCTGCGGACGGGAAACGCATCCACCAGTTCGTTAGAGAAAATCACCGCCCTACCTCCGCAAGCCTTGAGCGCCGCAGCAGGAGACTCATGCCAACGCGCCCGCTCTCCCAATGCCCGACGCTGAATTTCCGCAAGCGGAGCCGAGGTTTCCACCAGATGCAGCCGCGTTCTCCATCGCAGATGCCAAGGCAGATGCGTGAGCACGGTAGCCGCCAGTTTTCCCTCGCCAGGTCCAATCTCGATCAGATCCCGGCAACCATATTTCTTCATCGCCTTCGCAGCCCAAGCCGCGATAGCCCTCGCTGGCGCTTCGGAAAGCATCGGTGCCGTAGTGAAATCCCCACGCCGTCCCACGCCAGTGATTTTCCGCGAGTAATAGCCACGCTTCGGATCATACAGCGCGTGGTGCATGAATTCCTCGAAAGTGATGGGGGAGTTGTTACACATCTAAAAACAAAACAACCGCGCTCCTTGCGGGAACGCGGTTGTCGTAAATTTTTTTCCGGAAACCGATCAGGCTTTGGCGGCAGCGGTGCGGGCCTTGCGGATCATGCTGTTGACGGTCTCGGAGGGCTTGGCACCCACGGCGAGCCATTTGTCAGCGAGCGCGAGATCAATGCTGTAGTTCACGCCTTCCTTGAGCGGATCGTAGGTGCCGAGTTGCTCGATGTAGCGTCCATCGCGGCGCTTGCGGCTGTCCACAGCGACGATTTTGTAATAAGGGCGGTCTTTGGTGCCCTTGCGGTTGAGGCGTAGTGATACTGACATGGTTGATCTCAGGTGAGCTCACCCGGAAGCCGGGCGGGCGCGGAAATTGGAAGATCACCGGGGACTTGCCAAGTAGAATCTTGGCGAATTTCAAGCTTGGCTGGCAAATTGGGTGTTTCCAGCCGCGAATTGACGCGAATGAACGCGAATTCCAAAGTTGGATGGCAAGCCTAGGCATTATCAACCACTGAAACACTGAGAACTACTGAGCACACTGCGGAAATTCTCAATGCACAGAAAATGTCGGAATCATCCATTTTGAAAAATTAGTTTCCTTTAGCCCGAACTCCGAATTAGCAGGGGCATTGGTTGGGTTTTTGACCACAATCGGAGCGCAGCGGAGATGGACGAACTGGTGATCTGAATTCTTGAGTCAAATTACACGGATTTTACGGATTTAAGAATGCACCAAACGGATTTGGAAAGCCTTCCCTCAACCTCTTCATAATCCGTGTAATCCGTGGTTCAATTTCTGTTTTCGGGTTTAATAACCCGAACTTGCATTTGAACTTCGGAGTTCGTTCTGAAAATTCGCGTGCCTTGGCGTTCCTTCGTGGTAAAGAAAAACATCAGGTTTCTCGCGCACAACGGGTTTCCGGAAAACAAAGCGGCCCTCCCGGTGAACCGGAAGGGCCGTGTGGATTTTGAGTGGAACCGCGAAGGGTTGCTTCGCGGCTTACTGTTGTTAGATGACCATGTCCTTGAGCTTCTTCAACGGACGCACCTTGACGACTGTGGAAGCTGGCTTCGCCTTGAACATAACCGTCTCCTTGGTGAAGGGGTTGATGCCCTCGCGCGCCTTGACGGCGGGCTTGCGCACGGTGCTGATCTTGAGCAGGCCGGGAAGAACGAATTCGCCAACGGCGTTCTTCTTCACGTGTGCTTCGATCACCTCGGTGAGGGTGTCGAGGACGGAACCGACTTGTTTGCGGTTGAGTCCGGTGCATTCGGAAATCTGATCCAGGATTTGGGTCTTGGACAGCTTGTCTTTGATGGGAGTAAGTTTCTTAGCCACGAAGGGGAATTCACGAAACGGGGCGCGAATGTCAAGGCTCGTGGTGATGAAAAATGAAATCGGCCGCATTTTTTTCCGCAGCTACCAGAACTGCGGAACTATGGGCGGAGTGACCATGAACGAAAACACCCGGTTTCCTAGAAGGGAAACCGGGTGTGTTAGAGAGTTGTTCGGGGATGGGATTACCAGTCGCCGCCGCCGCCGCCACCTTTGTAGCCGCCGCCGCCACCACCACCTTTGTAGCCGCCACCGCCGCCACCTTTGTAGCCGCCGCCGCCGCCACCACGACGATCTCCGCCGTAGCCGCCACCGCCGCCGCCACGGCGATCTCCACCGTAGCCGCCGCCGCCGCCGCCGCCACGGCGATCTCCACCGCCGCCGCCGCCACCGGGCTTGAATTCTTTTGGTTCCGAGGCGTTCACGCGAAGCGCACGGCCTTGGTAGTCGTAGCCGTTGAGCGCTTCAATCGCTGCGTTCAGCTGGCTTTGGTCGCCGAGGGTCACGAATGCGAATCCTTTGGATCTGCCGGTTTCGCGGTCGGTGATGATTTTGACCCGTTCGACGGGGCCGTGTGCGGCGAAGAGTCCGGTGACGTCTTCCTCAGTAGCGGAGTAGGGCAGGTTGCCCACGTAGATGTCCATTTTTGTCTGTTCTAATCACGCCATCACATTCAACACTTCCTGAGACCATGGCGTAAAAGACCAGACGAAGTGCGCTCTACCGCGAATTTGCGGAATGAACGGAGGGGTCTTTAGGCGTCCGGATTCACCTTGGCAAGAATTGTTTTCCGGTCAGGAATTTCAGGTTTCAAATCCGTCAACGGAAAAGCCCTCCGCAGGGTGGCTGCGAAGGGCTTTGAGAAATGAGGCGATCAGTTTTCAGAAACCAAAAGCTGCGGTGCGGACTTGGGAGTCACGCGCTTGATCTTGATGGTCCTGCTGCTGACGTTGCCGACGGAATCGGTGACGAAGATGGCGATGGTGTTGGTGCCTTTCTTGAGAGAGGCGGTTAACTCCCAACTGGTCGTGCCAGTAGCGTTTTTCAAGAAACCCGAGCCGATTTTGAACTGCACCTTCGAGACGCCGAATGCATCGCTGGCCGTGCCCTTGATGATGATGGACTTCGCAGTCGTCTTCTTCGGCACGGTGGGGGTGACGACAAGCAGTGGCAGTGTGGTATCCGGAGGGAAGCGCAGGACGCGGTTGTTGCTGCGATCTCCGATCCAGAGGTTCCCCGCACTATCCACGGTGGGCCAGGCGAGGCCGGGGTTGATTCCGCGGTTGGTGGTGGCGGCGTTGTTGGTAGTGAAGTTGGCTTGGCCGATCACTCCGGATGCGGGTGAACCCGAAGTGATGGTTGCCGCGCTATTGAAGCGAAGCACCCGGTTGTTGCTTTCTTCAATTACCCACAGATCGCCAGTGGGCGTCAGCCAGATTCCGCTGGGAGTGGAAAGTTTCGATTGGGTGATGCCGGACGAGGTTGTGACGAAATCCAACTGACCCAAGACTCCGGTAGCTGCGGAACCATTGGCAAGGGTGGCGGCGTTGGGGAATCGGGTGATGCGGTTGTTGCTGTTATCAGCGACGAAAAGCGTGCCTGTAGAGGAAACCGCGAGGCCGACTGGATTGCCCATCTGTGAAGCGCCCGATCCGCTGGATGAGGTGGTGAATAAGGCCTGACCCAGCACTCCGTCCGCACTGGCACCATTGCTTTTTGTGCTGATCGAATCGAAGCGCAAAACGCGATTGTTGGTATAGTCGCTCACCCACAGTCTGTCTGCGGAATCGACCACGGCGGTTTCCGGTAAGTTAAACTTCGCTGCGGTGATTCCTGATGTGGTGGTGATAAAATCCGGTTGGCCGAAGACCCGGTCCGCATGCGCATGGCTGGAACGGTAAATGGCGGCCTCGAAGCAAAGTACCCGGTTGTTGGAGGCCTCAGCCACCCACAGGCGCCCCTTGCGGTCGAGTGAGATTCCTCTGACGGAATTCATTCCCTGAGTGCCATTGGCGGAGGTGGTGTCGCTGAAATTCGGTTTGCCGAAAACCGCCTCTGCTCCAGCGCCGTTGGTCAGTGACGCGGCGTTCGGGAAGCGGATTACTCTGCCTTGCCCTCCATCCGAGACGAATATTTTTCCCGATACGGGATCGATCGCCACGCAGCGGGCATCATTGAGTGAAAACGAACTGGACTGCGGCGCGTTGGTGCCCGTCACAAAATCCGCCTGCCCAAGCACGAGGTTGGCAATGGCGTGATTCGGGATGACTTTCTGTGCAAGCCCGGTACCCGTGAGTGCAAGGCAGAATCCGGCGATGGGTAAGAGATGTGTTTTCATAGAGCCTATGGACTAGCCGCCAGACTCCGGCTCGACAAGGATTTTCGGGTGGCAAATCCGGCCATCATTCCCAGGCTCCTTCATTTTAGGGGAATCCGACAAATCGTCTCCAGCCAGCGAAGAATTGAACCACAGATGAACAGGATGCACGCAGATGAAGAACAAAATTATGAAATTCTTGTCTCTGGATGCTCATTTAAAGCAACGAAGCGGGCCATCATCCTCTTTATCTGCGTCCATCTTGTCCATCTGTGGTTAGATTTTCTCTTCCATCATTCCGGTGCGTCCGTCGGGCGGCTCGGCGGTTCGTAAAGCGGGCGGGGCAGGGGGCCGGTGTCAGCATCGCCATGGGCCGCTTGGGTGCGGATGGCGCTGGCGATGGCGCGGGCGAGTTGCTGGCGGTAGGCTGGATCGGCCACGAGCCGTGCCTCGGCGGCATTGCTGAGGTAGCCGCCTTCTAACAATACGCAGGGGATCTGCGGATTGCGGGTGAGACGCACGCGACGCCGGACGAGGCCGCGGTTTCCTGATTCTGTGGGACAGACGGCATTCATCGCGCGTTGGCAGCGGGTGGCGAGGCCGTGGCTGTCCACGCGCCAGTAGTAAGTCTCCGGGCCTCGGATGGAAGAAGGGCCGCTGTTGAAATGCAGACTGACGAGGATGCTGCCGTGATGGTTGGCGCGGAGGACGCGCTCATCGAGGTCGATGAAGGTATCGTCCGGACGCATGAGGATGGTGTTGAAGTCGCTGCGGAGTTCGGAGCGGAGGCGCATCGCCATGTCGAGTGTGAGATCTTTCTCGTGTTGGCCGGTGTGGCGGCTGGTGGCTCCGGGGTCTTTGCCGCCGTGGCCGGCATCGATGATGACAGTTTTGAAACCGCGCGGACCTGGGCGATGGCCCCAGGCATCGCGCCCGCCGGGAGAGGCACAGGAGGCGAGCAACACGGCGAGACTCATGAGGGCTGAGGATTTCCAGATGCGATGCATGGCTGCGTTTCTCTCAGGATCACGGGGAGAGGGGAAGTCCGGGTTTTTGACACTGCAAAAAGCTGGGTAGTCACCGCAGAAACTGGATGTTCACTAACCGCGAATGGACGCGAATTTACGCGAATGAAGAAGGGCTTTAAACTCAATTCCAGATTCTGAGAATTGAGTTCTTAAAATTCGCGTAAATTCGCGTCCATTCGCGGTTAAGAAATCCCTAGCTTGTTCGCACACTGGTTTCAAATGGATGGCCCGGCTTGACAGTTCGCCGGGGAAACGGACATTGCTGCGTTGTTGAAAGCATCCCACATCATCGCTCCCGCAGTGGCACTTATCGCGGCGCTCGCATGGAATGTCTCGCAGTGGAGCGCGGTCTCCGATCATCAGCAACAGGTGGACACACTGCGCACACGCGTCGCCGAGGCGCGTGCCCATCCGGCAGGCACTTCATCCACGAATCGCGGCCATGTTTCCAAAGCGAAGCCGCTGCCCGCATCTGGTGCCATCGACTGGAAGGACTTCTCCGCGCGCATGCTGGGGATGGATGATGAAAGTGGAGGCTCTGCCGACGACTTGCGTGCGATGGCAGAAATCCAGAATCGTATCTCCGCCATGACGCGTGATGAACTCATCGCCGCGTTGGCGGAAGTGGCATCGCTAGACATGGATGCGGAGGAGAAGGCATCGTTGGAGGAAATGCTGATGGAGTCGCTGATAGAAAAAGACCCGCAGTATGCGCTGGAGAGATACGCAGATCGCATCAAGGACGATGATGATTCGGTCGGCTGGCAGTTATCTTCTGCGCTCACGGGCTGGGCGAAGAAAGATCCGGCTGCGGCCACACGCTGGATGGACGCCCAGATCGCGGCGGGGCTTTTCGATAGCAAGTCGCTCGACGGCCATAGCCAGCCGCGCTTGGAGTTTGAAGCGGCATTGGTGGGACAACTTCTCGGCTCTGATCCCGCAGCCGCGCAGAACCGCATCTCCGCTCTGCCGGAAGACCAACGCCGCGAAGCACTCGAACAGATTTCCTTTTCCGAACTCAGTCCCGCAGAGCAGAAGCTCTACGCGGAAATGATCCGTGGCTTCGTGCCGCAGGACGAGCGCGCCGGATCATTCACTCATGTGATTTCTGAACTGATACCGGATGGCGGTTACGATCGCGTTTCATCCTTCCTCGATGACATCCAGGCCACGCCCGAGGAACGCGAAGTCTCCGCGCGTGAAGCGGCAAATGCACAGCTTGAGGAAATCGCCACCGACCGCGCAGTCACCCGCGCCGATGTGGATGCGATGCGCAAGTGGCTGGAGAGCGAAGCGCCCGGCACCGTCGATCGCGTGACCGGCGAAGCGCTAGGAGATGCCGCTCAGGAAGAAGGCGAGTTCGGCTTCGAGCAAGCCTCCGCGCTCGCGCTCGAATACCAGCGCAAAAGCGGCAACGACGATGTGTTAGTGGCGTTTCTCGAAAGCTTCGCCGCACGCTCGAATCTCGAGCAGGCACTCCACCTCGCGGACAAGATCAACGATCCGAAACGCCGCCAGGAAATCATCGAATCCCTCCAGTGAACGCAGGTCATGAAGAAATCCATCGCACTTGCCATCGCCATCATCGCACTCGGAGCAGCCCCCGCGCTTTTCCAACAGAAACGCCTCGCTGATTTACAGGATGACCAGCGCAGTCTCACTGCGCAGGCCATGAAACTCGGGCTTGCCATTGATCCGTCATCCACTGGAGGCGATGCGCGCCTCACCAAACGCCAGCGCGAGGACATCGAAAAACACGCTGCCACCGCCGCAAAGGACGTGCTCGCCTTCGCACGCGAGCTGGAGACCATGCGTAAGAACGGCACCGAGAAAGACGCCGCGTTTCAAAGCCGGGCCGCTGACATGATGGCACGCCTGATGGAACTCGATTCCTCCCAACTCAAGCGCGTCATCGCCGCGCTCCGCAATGACGACGGACTCTCTGCGGAAACTCGCGGCAACCTCATCGCATTCTCCATCCTCACCCTCTCCGAGGATCATCCCGAGACCGCGATCACGATTTTCACCGAGTCCCAAGACCTGATGGCGAAGAATCAACTGGGTGCGCACGTCCTTTCCTCCGCTCTAACGGAATGGGCAAAGAGTGATCCCACCGCCGCCCTCGCATGGCTGCGCAATCACGCCGCCACCCATCCGGAAATCGCAGATGACGAGGCCAAGAGCAGCATCCTTGCTGGAACCGCCGGAAATGATCCCAAGCTCGCCTTCAAACTCATCGGTGAACTCGGTTTCAGCGATTCATCGGAAGCCATCCATGCGATCATGGGCACCGGTAACGATGACCCCGATCACAGGACCGAATTGTTAGAAGCACTGCGCGGCCACCTCGCCACTATCACCGATGAGGAACAGCGCGATGAGATCAGCGGCAAGGCGCTCGAACTGATGGCCCGCACCGCAGACCGCCAAGACTACGATACACTCACCGGCTGGATCGAGGACGCGGAACTCTCGCAGAAAGAAAAGGCGCAGTTTGCCGATGGACTCACTTACTTCACCACCAAGGCCGATACCGGACGGTGGGTGGATTGGCTGGCGAACAGCCTGCCTGCGGATAAACTGGCAGACCCAGTCAAGGAACTCATCGGCGAATGGACCCAGCAGGACTACCTAGCCGCAGGAAAATGGCTGAGCGATGCCGCCGATGGCCCTGCGAAAACCTCAGCCGTAGAAGCCTATGCGGAAGCCGTGGCCGAATACGAGCCGCAGGTCGCCGCGCAGTGGGCGATGACACTGCCACCCGGCCCGCAGCGCGAGGCCACGCTGCGCAGCATCTATCAGAACTGGCCATCCTCCGATCCACAGGGAGCTTCCAAGTTCGCCCGCGATCACGGGCTGGAGTGAAGATCCCAAGAACGGCATTCCAATCTGGCAACGGTCTGGCTTTATGAAAAAGGGGAGGGGACTGCGGATGCTCAGGCTTTCGCCAACTTCGCAACATCCCAAAAAGCAAGCCCGAGTTCCGCGTTGATCTCTTTGAACTCGGCGACTTCCGCCTCGGTGAAGAGCAGACCGCCTGCGGCGTCGGAGCGTTTGCGTGCCTCGGCTTCGAGCTGGCCGGGCAGCATGGCCTTGTCGTTTCCGTGTCCGAGAATGTCATCGAGCACCGCCTTGAGATTCTGAATCTGATTGCGGGCGCATGCGAAATTTCCGCCGGAAAGCGCATCCGGGTGGATCACCTGAAAGTAAAACACCGGCGTATTTTTTTCGCCCGGAGTTTCCAGTTTGCGACCGCGGATGGTGGGCTGCGATCCGCCGATCAGACCGCCGAAGATTTCGTTGAGCAGCGACATGCCATAGCCCTTGTGACCGCCGAATGGAAGCAACGCGGCGACTTCATTGGGATCGAGCGTGGGGTTTCCATTCTTATCCACGGCGGCACCGGGAGGCAGTGGTTTGCCCTCGCGCTTGAGCGCTTGCACGCGGCCCATGGCGACGGTGGAGGTGGCCCAATCCATCACGATCGGGAAGCCGTTAGCCTCCATACTCGGGATGCCCCACGAGTGCGGGTTGGTGCCTAGAGTCGGATGTTTTCCGCCGAAGGGAACCACTTCTGCTAGAGCCGAGGTGCAGTTGGTATAAGCATAGTAGCCGCGCTCGGCGGCCTCCATCACGTAGCCGCCGCCCCAGAGATAGTGGAAGGCATTGTCCACGGCGATCTGTGCGATGCCGTATTGGTCGGCGAGAGTGATGGCGCGGTCGATCGCGCGGTAGGCTACAGATTGGCCGAGTTTCTTGTTCGCGTTCCAACGCTCTGAAGCCGGGAAACGCGAGGGCAGCACCTCGATTTCCGCGCCGGGCACACAACCACCGGCAGCCGAGCCGAATAAGTGATCGAGATGCAGCGCCTTGAGCGCGTGGTGGGTGCGGATGCCGTGGCGGGCGGCTTCGGCAGCGAGCTTCGCGCCCTCGGCGGACTCTTCTGCGGTGTAGCCGCGTGCTTGATAAGCTTTGGAAACGAGGGCGTCGTGATCGGTGCGTGGGATGACGAGAAATTCGGACATGGATTGGTTTTGTGAGGCCCCAAGAATGAATGCAGCGCGGAACTTGTCGAGCCGGATGGAGGGCGCTTGGACTGCGTGCAGCCTGCTCTGCCCGTTATCCACAAAACCCATATTCCCAGCGGCGCTTTCGCGACGAGGCCAAGGAGTGGCGATCTCCGAATCGCCACGCCCATGGCAGGCCAATGCAAAGCGGTTTCCTCATCTCATTGGCTTCTCATGGGCATGGCGGATCGGAGTCCTCCACTCCTTGATATTGCAGCCCTCGACTTGTGGGTAATGTTCATCAGGCTGCACGCACCAATTCCTAGAAGCGGATGGCAGTGAATTCGCGGGTCTCGGCGACGCGGAAGCCGGATTTTACGATCTCGCGGGAAATCTCGGGCATGTGGGCGGCTCCCCAAGGGATGACGATGTGGGAGGCAGATGGCAGTCGCTCGTGGAGCACGCGCAGTAGGTGGCGGTTGCGTTTGCCGAGGATGTCATCCAGCAACTGCTTCTCGAATCCCGGTGGCGTCGGCTTGAGCAGGATCGGCATCGTTTCCTCAGTGAGACCCTTGGAATGCACGAGCAGCACGCCTTTGAGCATGTCCCGCGTGGCGGGTGAGAACTCGCTCATGTCCACATCCGCAGCGACGAGTTCGCCCTTTGGTTTGAAGACCTCCTGCTGCTCCACTACGCCGATGGACTTGGCCATGCGTGAATAGTTCGAGTGAGAGGACGTGGGCTTGTTCTTGTCGCTCACACCTTCCATGAGGACGACTGAATTTTCGGGAAACGATTCGCAAATTTCCTGATAGAAAGTGGCCTCGCCGACATGGGACATCGGCACGAGTGTGATCTGCTTGCCATCGTCGCGGACGTAGCGCCGCAACTGCATGGTGACGCCGGAGGGGCCGAGTGCCACAAAGCCATCGGTGAAATGGTCCACCGCCAGCTTGGCCGAGAGTGCTGTGCCTAGCAGCAGTGCGGGCAGCACGACGAGCGGCACTGCCAGCAGCATGGCAGTTAGATTTCCCCAGTGGAAACTGCGTTCGCCGAGTCGTGCGTCCGGGCAGAGCGGCCAGCGGATGGCAGAGCCTTGTTTCAGATGGCGCAGGATAAGGAAGGTGAACAACACTTGTAAAAGCGAGCCGCCCCAGCCGATCCATGCGGCGTGCTCGTGGAAATACACGAGCAACGGCAGCACCGCGACGAAGGAGACTGGCAGGAATAAGGCGACCGGGAGGAACACACGTTTCGGCACGCCCGGCACGATCGCCATGATGGCATAGGCGAGCGCTCCTGCGGCCAGCATCAAGAGCAATAACAGAGTGCGGGTGAGCGTGAGATCCTGGCGTTGGAAAAACACCAGCAACGAGTCATCCAGCAGCGAAACCACGGCGCTAATCCCGAACACTGTAAGCACCAAGCTCAACAGCGCGGAAGTCATTGAGCCTGACTGCTCCGGTGCTTGGGATGTTTCAGACATGCGCGTGACCATCATGCCCGGCTGACCCGCTCGCAACGAAAATTCCAGAAGGCCGTAAAGGGCACGCAGAGTGGATGATTCTGTCATTCTGCATCATGGCGGGTTCTTCAGGAAATGAGTCGGCCGGGTGATCCGGAGACGCCTGGGGGGAAGCGTGATTCTCCGGCCACTCCGGCCGACTATGGTTTCGGGGGGAAAGGTTTAGTGCTTGGATAGCTCTGTGCGCTTCACTGAAAAGGTGAGCGAATCGCAAAGCAGTTCGCGGCCGTAGATGGTGTCGCTCACGAGTGCGAGGGTGTAGGTGCCATCGCGGGTGATTTTGGAATCGAGTGAGGAAACTTGGAGCGTGGTGCTGTCGGTGGTATCTCCGTCCAGCGGATGGGAGTGGATGACTTCGCCTTGCGTGCCGTTGATCTGGCTGCCTTCGAATAGCATCAGATGGGTGTCGCTGCGCGGGTAGAGGTCGTTGAGTGTTAGATTCAACTGCGGCACTTGAAAACGCAGCGTTTCTCCCTGAGTGATTCCTTTGATGGCACCGGAGGCGACTGGAAGAATCTGCACGGTGGCGGATGCGATCTGGGTCTGGGTGTCGCTGCCATCGGCAAGTGTGTGAATCACGAAATGCTCTTCACCGCTGGCCTTTGTGGGGTCTGTGGCGGCAAGCGACGATGCTTCGAAGCGTAGGACGGTTTTGCCATTGTTGCTGATGAACGCGCTGCGGGCCGGGGTGCCGGACAAGGCGATTTGCTCATCCTGATTGGAAACGAGGTGGCGCTCGATCAGCACGCTGGATGCGGAAAGTGGGAACTCCGTGCCAGTGAGTAGGCCGTCTAACTGAATCTCCACGGTGAATGGCTGGTCCACGCGGGTGCGCTGCTGTTTCGTATGCGGATCGAGTGTGCGGACCTTGATGCCAGCGGTGGGCAGGTAGGCGGCCATGCGTTTCTGATCGAGCAGATGGTCCTTTGCGGTTTGGGTTTCCACGGTCCAGAACTGGAACAAGGTGCCGCCGTTGGCGAGTGATAGCGGCGCGGGATTTGTATTGTTAGATGAAACCGGCATGTCCCAGACCACGCCGGAGCCTTGTTGTTGCTGACGCAGGAAACTCACGCGCCCGGCTGTGCCAGCGTGGGCATGGATGCAAGCAACCATCAGCAGTGGAAGCGCGTGTTTCATCGTTGGCTGAGTGCGGGGCTGTTATCGGAAACACGGACGGAGATCGGTCCGGCCTGATGCACGGCGACGACGGCCTTGTCCTGCTTCGCCCACTGGCTGCTGCGCGCGGAGGGGATTTCCTTGCTGCCCGCCGCCTCATCGAAGGTGACCTCGCTGGCGGTGATCCAGGCGCTGTTTTTCGTGAGAAATTCCGCCCACGGCAGCAATGTGCCGACGGGTTTGGCGTTCACTTTGCTCTTCAGGGCTTCCGGCAGGAACACCAGCGCGCCGTTGGGAACGAGCGTCCAGTTTTTGCCGTCATGCAGAATGGTGGACTGGCCGATGAGCGATGGATTGACGGGGCGGACAACTTTGGCCTCGCCCTCGGCGGGCGTGACCAAGCGGATCATGGGATCGCGGGCCTGGAGGTCAGCGAGGGTTTTGGCGGTCACTCGGACTAGGACGGGTTGTGCGGCGTGGCTATGAATTGCCAGGGCACACAAAAGCAGTGTGTATTTCATTCGGGGGGGAGTTGGGGGGGGCGTCGAAGCTTGCGCAACGACGACCACACAAAATACCCGGCGACGCGGAAAATCAATGATTCCGTCCTGATCTACGTGATCGTGTGGGAGTGGATAGCCGTGAGATGCGAGTTGTTAGAAATCGCTGATCCTTCATTTTAAAGGCTTTGCAGGGTGAAAATTAAAATCCCCATTCCGCAGTGGGCAGCGGAATGGGGATGTGTAGATTGTCAGAATTTCCTAACTAAACCGGCAATGCGCCGGTTCAGCGGTCGAGAATCGAGTTCCAATGCTCGACGTTGTCCTTCTGCGATTCAAACAGCGCGGTGGTGTCGTCATGGATGGTGATGGAGGTGATTTTGTCGCCTTGTTTGACGGCGTTGACGACGTGTTGGCCGTTGGTGACTTGGCCGAAAACCGAGTGTTTCCCGTCGAGGTGGGGAGTGGCGTTGTGGGTGATAAAAAACTGCGAGCCGTTGGTGCCGGGGCCGGCGTTTGCCATGGAAAACACACCGGGCGAGCGGTGGCGCAGCTCTGAGTGGAACTCATCGCCGAACTTGTAGCCAGGGCCGCCGCTTCCCGAAGCGGTAGGATCGCCGCCTTGGATCATGAAGTTGGCGATCACGCGGTGGAAGGTGACGCCGTTGTAATATCCGCGGCGTGCGAGGTTGAGGAAATTCGCGCAGGTGATCGGGGTCTTGGAGGCGTAGAACGTGGCTTCGATGTCGCCTGCGGAGGTGTGGAGTGTGATTTTGATGTCGGACATGGCGGAGAGGAAACATGGCTTTCTCCCGGCTGGCAATCCCTCAGAGCAGTCACGGATTTCTGAAAGTGGTGGCCAATTGTGAAGAGCGGATGCATCTGGACGGGGAGCACACGCGCCCTCGCGTGTCGCGGAGTGCGCCCTCGTGCTCCGCCGGCTGATCCGCAGGGCGGACTCCGAAACGAGGATGCCACCCGCCAAGGCGCGACAGCCAAGTTTCCGGCGAGGGCGCCGAAAACAACACGCGATGGCGCGTGTGCTCCCCTTTGCGACTTCCTGAAAATACCG
>JANMLQ010000234.1:0-37231 GCA_031372635.1 Akkermansiaceae bacterium | reverse complement strand
TTGGCGGCGGGGGCGTTGGGGAATTTTACCTTGCGGGCTTCCGGTATGAGCGGCGCGGTGGCGGCGCGGACGGGCAGTGCGCCGAAGGTGGCTAACAGCTCGGGCAGGATGGTTTCGATTTCAAAATCGCCGACGATGGTGAGTTCCATGTAGCCTTTGGTGAGTTCGGGGGTGAGCCACTTACGCGCGTCGTCGATGGTGTAGGCGGCGAGCTTTTCCATAGGCGCGAGGGAGTAGCGGAAATCTCCGCCGTGGAGCCAGGCTTCCATTTCCTTCTGCGGGCCATCGGGCGTGTGCTTGAGCTGTTGATAGATCATGGGCACGGCCTTTTGGAACTGCCAGAGCGCTTCCTCGCGATAGCCGGGATCGGTGATGGAGGCGCACATGAGCTGGCACTGCGTGATGAAGTCCGCAGGGGTGGTGGAGCCTTGGAGGATGAAGGCGTCCTCGTCGATGGCGAGTGATGATGAGATGTTTTTACCGGCGAGGATTTGTTGGAGTTCGTCGTTGGAGTGTTTGCCGAGTCCGCCGCCTTCGAAGACGGCGGTGGCGAAGTCATCGAGCATCGGCTGGTCCTTCGGCTGGCCGAGCTTGCCACTGCCGATGCGGGCGAGCATCCGGATTTTTCCTTTCTCGAAATCGGTGGGCTTGAGGTTGAGGTGGATTTTGTTAGAGAGGACGATCTGGGTGATGCCGAGATCGGTGACTTCCTTGCGGGTGGTGACAGCACCGGGTTTTCCGAAGTCCGTGTAATCGAAAACCTGGACGGCGCGGGTAGCGGGGGCTTCCACTGGCATGCCGCGGGATTCCTCGAAGAGTGATGAGAGATCCTGCTCGGCGTTCGCGGGTTTTTCCTTGGTGGTTAGAATCAGGTGATGGCCGGGCGCGTCCCAAAAGGTCTTGAACGCGCGGTGGCAGGCAGAGGTGTCGATGGCATCAAGGTTGCTCTTCGCGATGGCGAGATCGGTTTCGGGATCGGAGAAGACGGAGTTGTCGTTGATGGTGCTGGCGAGCACGGTAGCAATGCCTTCTGACATGCGGGTGGACTTTTGTTTCACCGCTTGTTCGTAGGCGTTGAGGATATTGGACTTCGCTTCGGCGAGCTCGGATGTGGTGAAGCCATGCTCGATGGCGCGGCGGAATTCTTTCTCTAACACAGGCACGACATCCTGCCAGCGGTCATCGGCAGCGGTGATGCTGATGTTTCCAAGCTCCAGGAAATTGAAGAGCGCTTGCTTGGATGCGGAGCCTGCGGCGACGGGGGAGTTCTTCTCTTTGGAAATGCGCTCGAAGCGGCGATCAAGGATCGAGTGGGCGATTTCCAGCGGCATGTTTTCCGCACGGGTGGCTGCGGTGTCGGGCCTCGCGATGTATGGCCGCATCAAGGTGAGCGTGACATCGGTGGAGGCGACTTCCTTGTCATGGAAAACGGCGGCTTCAATGCCTTCCGGCTGGCTGATTTTTCCGAGGTCCGGATTTCCGCCGGGTGTGGCGGGGTTGTTCATGGATGCGAAGGCGGCTTCGATCCGGCTGCGTGCGTCCGCAGGATCGATGTCACCCACGACGACGAAGGTCATGCGCTCCGGCGTGTAGTAGCGGGTGTAGAAATCGACGAAACGATCGCGCGGCGCGGCCTTGATGACATCCTCCTCGCCGATGGGGAAGCGGCGGGTGAGTAGTGAGTCCGGCAGGATCTTCGTGAACTGCTGCTGCATGAGCCGGTAGTTGACGGTGTCACGGCTGGTTTTTTCTGATAGAATCACACCGCGCTCCTTGTCGATCTCATCGGCTGCGAGCAGTGCGCCATCGCCGAAGTCGCGCATCACGGTGTAGGCGAGCTTGAGCGTATCTTCGGAGAGGTCCGGCAGATCGAGCATATAGACAGTTTCATCGAAGGAGGTGTAGGCATTCGCATGAGCACCGAAGGCGATGCCGAGCCGCTGCATGCGCGGGATGAGATCCGTGGCGGAGTAGTGCTTGGTGCCGTTGAAAACCATGTGCTCCAGAAAATGCGCAAGGCCGCGTTGGTCGTCCGCTTCCATCAGCGAGCCAGCAGCGATGTGCAGGCGCAGCGAGACGCGCTTGGGTGGCTCGGTGTTCGGATAGATGATGTAGCGCATGCCGTTATCGAGCGTGCCGAAGGTGGCGGTGGTGTCCGGCGCGATGTCCGACGCAGCCTGCGGCCACGGGCGTGGTTTGGCTTTGGCGATAGCCGCATCGGTCTTGGTGGTGGGTGCGGCTTCGCCCTTCGGCGGGATTTCGACGGGTTTCGGTGACTCGACGACCGCAGCCGGAACAGGCGGCGGATTTTCCCTCGTGCGAAGTGAGAGGAATGCCGCCGAGGCCGCCAGAATCAGCACTAGAACGAGAGGAGTGGCCTTTTGCATGGGCGGCAGCGTGGTTGAGAGCAGGTCTGTTTGGCAACGCTGAAAACTGCCGCAGGAAAGGGCTTCCGATGCCGGATTTATCCCGATGTTTTTGAAAACGGGGTTGCAATCCCGTTTCCGGCGTGCTGTTTTCCCGCCCGGTCGAAAGACCCTCAGTGCGCGCGTGGCGGAATTGGTAGACGCGCTAGATTCAGGTTCTAGTAGGGGCAACCCTGTGGAGGTTCGAGTCCTCTCGTGCGCACCATTTTTTCATACCCCGGAGGATGCGCACACGTGATTGCGTGATGGCCGCAGTGGATTCCACGGGCATGATGTTCGGGTTGCCCCCCTCTCCCTTGCTAGGTAATGACGGAAATTTCCGCCCCATACGAAATCGTGCGAATCTATTCGCATGACTGACTTGAGTGACGGCTCGAACTCAAGTATCCCAAGGCGAATGGGGAAGGAAGGCGCGAAATCCGATGGCCTGCGAAAAACCAAGCTCACACCCCAAGCACACGATCCTCAGGCGGATCGTGAGACGGCTGCGTGCCGCTGGCCGCAGATTGTGCTCGGAGCGCGATACCGGACCCATGCAACTCGCCATCGTCATTCCGCTACCGGACGAGATCGCGCATGAAGTGGTCAGGCAGCAGTTCTCGATCCTCCAGAGCTATGGCACGCACGATGGTCTGGAGTCCCAGCCGCACATCACGCTCAAGATGGGCTTCCCCGCGACCGACATCAGTGCGGCGGTGGCCTTTCTCGAAAAAGTGGCTGCGCGGATGAATTCCATTCCGATAGAGATCGACGGCTTCGACACCTTCGATGAGGGAATTCTGTTCTTGGATGTGAAACCCAACCCCGCACTGGAAACGATGCGGCAGGGACTTCTTCGCGATCTCAAGTCCGCGCTCGGGTTCGCGCCCTTACCAATCGAAGGTGCGGGTTTCCGCTTCCATGTCACGGTGGCCGCCGGGCTGCCCGCGCGGGATTTCGAGCGACTGCGCGATGAGTTCAAAGCGCAGCGGATGGAGTTTCAATTCATGGCGCGTCACATCGAACTTCTCTGCCACACAGGATCACACTGGGTGCTTTGCAGACGCTTGGACTTAGCCTCAACCGACGAGCGATCATGACGGAATCCAGCATGAAACACGCGCCCGGACTGGGTGGCCTGCTTTTCCGCCGTCAGTTCGTGTTGACGACGGATCCGGCGCTTCTGTTAGCGGATGGGGCGCGGCTGCGCATCGGTTCGGAGTTCCACCTCAGCGTCCATCCCGATCTTGAACTCACCCATGTGGGCGATGAGGCCGCGTCTCTAACACTCCTGGGTTTCGCGCTCAATCCGGAACACCCGCAGGACGGCAATGCGGAGATTCTTCATCGCTTGGCTGAAACCCATAATCTTCACGGAGCCGCCGGGAAACTCGGTGGCCGCTGGGTTCTCATCGTTCATCACGGCGCACAAACGATGGTGCTGCACGACGCCTGTGCGCAGCGTCAGGTCTTCTTCACCGCGAGCGATTACGACGGGCCGTTCATGTGCGCATCGGAACCCGCCGTGATGGCGGAAAAACTCGGCCTTACGATGGACCCGGAGGCGGTTGATTTCATCCGCTCGCGCAAGGTCGATGATTTCGAAATCTACTGGATGCCGGGGGACACCACTCTCTATCAGGAAATCACTGCACTGCTGCCGAATCATTCACTGAGTCTGCATGACCGCAAGTCATCCCGCTACTGGCCGCAGACGCGTCCGCCGGAAGTGAATCAGGAACATGCGCTCCAGCAGTCCATCGCCATGCTCGGCGGCATCATAGAAAGCGCAGCTCGTCGTTTTCCGCTCTCGATTCCCATGACCGCCGGCTGGGACAGCCGACTCGTGCTGGCCCTTAACCAGTCGCGTGCATCCTCGCTCCACACCTTCACCATCTGCTACCCCGGTGACACCGCGAAGTCGCGTGACATCGCCGTGCCGCAGCGGTTGTTAGAGAAACTCGGCGTGAGTCATCATCTCGTGCCCTACCCGGAGACGGTGGACGCGGCGTTCAAGGAACTGGTGCGCCGCAACAACGCCTCCGCCAATGCCGCCTACAGCGCGGATATCCAGGCGCTTCACGAATGTTTCCCGCAGGATCATGTATGCGTCACCGGAGATGTGGCGGAGATCGTGAAACGCTACTTCCATGGCAAGCACTCAGACCCTGGCATCATTACTGCGGAAGAGCTTGCGAAACTAAGCCGCTTCGGCCCGCATCCATTCGCGGTGAAGGCCTTGTCGCGCTGGCTCGAAAACGCAGTGCGGCAGCCGCTGGACGTGCTCGATCTTTTTTGTTGGGAGCAGATGGCAGGACGCTGGCAAGGCAAGGTGCGCAGCGAGTTCGACATCGTGCAGGAAAGTTTTGCGCCGTTGAACTGCCGTGTACTGTTAGAGCTAATGCTGGGGGTGGACCAAGCCATGCGCCGCGCACCACGCTATGAATTCCTCCGCCTGATGATCGGACGGCTCTGGCCCGAGAGCCTGAGCGAGCCGATCAATCCGCCGGAAGGAAGCTTCCCCAAGCGCGTTCTGTCCGGTATTAAAAGACGCGTTCTCGCTAGAATGCATCGTCAGGAAAAATGCGAAACCCATCCATGAACGCTGGACCTGAAATCATGCTGCTGCCGGAGCCATGGCGTTTCAACCCGCCGGGTGATCTGCGGATTCTCGACGTCCGCTCGGTGGATGGACTGGCCGCGCATGAACATGCGTGGAACCAGCTACTGCTGGATTCCACAGTCGCGTCTCCGATGACTTCGTATGCGCAGATCAGCGCGTTTATGGAAACGCAGATCAAGGAAGCGGAGTCATGGCTTTGCCTGTTCGCATACGAGCGCGATCAGTTGATCGGAGTGCTGCCACTCATCGCTGCACGTGCATACGGAGCGTTGGGTTTCAGGCTGTTGTTGATGAAGACGCCGTTCGACAGCATGCACACGGGATCGGTGGATTGCCTCACGCTGCCGGGACGCGAAGAGTTGATTGAAATTTTCACCGCTTACCTATCGTGCATGCCACGGACCTGGCCGCTCATCCGCATCCGTGAGATACCCGGGCTATCACCGACCATGGCACAGCTCGCGAAGCCGGACAAGAAGCTGGCAGCCATCGCGTTCCAATCGAGCGCGGAAAACTACATCGAAGTTCCCTCGGAACTGACTGTCTTCCATGAGCGCTTGTCATCGAAGTTCAAGCGACAGTTAAGAAGCGGACTGAAGAAGCTTCAGGCGTTTCCCGACCTGCGGTTTCTATGTCGTGAAGAAAGCCGTTCCGTGCATGAAAACATGCGGCGTTTCGAGGTGGTCGAGAATGCCGGATGGAAAGGGCGGGAAAGCACTTCCATCAAGGCTATGCCCGCCAACGCACGGTTCTGCCAGCTCGCAGCGGAACGATACGCCGCTGCCGGGTGGATGGAATGGAACTTCATCGAAGGTGACGGAACGACGATCGGAGCGCACTACGCGGTGCGCGTCCGGCGCACAATCTATCTGCTGAAGATCGGATACGACGAGCGCTATTCCTCGTCCACGCCCGGCAACGTTCTGATTGAAAAGGTGGTGGAACACGCCAGCGCTGCGGGGGATGTGGATCAAATCAACTTCGTAGCCGATTGCGAGTGGCACCGTCACTGGGCGATGAAGCGGCGGGAGCTGCACGATGTGATCATCCTGCCACGTATCCCGCTCGTGTCGGCATGGCTCGCGCGTTTTCTGGGATCAGACACGGGAAGAAAACTAGTGGATCGTTTGAGAAAAAGAGAGGAGGCCGCAGCATGACGGTGGAGAACCCACAGATCAGCCCTCTTCAAGCGGCGATGCTGCGTGATACGCTCGCCTACGGCGGCAGGAACATTGAGCAGGTGGAGATCGTGTTTTCACCGACTGCGCTCGAGCGGGTGCTTCCCGCATGGCTGGAAACGGTTAGAGAAACCGCCGCGCTGAGAACGATGTTCTTGTTTCAAGACGGAGAGCCGCTGGCGATGCGGGAAACATCCGCAGTGCCGCAAATCCGTATGTTGGATGTGTTCCCGTCATCGTTCGACGAGTGGCTGGCGAAAGACCGCGAGGAAGCTCTCGATCTCGAAGGCGGATTGCCGTGGCGCGTGACGTTTTGGCCGTCCGAACGACGCTTCGTTTGGACCTTTCACCATGCGCTGCTGGATGGCAGATCGATCACGAAAATTCTCCGCGCGTTCCTAACTCGTCTGACTGGAAACGATGATCCCGAATCGCTGGAGCTTGCCGTTTCCAAGACGCCGAATGCAGCTGAGATCGAGGCCGCGCTTGTTTTTCACCGGAGTGAGTTTGCGAGGATCGAGTCTGCGGTGCCGGAGTTCTATCAGGATCAGAATGGCAAGCCCGTGCGCCTTCAGCACGCGCTCGGCGCGGAGAACGTCAGCCGCTTAGAGCAAGCCGCACTGGAGATGAAAGTCACCGCCGCGTCACTTCTAACATGGGCGTGGGGACAGGCAGTCGCGTGCGCCGCTGGTGTGGATGCCGTGCTGGTGGGACAAGTCCGCTCGGGTCCGCCGATGACAGCAAGCGCCGGATTTTCCATGAACACGATGCCGCTCGTGATCGACCGTGCGGCGGAAGCGAAACCTGCACTGCAGGATTTACGCCGGAAGCTGCTGGAGATGCGCGCGATCGAATGTGTTTCACCGCAGGATCTGCCGCCGGAATTGTTTCATGAAACTGGCGGCCCTTGGCCCGGCGGTGTGGTGATGGTGGAACGCGGATGCCTGCAACATCAGTTAGGCGGCACGGACTTGATCGAGTCCATCCATCTGCACGAGTTCAGCGGCGCGCCACTGCTCGCCAGCGCGTGGATTCAGCCAGAGTTACGACTGGAAGTGGAGGCCAGCGGCACGCCCTTCGGCGCGGGCGCGGCGCAGGCATTGCTCGATCACTGGGCGTCCATCGTTCTGGCGATCACGGACGATGCCAATGATCCCACGGCGCTTCCCGTTTCAAACCGTGAAACTCTAACAAGCTGGGAATCCGGTGGCGAGCCAGCGGCCCATCAGCACCTTGCGCAGGCATGGCGTGCTGCGGTGGCACAACATGGTCCGGCCTACGCGTTGTGGACGCCGGATGAGGCGATCAGTTACGCTCAGTTAGACGCGCAGGTGGAACATCTGGCCGCTTGTTTGCAGGAAGCCGGAGTGAGTCACGGGCAGAACGTCGCCAGTATCCTCTGGTCCAGAAAACATCTCGCCGTAGTGCTGCTGGCGATGGCCCGCATCGGAGCCATCAACGTGCCGCTCGATCCTGCTCTGCCGAAAAACCGGCTGCTCACCATCATCGAGGATGCCGCTCCGCTGTTAATGCTCAGTGATGATCCCGAACGCTGTGCGGACTTTTCGTTGCCATGTCTTAATGTGGATGGCGCATCCGGAAAATCCTGCACCGCCGAGCTTCCCAGCGATCCGCGTGACGTCTTGTCCATTCTCTACACGTCCGGTTCCACGGGCAAACCCAAGGGCGTGATGATGGTGCATGGCGGCGTGACGAATGAAGCGCGCGGGATCGCAGGCATGGCGGGCATCGCGCTTGGCACGAGGCTGCTACAGTTTGCATCGCCCGGTTTCGATGCCTCGTTGGAAGAGCTGCTTTCCACCTTGTTGAGCGGAGCCACGCTGGTGCCAAGACCGGAGAATCTCGCAGCGGATCTTGATGAGTTCCAACGCTTCATCCGCACTGCGGAAATCACGGTGCTGGATCTATCCACAGCGCATTGGGCCGCATGGTGCGCGTGGATGGCTTCCGAGCAGGAAACGATTCCTAACAACGTGTGCACCACCATCATCGGTGGTGAACGCGCATCCGCCGCCGCTCTTAAAGATTGGTTTGCCGCAGGCGGCCGCCAGCACCTGCTCATCAACACTTATGGCCCTACCGAAGCCTCCATCGTCGGCACAGCCGAATTGATTCGGGGTGATTGGAACGAAGCGGGTGATCCGGCGATCGGGCGTCCGCTGCCGGGAGTCTTCGCACGCATCGGCGATTCATCAGGACGGCGTATGCCGCCGGCTGCCGCTGGCGAGCTCTGGCTAGGTGGCATCTGCGTGGGGCCTGGATATTGGCAACAGCCTGACCGAACAAGCGCCTCGTTTCATTTCATCGATGACCGCTGGTGGTACCGCACCGGCGACCGGGTCTGCTGGGACTCTAACGGAAAACTGCGTTTCCTAGGTCGTCAGGACGATCAACTGAAGATCCGTGGCAACCGTATCGAGCCGAACGAAGTGATCCGCGTGCTGGAATCATTTCCCGGTGTATCCGCCGCACACGCAGGGCCGGTGCCCGGTCATGCCGGAGGCAGCCAGCTCGCCGCATGGGTCCGCTGGAATCTAACACCCGAAGACGGATGGCCCGGTGAACTCGCGGCCTTCGCAGCGGTTCACTTACCCGCCGCTGCCATCCCGACTCGCTGGGCCGCCGTGGAGGAATTCAAACTCACCGAGCGCGGGAAACTCGATCGCCGCCAGCTTCCCGAGCCACTACTCACCGGCAGCAGCCACGTTTCCTCCGAGCCGCCCGCCACGCCTACCGAGAAGTGGTTGGCAGAGGTCTGGTCCGGGTTGTTAGGAGTGCGGACCATCGGTCGCGACGAATCGTTTTTCGAGCTTGGCGGGCATTCGCTTGCAGCGCTCCGGCTCTTTGCACGCATCGCCAAGGAATGGAAGGTCAGGATTCCGATGGCCGCCCTGATCCAAGCTCCTACGCCAAGGATGTTAGGCGAGGCGATTGATCGCGAGCAGACGGGAAATAAAACTGCGCACTCCATCATCGTGCCAGTGAGACCAGAGGGTGACCTTCCTCCTTTATTCTGCATTCACGGCGGTGACGGCGGCGTTTTCTTTTATCGCGATCTGGCGAAAAAACTTCCACCGGGCAGACCGCTGCTCGCCATCGAGTCCCCTGCCCTCTCTGCGGATGATGAGGCCGTTCCCATTCCGGTGGAGGAAACTGCGGCTGCTTATGTGGAGGCGCTGCGCCAGCACCAGCCGAGTGGTCCTTACCATCTTGCCGGATATTCCTACGGCGGCCTGCTCGTCATCGAGATCGCGCGCAGACTCTTGGCCGCAGGCGAAACCGTCGCGTTCGCCGGACTCTTCGACACCATCAATCCGGCTGCTCCCATCAGGCAATACAGACTGCTCGAGCGTGCTGAGGTTTTCTGGGATACCCAAGAGCATCCGGGTCTGTTAGGAAAAATCGGCCGCATCCTAAAACGGACCCGCGAAGGCATCGCCACTCACTTCAGAGTCCGGTTTGAAATCCGCGCCGCACGCAGTAGCGGTGTCACCGAGCCTCACAGCCAACTCCGCATGCTCAAGGTGCGCGAGACTCATTGGGAGTCGATGAAAGCCTATCAGCCCGCGCCGCTCGGTTGCCACATCACGCTCTTCAAATCGCGCGCCACCGATGACAAGTTCGACATTCCCGACGACTACGGCTGGCGTCCCTTGGTCGATTCCATCGAAATCGTCAACGTCGATGGCAAACACCTGACGATGTTCGACTCTCAGCATGTCGCCAGCCTAGCCCGCGAAATCAATAAGCGGCTGGACCCTGCCACGCGCTGATCTTCAGCCTTCGATTCCGTAAAAGCGCGCGCAGTTTCCACCGAGTATCGCGGACTGGATTTCAGGCGAGAATTTCCGCACGTAATCCGTCACGACACCCATGGTGGACGGGTAATCGCCGGAGAGAGTGCAGACCGGCCAATCGGAACCGATCATCACTCGGTCCGTGCCGAATGCGTCGATCACGATGTCCAGATAGGTGTGAAAATCCGCCGGGCTCCAGCCGTTCCACTTCGCTTCAGTGACCATGCCGGAGAGTTTGCAGAAGACCGTCGGAAACGCGGCGAGTGCGCGCAAGTCCTCGCGCCATGGCGTGAGCAGACCTTCGGCGATGGCGGGCTTCGCGATGTGATCGAGCACGAAAGGCTGCTCGGGAAATTCCTCAGCCAGCTTCACTGCAACGGGCAGATGCTTCGGGAAAAGCAGCAAGTCATAAGTCAGGCCGTAGTCCTTCAAGCACGCGATGCCACGGCGAAATTCCGGCCGCAGCATGAACTCGTCATCCGGCTCATCATGCACGACGTGGCGCACGCCCACGAGTTTCGGATGTTTGGAAAATGTCTCCAACTGCGCGGTCAGTTCCGTTGATCTCAGATCCACCCAACCGACCACGCCATTGATGAAATCATGACCATCCGCCAGCTCTAACAGCCAACGCGTTTCCTCAAGATTCTGCCGTGCCTGCACCACGATGCTGCCATCGAAACCGACGAATTTCAGCAGCGGCGCAAGATCGTCCGGTAGGAAATCGTGTTTCAGGCAGCCCATTTGGTCGTTCATCCAAACGTGCTCGGCGGGATTGTAGTGCCAGAAATGCTGGTGCGAGTCGATGCGTGGGCTGGTTTTCATGATGAAGTCAGGTTAGGAAACGGCCGAGTTATTCTCCACTCTCCGATTGCGTCCGTCGTGGTGCCAAATTGCGGCGAGCGCGGCGCATCCTTTGATCAAACCGGCAAGTTCCGCAAGTATCGGCTGCGGCAAATGAAAAAACCCGCTTTGGAAATCATTTCATCATGACCATGAAATCCCCGGCGCACCCGTTCATCACTCTCACCGCCATCACCACCACCATGTTAGCCTCAATCACCACCGCCGCGCCGCTGCCTTTTCCAGAACGCGGCTTCGTCAGCATCCGCCCCGCCAAAAACTGGGAGGAGGGCCTGATCACCGCCAACGGCACGCTCGCCATCAACGCGTTGAGCCGTCCGCTCAACGAGCGCATCATCTTCAACCACGAGCGCCTTTTCATGCCGATGGGAAAACCGCACATGCCGCCGGATCAGTCTGCCCGCCTGCCAGAAATCCGCAAGCTCATCGAGGAGGGGAAATACAAGGAAGCCGAAAAACTCCAGTTCAAACTCTCCGGCCAGAAGAGTTTCATGTACCCGGATTACTACGTCCCGGCCTTTGATCTAACTCTCGACAGCGACTCGCAGGGCGAGGTGCGTGACTACGCGCGCTCGGTCGATTTCCAAACCGGCGAGATCGTAGTCCATTGGGCGGATGACCGTGGAGCCTTCCAGCGCCGCATGTTCGTCTCGCGCAAGGACGGCGTCGCCGTGATCAAACTCACCGGCCCCAAACCCGGATCACTCAACGTCAAACTCCGGCTCGAAGCGCGTGAACCTAGCGACGAGTTCAATGACGACAGCGACATCGCCAAGAAATCCGACGAAAGCTTCAAGGAACACTTCGGCGATTTGAAGAGCGGCGCGGGAGCGGACTGGCTCACCTTCAGCGCGCGTTTCCTCCGATCCTATCCCGGCAGCATCCAGGCACTCGAAGGACGTGGCCGTTTGGTGGTCAACGGCGGCTCCACCGAGGTTGCAGATGATGGCACACTCACGATCAAGGCAGCCGACAGCGCGCTTCTGTTAGTCGATCTCCGCTTGCTCAAGGACGCCGGGAAATCCGAACAGGAAGTCTTAAAGCAAAAGCTCGCCTCAGTTTCCACGGACTATGACGCGCTCTTGAAATCCCACGCCGCCATTCACGGCGGGCTTTTCAACCGGGTGAAACTCGATCTCGGCGGCGGTGAGGATCACAAGAAAACCACCGAGGAGCTGATGGAGGCAAACACCTTCGATAAGATCAACCGCGCGTGGTTGGAGAAACAATTCGATGCCGGGCGCTACAACATCATCTGTTCCACCGGCGAACTCCCGCCGAACCTGCAAGGCGTTTGGGGCGGCACCTATGTGCCCGGCTGGGCCAGCGACTTCACGCACAATGGCAACGTCCCTTCCGCCATCGCCGCCAACTGCATGGGCAATACGCCGGAGCTGATGCTGGCATACATCAGCTACATCGAGTCGATCGTTCCCGGCATGGAACACAACGCGATGGCATATTACGGCTGCCGTGGAGTGGTGCTGCCTTCACGCACATCCACACACGGCTACAACAACGCGCTCTGCGAAGACTTCGCCGGAGCCATGTGGATCGCCGGAGCGCCATGGGCCGCGCATTACTTCTACGACTACTATCTCTACACGCAGGACGAGAAGTTCCTCGCCGAACGCGCACTGCCCTACATGGAAAAAGTCGCCGCGTTCTTCGAAGACTTCGTTTATGAAGGACCGGATGGCAAATACATCCTCTCACCCGCGCAATCGCCCGAGAACTGGCCGGAGGGTTCCAAATCGCAAGCCACCTTCAACGCCACCATGGACGTAGCCTCCGCCAAGGAGGTTCTCGAAAACGTCATCACCGCCTCGCGCAAGCTCGGCAAGAACGCCGACAAGATTCCTCACTGGGAAAAAATGCTCACCAAGATGCCGGACTATGCCATCGCTGAAAACGGCATCATCAAAGAGTGGCTCACACCCAAGCTCGGCAACAACGACGCGCACCGCCACTCGTCACAACTCTATCCGCTCTACGACGGACTGCCTGACGAGATTGCTAACAGCCCAGCGCTCCGCAGCGCCTTCATCAAGAGCGTCGAGGACAAGCTCGAACGCTACTGGAAGGACAACAAGCGCGGCTTCATGTCCTTCGGCATCGTCCAGCTCGGACAGACATCCGCCAGCCTCGGTCATGGCGAGATCGCCTATCACTGCCTCAAGCATCTGGTCAACGGCTTCTGGCTCAACAACCTCGCCTCCATGCACAACCGCCGTTCGCTGTTCAACATGGACATCAGCGGCGGCCAGCCCTCCGTCATCATCAAGATGCTCGCCGATTCCGCCCCCGGAAAAATCCGCCTGCTGCCCGCGCTGCCGAAGGAATGGGACAAGGGCAGCATCCAAGGCGTGCTCTGCCGCGGAGCCGTCCACATCCGCGAACTGAAATGGGATGGGAAAAAGATCCGTGTCACTCTCAACTCCGCGAAAGCACAGCAGCTCTCATTAGAAACGCCCACCACCATCAAAGAAATCACCAGCGAAGGAGCGAAGATCGCTGAAGGCAAGACCACCAGCCAACGCCTCGTTTCACTCCCCGCTGGAACGGATGTGACGCTGGAAATCACCCGCGACTAACAACTGGAGTCCAAGCTATGGAGTCCAAGCTTCAGCTTGCCCATCGTGAAGACACGCTGAAGCGCGAACTCCTAACAATCCTTTAGCGCACGAGCTAAAGCGGCCCAGCCAACCGGTTTTTATCATTCCATCTCTGAAATCCTCTTCACCATATCCGGCATGGCTTCCGTGATCACACGCCAGACGATTTCCAGATCCACTCCGGCGTCACGCTTCGACATGCAACAGTTCCGCTTCGATTTGCTTCCACAGCGAAGGACGAATGGAGCGGCGTGATACCAAATCGACCTTCCTGCCAAGATCCCGTTCCAGCCTCTCGGCCAAGGTCACGAATTCGAGCCCGGTTGACGGATCGACATTCACAAGGATATCCAAATCACTCTCGGGAGTTGCTTCGCCGCGTGCCACGGAACCGAAGACCGCCATCATCGTAGTGGAAACTCCCGCCTCAAATCTGGCATGAGCAAGCCAAGCTTATGAATGAGGGCCGGAAGATCCTCCCGCTTCGATTTAATGAACGGAGGCTACCATCCGACTTTACCATTTCTACCGTCTAGGATTGGCGGCTTCACACAAGCCGCTGCGTTTCTCCTGAAATAACTCGAAAGTTTTGAAGCGAACGACAACGACAGCAAGGCTAGCCGCAACAGCCGCAACTTGTGTTGAACCCGAACTCCGAAGCTGGATGGTAATTAGGGCATTTTCAACCACTGAAACACTGAGCACCACTGAAGGAACTGATTTTCTTGGGCTAATGGGTAATGCACTTTTCGTGCTTCATCAATATCGTCAGTGTTCTCAGTGCTTCGGTGGTTTTACGGCAGGTATTCTCGAATCAACTTCGGATTTCGGGTTCAAACAAGGCATTGATTACAACAGCAACCTGTTCAAGTGCAACGATGTCATCCAGAAGGACAACAACGAGAAATGGAACAGCCAACGCCGCCAAACACCGAACAAGGGCGTCCAGATCCAGAAGGCGTATTGAATCCGAGACACCGGTTCGCCAGCCGGGGATTCTCTGGACGCAGCGCTTTCAGCGCGACAATCTTGCGCCATGAAACGCCTCTTCCTGCTCGATGGCATGGCCCTGATTTATCGCGCACATTTCGCCCTGATCCAGGCACCGATCCGCAATTCCAAAGGTGTCAACACCTCGGCGCTTTACGGTTTCATCAACACGCTGCTCGCCATCCTCGAAAAGGAAAACCCGACGCACATCGGCGTCGCTTTCGACACCTCCGCCCCCACCCCACGCCATGTGAAATACCCGGCCTACAAGGCACAGCGCGATGAAATGCCGGAAGAACTCGCCGCCACCATCCCGCATGTGAAATCTCTCTGCCGCGCCTTCCACATCCCGGTGCTCGAACTCGACGGCTTCGAGGCCGACGACATCATCGGCACGCTGGTAAAACGCGCCGAGCCAGACGGCTTCGAGTCCTTCATGGTCACGCCGGACAAAGACTTCGCCCAACTCGTTTCCAAACAATCCTTCATGTGGAAACCCGGCCGCAAGGGCACCGACCACGAAATCATTACCCTCGATAAACTCCCCGAAATCTGGGGCGTCGCCGAGCCGGATCACATCATCGACTTATTAGGTCTGATGGGCGACGCGTCCGATAACATTCCCGGTATCCCCGGCATCGGCCCGAAGACCGCGCAGAAACTCATCGCCGAATTCGGCAGCATCGAAAACCTCATCGCCAACGCCTCCAAACTCAAGGGCAGGCAAAAGGAACTCGTCGAGACGCACTCGGATCAGGCGCTGCTCTCCAAGGATCTCGCCACCATCATCATCGACGTGCCGGTGAAGGTGACATGGGAAGACCTCGTGCTCTCGCCACGCGATGACGAGGCCGTGAAGACGCTTTTCAATGAATTCGAGTTCCGCTCCCTCACGAAGCGGCTCTTCGGAGAACGTAGCGCGGACTTCAGTCCGTCCGCTTCATCTCCCACAGATCCCCTCCCCGAAACCCCTACCCTCTTCGAGACCTTCCTCACCATCCGCGACCTCGATCACAACTACCACCTCGCCAACACCCCGGAACTCCAACAACAACTCTTCACCGAACTCTCCAAACAATCCACCTTCTGCTTCGACATTGAAACCACCTCCCTCGACCGCTTCGGCGCGAAGTTGTTAGGAATCGCATTCTCCTGGAAATCCCATGAAGCTTGGTATCTCCCGTTTTCCGAATCTCAAATCCCCAATCTCCAATCCCTCTTCTCCGGCAACGCCGAAAAGATAGGCCACAATCTCAAATACGATCTCTCGGTCTTATTGAACCACGGCATCGAAGTCAGCGGCCCGTTTTTCGATACCATGCTCGCCGATACGCTGGTCGCGCCCGAGCGCCGCCACTCGATGGACTACCTCGCGGAAATCCTGCTCAACTACACGCCGGTCAAACTCGCGCACATCGCCCAGCCCGCAGCCACTCCGCCTCCATCCGGTGATCTCTTCGATTTCGCGGAACAAAGCAAAGCTTCCAAGGATCTCGACATCGCATCCATCCCCTTGGAAAAACTCGCCGAATACGCCGCCGAGGACGCGGATGTTACCTTCCAACTCGCCGCGAAAATCCGCCCCTTGTTAGAAGAAGCGGGGCAGGGAAAAATCCTCCATGAGATCGAATGCCCGCTCCTGCCAGTGCTCATCCGCATGGAAATGGAAGGCATCGCCATTGATCCCCACGCACTCAAGGACATCGGCGTGGAGCTCCAACAGCAGATCGACACACTCGCCAAATCCATCCACGGCCACGCCGATAAATCATTCAACATCGCCTCGCCCAAACAACTCGGTGAAATCCTCTTCGACCAGCTCGGCCTCACCGACAAGGCGAAGAAAACCAAGACCGGCCAATACAAGACCGACGAGCAAACCCTCTCCACCCTCGAAGGCAAACATCCCATCATCAGCGACATCCTCTCATGGCGCGAGGCCACCAAACTCAAGTCCACCTACCTCGACTCGCTGCCCACTCACATCGTTCCGCAAACCGGCCGCATCCACACCCATTTCCACCAACTCGTCGCCGCCACTGGCCGTCTCGCTTCGTCCGATCCCAACTTGCAGAACATCCCAGTTAGATCTGAAGCCGGTCGCAAGATTCGCAAGGCCTTTGTGCCGCGCTCCGGCTTCACCTTACTCTCCTGCGATTATTCCCAGATCGAACTCCGCGTCATGGCCGCTCTAGCCAACGACGCCACCATGATCGAGGCCTTCCGCAACAACATCGACATCCACACCATCACCGCATCGAAGGTCTTTGTCGTGGAGCCGGAAAACGTCACCTCTGACATGCGCCGCACCGCGAAGATGGTGAACTTCGGCATCATCTACGGCATTTCCGCATTCGGTCTCAGCCAGCGTCTTACCATTCCACGCGCCGAAGCCTCCACCATCATCGAGACCTATTTCCGCGAGTATCCAGCGATCAAAAACTTCATGGAACACACCGTCGCCGAAGCGCGCGAGTCCGGTTATGTCGAGACCCTCTCAGGCCGCCGCCGTTATTTCCCGGACCTCAAATCCGGCAACCAAAACATCCGTGGCAACGCAGAGCGCGCCGCCATCAACACGCCCATCCAAGGCACCGCAGCGGACATGATCAAACTCGCCATGATCCGCATCGACGCCTTGCTACGAGAAAAGCCGTATCAAACAAAGATGCTACTGCAAGTCCACGACGAACTCGTCTTCGACCTCGCTGAAAACGAAGCGGATGAACTCGTTCCCAAGATCCTCCACCTCATGCGCAGCGCCCTGCCCCTCCCGCATGACGTCCCCGTAGAAGTAGAACACGGCACCGGCCCGAACTGGCTGGCGGCTCACTGAATTTCAAATCAGCGCAATGCCCGAAAAGGATACAGATGTCCCGAAAAACCTGAAGAAGCGCGCGGGGCTCTTGCTCGTCGTGTGCTTGATTATCCTGTCCACCGGAGCGGCAGTTTACTTTTCAAGATTCGATTCGACACCAACAGTGTATCATCATCTTGATGGCCATTTTTCATTGAACCAAAAGGACGGGCCGCGAGTCACAGATCAAGAGGTTTTCGACTACATGTATGGCTACAGTCAATTTGGTCGAGTCCGGCTTGTGGCAAATCAAAAGACCAATTTGAAAGACTGGTATTCGATCCTTTGTCGAACTGGCGAGGCGGGAGCAGCTAGCTACCAACTTGAGGCTGGCGACATGGTTTTCAGGTTTCATCTGGCGCTCAGTACGGAAGAGCCTGAAAACAATCCCTCTCCTGAAATTGTTCGTCTCGGCAATCATGTTGTGCCGACCCTAGAAGGACTGCCGAAATACGATGTGTTTGTCGTCGCGTCGGATACAGCCCTCTGTGTGGACGTGACAAAAGAAGCAATGCGGCACGCTCAAAATGGAAAATCCGTGGCTGTAATCACCGAAAACTCGACGGTTCTCTTTCTCCACAACAGCAGATTTGATGACAAACGCGACGGACCATTCGTGCGTCGTCCAAGCAGATTCTGGGAAAAGTATGTCCAGCCATGCAGCCAAGCTGTTCGAGACTGGCTCTAGTGAAAATGCGGCCATTCGCATACTCGGAATTTCGCATGATGTGACACATCCGACTCCTCCAGCAGGATGCGCGGCTCCAGCTTCGTCCGGCGCTCCTTGCCGATCCAGGTGAGTTCGAGTTTGGTTTTCTTGGAAGACATGGGAATGAATCAGGAGTCAATCCGCGGTGGCGTCTCCATCGGCTATCGGAAGAGGACCGGACTCCGATAGGCCGTAGGCGTGGATGATGGCGTTTTCCAAAGCGGTGATTTCCGCCGGAGTGATTTTCTCGAAGGCGGGCAGCTTGCGTTTGTTCTTGGAAAGGCGGCCGTTGTTATGGAGGCAGAGACGAAGAAAAAGATTGGCGGCGGGCTCCGGCATGTCCACGACATCGCGCATGGCGGCACGTGCGCCATCGTAGTGTTGAAGAAAGCGGAATTCGGCGGGCAGTTCCTTTTCGATGGTTTCTTCAATGAAGGCGTAAAGGGCTTCCGCAATGACGGTGCAGTCGATGTAGCGGAAGTGATCCTTGGTGACGTTGCGCACCGTCATCCCGCCATGCTCGTCCAATTCGTAGTCGGTGCGCTCCTTGAGCGGCACGGAGAAGTGTTCCAGTGACGCGTCGTAATCGGCGGGGCGGTTAAGTAGGACCGCGGAAACGGGTAGCAGAACGCCATCAGGGCCAAACTTCCGCCGAGCCAGGACATGATGAATCAGGAAACGGTGAATCCGCCCGTTGCCATCCTCGAAAGGGTGGAAATAGACAAAAAGCCAAGCCACCACCGCCGCCGACGCGATGGGCGGCAGAATGGATGAGCGGGAAAGCCGGATGGCGAGATTCAGCCACTCCTCCATGAGCGGCCCGATGTCATCCGGCTTGGGCGGGACGAGATGAATTTCCTCCATGCCCGGTGCCAGGGTACGACCGACGTAGTTCTGGTTCTCCCTCCATGTTTTCGCGGCATATCTGGGATCCACAATCGCGTTCTGTAGCCGGATCAAAGCCTCCTTATTGAGGAAGTCATCCGTGGCAGACTGGGCTAGGAGGGCCATGAACTTCTCCGCCCGTGCCTGGGTCGGCGTTTCGTGCTCGATGGCGTACGAGGTGCGAGTCTCCTTCGCATAGAGGTAGCGGAGCGCCCGCCGAAACACTTCCGGAGGCACATCGCTGACGAGATCCGCGCAACGTTCGTGAAGTTCCCCGGCCTTGGCCGGATGGAGCAGCGCCGTGCGGCGGATCATGGGAGAGAAGTGAACCGTATGCAGCAAGTTGCGGTTGATCCGCCAGCGGGGCAGTTTCATCACCGGACCTGTGAAGTAGGTTTCCGGATCGATCAGATCGACGTAGTTCCCGATGGTCATGTCCGTGACCGGCAGGCTTTTTCCGGTGAACTGTTCGTAAAGGTACCAGACGCGCCGGACATTGGCTCCGGTGGGTTTTGACCGGACGAAGGAGGCCATTTCATTCTCAGGAATCTTCGGGAGAATCAGCCGGAGCAGTTCCAGATGAATTCCCTCCCGTTTGAGAGCAAACTCCAGATGATCGAACACCGACGCGGGATTGTATTGAGTATGGGGGTAAATTTCCCGGGAACGTCCCTTCGCGTGTTCCCGAATGCGGACACCGGGCTGCGCCAGATAGGACTCGACGAAATGCGGAATCGGCTCTACATCAAAGCGTTGAGCGATCCATTGGTAACCGATTGGAGTGAGCTGGCGGTTGTGAGGCATGGACGTTCCGGAAAATTCTTTCGGGGGCTGGCGAGGTGAGAAAAATTGTTACCAAATAAAAATTTTTGTTACCAGCGGGTATTTTTTTCCGAAAGTTGTTACGAATTCGTCAATTCATGCGCCAAGCGAGGTGAAATAGCGGCTCCAGACGGACCTCCAGGAGGAGCTTCCCTTCGATGAGGGTGATCAGATTCTCCCGCTGCCGGTCAATCGCATCCTGTGCCTCGAAAAGCGAGCGCCGCTTTTCATTCCGCTGGGCTTCGATGGTTTTCCCAAGGTCGGCCTCGTCCGCGAGAAGCGCCCCCTTCGAGAGTGGCGACTGGAAAGCGAATAACGCGGCATCGGCCGAGTAGCCTGTAAAGTTAAGTTTGGAGGATGGGCTTCCAGCCTGTCTCGGATGACTCATGCCGGGTACGGTCTAGGCTGGAAGCCCGGACTCCGATACAGCCAAGATGGCTGTTCTCCGTTTAAGACAGGGGCGAGAGCCATGTGGAGTTCTTGCATTTAACTTTCCATGTCTATTGAAGTCGGATGCGACACCGGACTCTAGTGGCTGGTAATCCATGAAATCCCCACGTTCCGAATGGACGAGGTCTGCCTTCACTCATAATCTTTCCAAACGATGACTGCCAAAGAACTCTTCACCGCATTTACACTCATCACCTTGATCGCGCCATCCGCATCTGCCGGGATCGGAGTTGGGGCGAAGCCGATTGATGGAGCGGAAGTCATCATCGACGGCACTCGCAAGATGCTCGATGAAAAATGGATTTACTGGGAAGGGCCCAAGTCCGGGATCGACGGTGGAAACGACGGCGGTAAGGGCATCACCGACACGTCCGGCGGATTGAAACTGCAATGCGAAGGCCACGACGTGCGCTACCGGAACACCTGGATCAAGGAGCTGGATTTGAAGGATGCGGACACGGATTTCGCTGCGACTGAATGAGGCTGGTTTTTGGATTGCGGACTTTTCATGAGCGTTGCCGTGGATTAGGAAAACGCCATGTCGGATCCAGCCGTGCCAGTTTCCCGGAAGAACTCCTGCCTCATCAAGGGCGTCATTGTTCTCGCAGTCATCGCGTTGGTTCTTGGCGGTCTTTGGTGGTGGCATAACCGTCCGATTCAGCCGGTGGAACTCAGTGCAAAGGAAAAACAGGTGGTCGAGGCGAAGGTGGAGGCGATTCAAAAGCCCGCCGAGCCGAAGTATGAAAAGGGCGGCAAGGAGATCATCCTCACCGAGCGTGAACTCAACGGCCTGCTCAATGAAAACACGACTCTCGGCAAGAGCGTGAGTTTCGAACTCGCCACCAACGCGATCCATGCGCGGGTGGAAGCCGATCTCGATCCGGATTTGCCGCTGTTAGGCGGCAAGCGTTTGAAAGCCCGTGCGCGTTTCCTTGTGAGCGAGGTGCCCGGCAAGGCGGCCTTCGTGCTGGACGACGTGACCGTGTGGGGCATCTCGTTGCCGAACGACTGGCTCGGCGGACTGAAGGGCCGTGATTTGTTAGGCGAGACGATCGGCGGAAAAAACGGGCGGATCGCAGGCGTGGAGGAGTTCAAGGTGGAGCCGGGGAGGCTGGTGATACGATTGAAAGAGTAAGGAGGGGGCTGGTCTCCAGCCCCACTGGCGGACGAGACGTCCGCCCTCCTTATCGTGTGGACGAGACGACCACTCTCCTTATCATGCATTCATGTCCCGGGATTATCTGTATCCGGATCATGAGATTCTCAAACACGGAGACAAACTTCCGCACTGGCAACAGGGTGAAGTGATGCAGTTTGTCACGTTCCGGCTCGGCGATGCATTGCCTAAAGAAATGATACGGAACTGGATCGAACAAAGCAGAGCATGGAAGTCCACGAACCCGCAGCCGTGGACACCGGAGCAGGAAAAGGAATTTCATCAACGCTTCACAGCGAAGATCGAACGATGGCTGGATGAGGGCGCGGGTTGCTGTTTGTTCAAGCACTCTGAGAACCGGGAAATACTTGGGAATATCCTGATGTATTTCCAAGGCGAGCGTGTGATGCATCATGCGTGGGTCATCATGCCGAATCATGTGCATCTGTTGTTCAAGCCCATGGTTCCGCTTGAGAAGCTCATCCAGGCATGGAAGTCCGTTTCTGCAAAACAGATCGCGCAGGGAAGCATCTGGCAGAGGAACTATCGAGACACGATGATCCGGGACTTTGATCATTTCGCGAATGCGGTGCGGTACATTCGGAGGAACCCAGGCAAAGCAGGTTTGAGTGACGATCAATTTACGCTTTGGCAGAGCGAGATGGCGTTGAGAGTGACTTGAGGAGGGGGCTGGTCTCCAGCCCCACTGGCGGACGAGACGTCCGCCCTCCTTATCGCAAGCAGGCTCTGACTTCTTCCGCGATGATGCGGAGGCCGTCGCGGACGATGGACTCGTCCATCGCGTAAGAGACGCGGATGCATTCGTGACGGTGATTCCAGTGCGGGTCATCGTGGCCGAAGAAGAAGTAGTGGCCAGGGATGACGAGCACCTCGCGTTTTTTCAGGCGGTTGTAGAGTTCCGTGGAGCTGATGGGCAGGCCGGGAAACCAGAACCAGAGGAAGAGCGCGCCCTCGCTGCGGTGCATGAACCACTCGATGTCGTCACCGAAGGCTAGCGCCGCCGCTTCGCGGGCGAGCTTGCATTTTTCCTGATAGAATGGCCGCACGACCTCGCGGCTGAGTCTGAGGATCTCGCCGGAGCGGATGAGTGGCAGAGTGATCTGCTGGCCGATGTTCGGATTGGAGAGTCCGGCGATGGCGCTCATGGAGCCGAGCGCGCGGATGATTTCCGGCGGACCGATGACGATGCCGGTGCGGGTGCCGGGCAGGCCGATTTTCGAGAGGCTGAATGTTAGAACGACATGTTTGTCCCAGAACGGTGTGGCGTCTTCGAAGATGATGCCGGGAAACGGCGCGCCATACGCGTTGTCGATGATGAGAGGGATGTCGTGCTGCTTGGCGATGGCGGATAGACGTGCGATTTCGTCATCTGTTAGGACATTGCCGGTGGGATTGGTCGGGCGTGAGGCGCAGATGGCGGCGATGTCCGGAGTGATGGCGAGTTTGTCGAAATCAACGCGGTATTTGAACTCGTGGGGTCCGGTTTTTTCGATGAGCGGTGTGACGGCGCGGAAGAGTTCGCCGCTGACGCCTTGGTTCGAGTAGCCGATGTATTCCGGCACGAGAGGCAGCAGGATTTTGCGGTGGCTGCCATCCGGCATGCGGCCTGCGAGCAGGTTGAAGAGGAAGTAGAACGCGGTCTGGCCGCCGCTGGTGACGGCGACGTTTTCCGGGCCGAGATCCCAGCCGAAGGTATCGCGGAAAAGCGTGGCGATGGCTTGCAGGAAATGTGGATTTCCGCGCGGCGGGTCGTAGGTGGTGAGAGTGCGCTCGAGGCCGCCCATTTCCTCCATCAGTTCTTCGAGCCTACGCCGCCAGACGGCGTTGATTTCGGGAATCCTAGCCGGTTGGCCGCCGCCGAGCATCTTGAGATCCGGCCCGCCACTTGCCATGGCATGGCCCAGATCCTCCATTAGCTCTTCAATCCCACTGCCGCAACCGAGGTGCTGGCCGAATTCAGAAAAATCGTATGACATGGCGGATGAGTTGTTCTACGGTCGCGGCCTCACCACCACAACACCATAAACATCATGTCCACCAAAGTCGGAGACCAAGCCCCAGATTTCACCCTCGTCACCAAAACCGCCGAAGGCCCGCAGCTCGTCACGCTGAGTGACCTCATCGGAAAATCCAACATCGTGCTGCTATTCGTGCCGATGGCCTTCACCGGCGTCTGCACCACGGAGTTCTGCGATATTTCCGCAGGCATTTCCGAATACGAGGCGCTCGATGCCAAGGTGCTCGGAATTTCCGGAGACAATCCCTTCGCGCAAGCCGCGTGGGCGGAAAAGGAAGGCATCACCATTCCGCTGCTCAGTGACTACGAACACGCGGTCGCGAAGGCTTACGGTGTCGCCTACGAACAATTCCTTCCCGCTGCGAACCTTATCATGGGCGGCGTGGCCAAGCGCTCGGCCTTCGTCATCGATAAGGCAGGCGTCGTGCAATACGCGGAAGTGCAGGATCATCCGAAGGATCTCCCGAACTTCGATGCGGTGAAAGCTGCGTTGAAGGCGCTCTGATCGGTTAGGAAAACCGTTTCTCCATCCGCTTCCGGTCCTGGTGCCGGGGGCGGATTTTTTTTACCTGCCCGAAGTAGAAAATTCCGCAAGGGTTTCACCAAGCTGCGGGGTATTACCGCCGGGAAACTGCTACCCACGAAACGCCATGAATGACTCTGAATTGGACCAACTGCTCAAGGACACGGACGCCACCGTGCCGCTGCCTGCGGATTTCCAGCGCGATGTCTGGTTCCGCATTGAGGCGGCCGAGGCCAACGGCTGGAAACCTCGCGCAAGCCGGACTCTGGAACGCATTCTCGGATTCTTCGCGCTGCCACCAGTGGCTGCCACTACCTGCACCGCGATGGTGATTGTCGGCGTTTGGTTGGGACTGGATGTCGGCAAACCCGGACCCGCCGGAGAGGTCGCCTACGTTCGGTCTATCAGCCCCTTCGCCCACACCCACCGTTGATGAAACGAGGACTTCTGTTTCTTGTGCTGGCGCTGGCTGCAGGCATCGTCGCGTTTTGTATCACGCGTTCACACCGGCAGGCGGCCCACAGCGAAGTGCTGCTGGACTCCATGCCGGAACTCGCGTGGCTGCGCAGCGAACTGAAACTTTCCGACGATCAATTCGCAAAGGCGAGCGAACTGCACGTCGCATATCGCCCCGTCTGTGCCAACATGTGCCGGAATATCACCGCAGCCCACGCGAAACTCGAAACGCTGGCTCGCAGCGAGCGCGGATTGACTCCCGAGCTTGAAGCGGCGATCCGCGATCACGCCAGCGTGCATTCCGAATGCCAGCGCAAGATGCTGGAGCATCTCTATCAGACGGCGGACCTCTTCGATGACAAGCAGGCGGCGCGCTATCTTGAGACGATGATACCTCACGCGCTGGACTCGGTTTCCACCAACACGGATAGTTGCCACGGTGAATAGTCGGCCTCCTTCAAACCCATGGAAGCCCCCGATTCAGAACTGATGTCGCGCCTCGCCGCAGGCGATGACCTCGCGCTAAGCGAACTCATGCGCCGCTGGAGTGCGCGCGTCTCGGCGTTTCTCTATCGGATGACTGGTCGGCGCGACACCGCAGTGGACCTAGCGCAGGAGACCTTCGTAAAACTCTATCAGGCCCGCTTCCGCTACAAGCCGCAGGGGAATTTCAGCACCTATCTCTTCGCCATCGCCGCGAATCTCGCGAGAAACAACGGCCGCTGGATGGTCCGCCACCCCACGATCTCGCTAGACGCCACCGATGCGGATGGAGCGGAAAATTTCCCCGAACCCGCAGACCTGCGGCAAACACCCGCAGAAGCCGCGCTCGCCCGCGACCAGACCGCTGCGGTGAACCGTGCCATCCTCGCGCTTCCCTTGGACCTGCGCGAGGCTATCACGCTTTTCATCCATGAGGACTTCGGCTATGCGGAGATCGCCGAACTCACCGGCTGCAGCTCCAAGGCCGTGGAAACCCGCATCTATCGGGCAAGACAAATCCTCAAGGAACAACTCAAGCACCTGCGCTCATGAAAAGGCGACGCCAGATGACATGGTTAGGAATCACCGTGGCGCTCGCAGCCGCCGTAGCCTTGGGGCTTTTCCTCTTCCTCTTCCCCGTGCCGTCGCCGCCTCCATTAGAAGGCCCGCATGCCGTCGGCACCCTCACGTTTGAAGTCCCCGCCATGGGGAAAACCCCGCGTTTACTCGTCCAGGCATGGTATCCCACGGATCATCCCGAGGCGGGAAAGCCTTCCCCGTGGCTGCCGGACCCGGAGCTGGCTCCAAGGTTCCCGTTTCACCGCATCGCCTACGCCACGGCCCGCGCCAAGACCGGTGTGCCGCTTTGGAACGAACCGAAACTCCCGGTCATTTTCTACGAACATTCATGGACAGGCCACCGCGCGGAAAACATCGCCCAAGTGGAAAGCCTCGCCAGCATGGGCTTTGTCATCATCGCCATCGATCATCCCGGACAGGCCGCGAGAGTCCGCTATTCGGACGGCACTGTGGCTCTAGCAAAACTCACGCCTTCCATCGACTTCACCACCTCCAAGGGCGTCGCGGCATTCCAAGCAAGCGCGATGAATTGTCTGGAGAAACGGATTTCAAACGTGGCATCAGTCAAACAAGCCCTCATGGGAAATGCGGTTCCGGTTTTAAAGGACCGGCTCAACCTCGACCGCCTAGGCGTCTTTGGCTTCTCCTTCGGCGGCACCAGCGCGCTGCGGCTATGCGCCCGCGATCCATCCTTCCACGCCGGAGCCAATGAGGACGGACTCTTCCTCGGCAATGAAATGCCGAAGGGGCCCTTCCTGTTCTTCGATCAGCAAATGCCCGCCTGGCTTATTACCGAACCCACACCCGGCGAAGACGCGGGCCAGGTTCTCACACGTCAGGCGGAATCCTACATCCTCGCGGCCATGAAACAACCGCACCGCTACCGCGAGATCCTCAATGGCACCACCCACGACTCCTTCAACGACCGCATCTTCCTCAGCCGCTATCCGCAGTTGGCACGTTCCGGCAACCGCCCCGCCGCCGAAGTCCATGCGCTCATCGTCACACGTCTGACTGAATTCTTCAGCCGCGAACTCAAACGAGATACGGAATAGGGATCTTATTACACTTTCTTCCACCGGCGGAACGATGAAGAAGAAGCGAAAGCAAGGCTGCATCTTCATATTGATGCGCGTGACTGATAGTGGAATGGTTGAATGAAAATAATGAATGTATTCCAAGGGTTTTTAAAACGGACGGTGTATCAATTCATGAGGACGGTGTTCTAAGTCCGCTAGGGAGAACCGAAACGGGAACGCCGTCCCGCCAAACAAAACCAAATCATGAAAACCACACGCACCATCAGCCTGTTCGCCGCCGCCCTGTCCATAGTTCTCGCAAGTTCGGCCTCCGCCGCGCCCGCAAGCAAGCGCATTGGACCGTCTGCCTCGAACCAGAAATCCGTCGCCACCAAGCAGGTCGAGCACAAGGTCATGAAACGTGTCGGCCCGATTGGCAAAGGCTATGTCTGCAACCAATACAGGATCGGTAAGTCCGCGCGGCACTGATCACCCGTTCGCCGCCCGGTGGCATCAAGCCGCCGGGCGTTTTGTTATCCTCTCAAACCCGGCGGCGAAATTCTATCTGGCGCGATAAACCGAAAATTCTCCAAGGGTTTTCCCGGTCACCGGACATGGACCCGGTGAGCGCAACCTTTCACAACCAGAAAATCCGGGTATGTCGTGTCCGCCCGTTTTCCGCGCGTTCAATTGGAAAAGGACTTCCGACTCCGACTCTCATGACTCATGCATGCGATCCACCAACTTCTCACCGGCGTCGCAGTGGCCGGAAGTTTGCTCCACGCCGCTGAAACAAGAATTCTAACAGACGAGTTGTTGGCCAGCGTGAGATCCGAGGCAGCCCGTAACCACCCGTCCGCCACCGCAGGAAAGCACAAGGCACAAGCCGCCGCACACGAAGTCCGTGGCGTCCGCTTGTGGAACGATCCCATGTTCGGCGTTGGTTTCATGGGCGCGTCGCAGATAATGCGCATGGACGATGGCGACGTCATGGTCGGTTTCGAGCAGGCATTGCCGAAGCCCGGCATGTTCGCAGCCGAGCGCGCGAAGATGGAAGCCATGCAACGCGCCGAAATACAAAACTCCGGCAACGCCGCTCTAACATCCGGCGCGGAGGCCGCCCGCGCCGCCATCGAACTCGCGCTCGCCGACGAATCCATCGCTCTCCAGCAAGCGCAAATCGAGTGGATGACCGCGATGGCCGAAAACGCCCGCCAGATGGCCGCCGACCCGATGAGCTCCGGCACCGACGCGCTGCGCATGGAAACCGAGCTGGCGAAGGAACAGCAAATGCTCGATGCTGCACGCCGCAGTCGCGAGGGCTTCGCGGGGAAACTCAACATCATCCTCGGACGTCCCTTGGAATCACCATGGCCCATCTTGAAACTTCCCGCCACGCCACCGCCCGTGCCGGTCGCCAATGCCGAAGTCGCACGCATCCCGCATGCGAATCCCAAAGTCCGCGCGATGAAGGAAATGGTTTCCGCCGCCCATGCGGACACGCGCATCGCCGACCGCGAACGCCTGCCGGAAATCGCCGTCGGCGTGGATGCCCAGCTCTACTCCGGCAGCGGCGACATCAAGAGCACCACAGTCGGCGTGAAACTCAGTCTGCCGTGGTTCAACGATCCGTCCTATCAGGCGAAGATCGACGCCGCGAAAAGCCGCGAACTCGCCGCCGCCAGCGATGTGGAAACCATGCGGCGCGAAATCGCCGGCATGGTTCTAACAGCCGCCACCGAGGCTGCCAACGCCGCCGCTCAGGCCCGCGCATTAGCCGGTGAGATCCATGACAAAGCGCTGAAAGCCACCCAAACCACCGAGGCCGCCTGGATCAGCTCGAAGGCGCGACTCACCGACCTTCTCGACTCGTCGCGCACGCTCTTCGCCATCCGCCTCGAACAACGCCGCATGATCGCCATGCAGCTCGCTGCGCTTGAAGAACTTCACACTCTCGTCCCCAACCGTTGATGCCATGAAAACATTTCTCACAATCCTCATCACCGCGCTATTAGCAGTGGCAGGCACTTGGTTTGCCATCAAGAAAAGCGACGCCCCATCCTCCACGGGCGAACGCAAGGTACTCTTCTATCAGAGCGCCATGCACCCATGGATCAAGAGCGACAAGCCCGGCCGCTGCACCATCTGCGGCATGGAACTCACGCCCGTTTATGAAGGCGATAAAGGTCTCGATGAATCCGGCGGCGAAAACATCGTCGCCCTTACCCAGAACCAGATCCAGGTGCTGCACGTGCAGACCGCCGAGGCAAAAACCCGGCCTCTTACCCGCACCTTGCGCGTCGCCGGCATGATCGACGACAACGCCATGCGCCACCGCGTGATGTCCGCTTATGTGGATGGCCGCATCGACAAGTTATCTGTGAACTACATAGGAGCGGAGGTTTCCGAAGGCGATCCGCTAGCGGAGATTTACAGTCCCACATTGCTCCAGGCCGAACGCGAATACCGCCAGCTCAGCGGCGAGTTGAGGCGAAACACCGGGCTGCGTCTCCGCCAGATGGGACTCACCACGGCGCAGCTCGACTTGCTCGATCAGAAACCCGCCGATGCCCTCACCTCGCAGATCCTCGCGCCCATCAGCGGCACCGTGGTTTTGCAGGCGGTTTACGAAGGCCAATACGTCGCCACCGGCCAGCAGCTCTTCGAGATCGCGGATTTCTCGACGATGTGGTTCATGTTCCGCGCCTACGAACAGGACATGCCATGGATCAGGACCGGCTTGTTAGTGAAAGTCACCACGCCCTCGCTGCCTGACAAATCATTCACCGGAAAAATCGCCTTCATTGATCCGAACTTCGATGAAGCCACTCGCTCTACCAAGGTGCGTGTTGAACTTCCCAACTCGCTCGTCAACGGTCGCCGCGAACTGCTCCACCGTCTTTACGCCGATGGCATGATCGAACTTGAAGCGCCGGCCGTGCTCACTGTTCCGCGCTCGGCTGTCATCGAAACCGGACCGCAGGCCGTCGTTTATATCGACCAAGGCGGCGGTGCTTATGAACAATCGGTCCTGAAAACCGGCCGCCGTGGCGACATGCACATCGAAGTTCTATCAGGACTCAAGGAAGGCGACGCGGTCGTCACCAACGGTAACCTGCTTATCGACGGCCAAGCTGAAATGAACCGCGCTTTCATGAGTCCGCCGGAAGAAATCATGCCCGTCACCGCGCAAACCGAGTTGAGTGATGAGCAGAAGAAATCCATCGCGGAATTCATCAAGGTGGCCGACGCCATGGCCGCGGCGCTCGCCAAGGACGACCTCGCCGCATTCAACAAGGCCAGCGAACCGGCGATGGAAGTGAGCGGCACGTTGGTGAAGTTACTCAAGCTCGACGATCTCGATAAAGTCCGCCATTTCCACGGCTTCGATGATTTAAAAACCGCGCGCGCCGCGTTTCACAAATTCTCCGTCGCCGCCACCGCCGCGCTCGAACCGTTGCGGAAAGCCGGACAAACCCCGGAGTTTCAAATCTACGAATGCGGCATGGTGGACGAAGCCATACCCGGCGTTCCCAAGAAAGCCCGCTGGATCCAGACCGGCGGACGCCCGACGGCCAATCCCTTCTTCGGCGCGGAGATGCTCGAATGCGGCAAGGAAATCAAACCCTGATAGATCATGATCGAGAAAACCATCGAATGGAGCCTGCGGAACCGCTTCCTCGTCATCTGCGGCGCGCTCATTCTCATCGCTCTCGGCATCCGCGCCATCCGCCTCACGCCGGTGGACGCCATCCCGGATCTAACTGAAAACCAGGTGCTCGTTTACGCCGATTGGATGGGCCGCAGTCCGCAGGAGGTCGAGGATCAGGTGACGTTTCCGCTCTCTACCGGCTTGCAGGGTCTTGCCGGAGTGAAGGAAGTGCGCGCCACCTCAATGTTCGGATTTTCGCTCGTCACCATCATCTTCGAGGACAAGACCGACACTTACTTCGCTCGTGCCCGGGTGCTGGAGCGTTTGAATTTCCTCCAGGGACAAATGCCTGATGGTGTAACTCCACAACTCGGGCCGGATGCTTCGGGACTCGGCTGGGTCTATCAGTATTATCTGCATGTCGATCCGGCGAAAGCGAAGGACGGCGGTTATGATCTCGCGCAGCTACGCTCGCTTCAGGATTGGAAGATCCGCTATGACCTCGCCAGCGTGCAGGGCGTGGCGGAGGTGGCCAGCATCGGCGGATTTGTGAAACAGTATCAGGTCGAGCTTTCCTCCACCAAGATGCGCACGGCCAACGTCACGCTGATGGAAGTGATGACCGCCGTGCAAAACGCCAACCTCAACGTCGGTGGCAAAACCGTCGAGGAAAACGGTGCGGAGTTCGTCCTGCGCGGTATTGGCCTCGTCACCGGGCCGGAGGATCTCGAACTCGTCACCGTCAAAGCGGTGGAAGGCACGCCGATCTATCTGAAAGACATCGCCACGATCCAAATCGGCGGCGACTACCGACGCGGCGCATTGGATTTGAACGGCCATGAAGCCGTCGGCGGCACCGTCGTCATGCGCACCGGAGAGAATGCGAAAGCCGTCATTGAGCGCGTGAAGCAAAAGATCGATGAAATCGCGGGCAGCCTGCCGCCCGGCGTGACGATCCGGCCGTTTTATGACCGCAGCGAGTTGATCGACCGCACCATCGACACGCTGAAACATGCGCTCATCGAGGAAATCATCCTCGTCACCTTGGCGCATATCATTTTCCTATGGCACTTCCGCAGCATCCTCATCGTCACGCTGCCGCTGCCGATCTCGATCCTCGTTTCCTTCCTGCTGATGAAGGAGTTCGGCATCACCAGCAACATCATGTCGCTCACAGGCATCGCCATTGCCATCGGCGTGCTGGTGGACGCGGCCATCGTGGTGACGGAAAACGTCATCCGGCATTGCGAACAGGCGGAGAAGGAAAAAGGCCGGCCACTCACCCGTCCGGAAACGTGGGAGACCACACTTGCCGCCTGCAAACAAGTGGGTCGCCCGATTTTCTTCGCGATGGCGATCATCATCCTCGCCTTCGTGCCGGTCTTTGCGCTCACCGGGCAGGAAGGGAAACTGTTCCATCCGCTGGCCTTCACCAAGACCTTCGCAATGATCGGCTCCACGCTGTTGGCCGTGACGCTGGTGCCGGTGCTGTGCTCGCTGCTCGTGCGCGGGCCATTCCATTCGGAGGACAAGAACATCGTCATGAAGTTCCTGCTGCGGATCTACGAACCCACACTCAACTGGGCGCTGCATCACCGCAAGACTGTGATCGCGAGCGCATTTCTCATCCTCTGCTTCGCGTTATTAGAAGCCTTCGGGCTACCGCGTGCCACGGTGAAACAAATCCGCGATGCCGGATACCCACGGGTCGCCGCGCTGGTCACCGGCTTCGGCCGCGAGTTCATGCCGCCACTCAACGAAGGCAGCCTGCTTTACATGCCGGTGATGATGCCAAAGACCGGCTTTAAGGAAATCCAGCGAGTTATGTCGTGGCAGGACAAGATCATCGCCCAAACTCCCGAAGTGGAAACCGTGGCCGGCAAGCTGGGCCGCTTTGAAACCGCCACCGATCCCGCGCCCACCGAGATGCTGGAAACCACCATCATGCTCAAACCGGAATACATCCCCGACGGAAAGTTCCGCGTGAAACGCAACCCCGCTTGGCGCGATGGCATGACGATGGACAAGCTCAAGGCCGAACTCACCGATAAGATGAAACAAGTGCCAGGCTACGTGCCCGCGTTTCTCCAACCGATCGAGAACCGCATCCTCATGCTCTACACCGGCATCCGCGCCCAAGTCGGCGTGAAGATCTATGGCGACAACCTTGATGACATCCAGCGCAAGGCTTTTGAGATCGAAAAACTCATCAATGACATCGACGGCGCGACTGGCGTTTCTCCATCACGCGTGCAGGGAAAACCTTATCTCAACATCGCAGTGGATCGCACGGCGATGGCGCGCTACGGACTGAGCGCGAAGGACGTGCTGGACGCGGTGGAGATTTCCATCGGCGGCAAGAACGTCAGCACCACCATCGAGGGCAGGCAGCGTTTCCCGATCCAGATCCGTGTCGAACGCTGCGAGCGCGATGACATCGAGAAACTCAGCCGGATATTGGTGAGCGCCTCGCCAGGGGAGATGGGAGAAATAGAACCTATGGGACCAATAGGGTCTATCAAGCCGTCTGCCGGAAATGCAACCTACATCCCGCTCGGCATGGTTGCGAAGATCACACGGCAAGTCGGAGCGAACGAAATCGCCTCGGAAAACGGACGCCTCCGCAGTTATGTGCAAGCCAACGTCCAGGACCGCGACCTCGGCAGCTTCGTCCTAGAAGTGGAGCGAAAACTCAAGACCGTTAATTGGGAAGGCATGACTTACAAGATGACCGGCGAGTATGAAAACCAGCGTCGTTTCGTGAAGACGATGCAGATGGTTTTCCCCATCGTCTTGATGGTGATCTTCGTGCTACTTTACCTCGTCTATCACAGCGCGCTCGAAGCGGCGCACGTCATGCTTGCCGTGCCTTTCGCACTGAGCGGCGGCGTGTTGTTGCAGAAACTGCTCGGCTACAATTTCAACGGCGCGGTCTGGGTCGGCTACATCGCGCTCTTCGGCACCGCCGTGCAGACCGGTGTGGTGATGGTCGTCTATCTGGAGGAAACCGTGAAAGCCCGCATGGCGGAAAAAGGCGCGGCGTTTTCCAGCGCGGATCTCATGCGGGCCGTGAAGGACGGCGCACGCCTCCGCCTCCGCCCGAAAGTCATGACCGTGGCCACCATCGTCGCCAGCCTGCTGCCCATCATGTGGAGTCACCGGCAAGGCGCGGAAGTCATGAAGCCGCTCGCCACACCCGTCATCGGCGGAATGATTTCCAGCCTGATCCACATCCTCATCGTCACGCCGGTGATTTTCCTATGGCTACGCGAGAGGGAACTAAGGAAGGGCCGCCCCGGAATCACTGCGCCACACAGTATCTGTCATGAGTATGGCGGACGCAGTGCTTCCGGGAACGGAAAGTATCAATGAGGGTTCGGTTGTGGCCCCAGGATGCGCTCGATGAATTGTTGGATGCGCTGAAGTTGGTCGGCGTTGACGAGCAGTGCGGCGGCCTTGGATTGCAGGAGGGCCAGTGCGGCTTCCTCGGCTTTGCTGACTTTGCCGGGAGCGGCCGGTTCGATTCGAGCGAGTTCGACAAGCATCGAGGTGAGGGCTCGCTCGCAACCGTGCCGGATGTCCTCATCACCGGCATGGGGAACTTCCGCCTTTCGCAGTTCTCCAAGAACTTGCACGACGAGGGGGAATCTCGTCAGCGCGTGGTTGATTTCCTCTGCCGTGAGCTTTCTTGTTTTCAAAGATGGGTGACTATCAGACTGGGCGAACATAAAGATCATCATTGATGCGAAACACCCCAGTCGCCGTCAAATGACCAATTCGGCATTCTCGGAACAAAAATAACTATGTTCGGTAATAATCCGCATATCAAAGGGTTGCACCAAAGCTGCAGTAGTAGGCGGAAATCCGAAGTTCAACCTGAACTCCGAAGTTGCAGGGGTGATTTCGTTGGAGTTTTGACCATGGATTACACGGATTTAAGAATGCACCAAACAGGTTTGAAAATCGTTTCCACAACCTCTTCATAATCTGTGTCAATCCGTGTAATTTGACTCAGTATTTTAGAGATTCGTGTTCGTCCATGTCCGCTGCGCTACCATTGTGGTTCAATTTCGGTTTTCGGCTTTAATCGCAAGTTTAGGCTTTTGGAACCACTGAAACACTGAGCACCACTCAAAAAACTGAAATTTTTGAAGCAAATAGCAAAAGCACTTTTCCCAGCTTCATCAATATCCTCAGTGGTTCAGTGATTCTGGGCTGGTATTCACGACACAACTTCCGAATTCATATTGAAGGTGGATGGGAAAAAGCGGCCTTGTAGGATTTTTAGAAAACGGAACAGCGAATCCGCCGGAGAAATCCGTGCGGAGGCGGGAAACGGGAGCCGTTTGATTGCTGCGGACGCTGGCTTGACGGCAGGGCCGCAGGGTGCGGAAGATCGGCCCATGGCATGGCGGATCGATGAAGCGGTGACGCACGGCGAGATCGACAATACCGTCGAGGGCCGGACCACGGGCCGCATCTGGCTGGCCGGGCGCGACTCGCCGCTGATCATCCATCTCGTAGGTGATTGTTGGCGCGATCTCGCTGGCACACGGCTTCAGTTCAGGAACCCGAACGCAAATGCGGTGCCGGATTCTGCGGCGCTGGATCTGGATCAGAGCGGTATCGTCGGGGACATGACGGCCTCGCGAAAGTCCAAGGTGCCCACGGTGAGCGAGGAGGAGCTGCACCGGCTCTATCAGGATGATCGCAGCATTCCCTTCGTGTGGCGGAACATTCTTTATCTGGAATGGTTCAGCGAAATCAATGGCCGCGTCGTGATCGAAGCTGCGGGCTGGACGATGGAAATTTCTCCGCACGAGTGGGAAATGGATGCGGATGCGGAGGAGGCACAAAAACTGGCGAATTTGAATGCGATGCGGGATTTCATGGCGCAAGTCATCCGCCGCAAGGATTCCGTGCAGACGGAAATGGAGCCGGAGGGCGAGCTGGATGAATTCGCATGGGAGGAGCGCCTCAAGGAATCCGACCGGCTCACGGACGCCTATCAGGAAGTGCTGGAGAAGTACATGGAGGACGCGGACAGCGAGAGGAAAGAGGCATTTGTGATGGGTTGGGATGGGCTGCTGGACGCGCTAGCCGAGCGCGACGAAGCGGGCGATGGGGATTTTTCGCCTGACGGCGGAGCATTCGGTGATGATGGCGAGGAGATGTTTGGAATGGATGAAGAGGATGAGGATGATTTTGATCTTGAGGACGAGTGTTTCGGCGATGAGCACGATCACCCCTTGCAAAGCCAAGCGCAGGAACTCGCGATGCGGGCGATGGACGTGGTCCCTCGGGATGCAGGGCCTGACACGCCTGCCTACGAACTCGTTTCCAGCCTGCTGCAGGTGAGCGGCAAGCTGGCCGGCGCACTCAATGGCCGTGGCAGCGGATACGAGCCGGAAACGGGATACGTGCTGGCAGTTTTGAAACGCTGCCTGAGTTGGCTCAACGACGCCGTGGGATGCTGTCAGCAGCTCATGGCCACGGAAGAAGACCCCGATCAACTCGCGGCTCTCGCGCACTTGCGCAGCTCGGCGTTTTCCATCCGCGATGGGATTACAGAGCTGAGGCGCGAGCTGAAGTGATCATTTCAGCTCCGCAGCGGCAGCGCCGTCTCAAGATTCCGTCAATCATTTGCCGTTGACGCGAATCGCGTGCTAGACCAATCCCCTTAACTGCCCTTAACTGCGCGCAAGCATCCCATGAGCCTCCTCTTCTTCAAACGCGTTCTGGCGAATCCCGTGAGGGTCGGCTACATCGTCCCGAGTTCGCGTTTTCTAACAAATCGAACCGCGAAGTTCATCGACTACTCCAATGCACGGACCGTGGTGGAACTCGGCCCCGGAGAAGGCTGCCACAGCCGCCGGATCGTCCGCCGCATGAAGACCGGCTCCAAGCTCATCCTCATCGAGCTGGACGAGCACTTCGCCGCCCATCTGGAAGAACAATTCGCCGATGACGAACGCGTTTCCGTGGTCCATGCCAACGCGCTTCACCTGGTGGAAGCGCTGGAGAAACTGGGCATTTCTGATCCGGACTACATTGTTTCCGGCATACCCTTCACCATCATGGATCGCGCGCTGCGCGAGAGTCTGCTGATGAGCATCGCCAGTGCGATGGGGCCGAACAGCCGCTTCATCACCTATCAGGCGTCCGTTTCCATCATCTCCACCCACGAGCTCTTCAATCTCGTGCGCCGCGAGCACTGCCTCTTCAACGTGCCACCGCTGCATGTGATGGAGCTGCGCAAATCCGAAGCCGCGCTGGCTCTCTGAACCGCGTCTGCCTGCGTGCATGGATTCGTGATGGAACGTGGCTGCAGCATCTCGCCACATCGCCTCCCATTCTCCGTCACTGTAAGACCTTACTCGACCTCCTGACACCGGAAGGCGGACGCTACCGGTTCACGCACACGCAATCACGGTATTCCGATATGGCCGGAAATGGGATAGCTTCTTCTTGTCGCCGCGAGACACCTTCCCCCCGAGGTCAACGCGGAGAATCTTCTCCCCCCGGAAGAAACCAAATACCTGCCCCCCCGACAATAAGCCGGCGGAATCCGAAGCCTCTACCCCCCCATGCGCTTCGGGTTTCGCCGGTTGTCTTTTCAGGAAACGGTCGGATTGAGCTGTAATATGGAGAAGGGGTTTGAAACCCCTTTCTTTACCGCATTCCCGGGAATTCCTTGCCAGTGAAGGGTTTTCAGCCCCGTTCACTTTCCGCGAGTGAGGAACTAATTTCCCAATCTCAAATTCCCAATTGCCAATTGCCTTTTTCGGATTAACCGCGAATGGACGCGAAGGATCTACCCAAGTCTTCGCCCGTATCAGCCCAACGGCAAAATTTTAGCCTTGATTACAGAAATTAGCCTAGGCTAATTCTCCGCCGTGATGAATCAAGCCACTTGCCAATCCCTGCTCCTGCTCTGCGCCATCACCCCCACCCTCGCCGCCGGGCTCCGGCCATTGAGCACGGACCGCCCGGACACCACGGAAAGCCCGTATTCCGTGGATGCCGGGCATTTTCAGTTCGAGACGGAAATCGCCGCATGGACCCGCGACGGCGGGGATTTCACCGAATACTCACTCGGCGAGTTGAAC
>JANMLQ010000220.1:0-11971 GCA_031372635.1 Akkermansiaceae bacterium | reverse complement strand
CATGACATGGAATGATCGTTTTCTGGAACTCTTCGACCGCTGCGTAGCCGCCTACCGCTCTAGCAATCATGACTTTGAAACCTACTACTCGGAAACGGATCGCGCTTTCCTTGCGGAGATCGGCTGCCGGAGCAGGGAGTTCTTCGACTTCGTGGAAGACTACTGCGAAGAGGGCGAGCCGACGGTTTCCTCCGCTCTGCTGGTGGCGGCGGTGAGACGGGACTACTTGCTCGCCGTGCAAAAGGGCGCAGCCGATGGCGGCACTCCCCTCACCCGCGATGCGGTCCCGATATTCGGCGAGGAGCTGTCTGGCATCGCCTACCTGCCGCGCATCCTAGCCAAGGCCCGCGCCAAGCTGCGTGGCGGGCTGGATCCCGATCTGATGTACGGCTGCGGCGGCGACCGGAACTTCTTTCGCAAGCACGGCGACATCCATCCTGCGGATTTCCTACGCCGTGTCTGGGCCGCGGGTGAGGACGACGCCAAAATCGCCGAATGGGTCGCGGAACAGGCCGCTGCAGCAGCCGGAAGCTGATAAATCCGGGCTTGCTTCGCCGCATTCACCCCCCTATTTCCCGCGCCCACAAAATCATGGCCAGCACTCCCGTCATCAACCTCCGCAAAGGACACGCCGTCCGTCACAACAACGAAGTCTGCCTTGTCACCGAGACGGAACTCAAGACCCCGCCGCGCATGGCCTCCTACGTCCAGATGTCGATCCGCAGCGTGGCGACCAAGAAGATGTTCAACCTCCGCATGACCTCCAACGACTCGTTGGAAGGCGTGGTCTTGGAGCGCAATCCCCACGAGTATTCCTACAAGGACAGCAGCGGCTACCATTTCCTAGATCCCAACACCTACGAGGACTCCGTCGTTTACGAGGATCTTATCGAAAACGTGAAAAGCTACCTCATCGAGGGCCAGCTCTACACCCTGCTCATCGCCGATGGCATCGTGGTCTCCGTGGAACTGCCACTGACTATGACCATGACCGTCACCGAGTCCTCGGAAGGCGTCAAAGGCGACTCCGCGAACAACGTGTACAAGCCCGCCACCATGGAAACTGGACTGATCGTCCAAGTGCCGCTCTTCATCAACGTCGGCGAGCGCATCAACGTGAAGACCGAGGACAACTCTTACCTCGGTCGCGCCTGAAGCGCTGATCGGACCCACTGATTTTCCCCACCCCGACGGGTGCCTCTGCAAAGGGGCACCCGTTTTTTCCGTGCCCGGCATCAGGCCAACCCCGGTCATTTATTTAATAAATCCTGATTTTTTCTTGATCTTGACTAAATAATTTGAAAAATCAGCGGCGTTATGAAACCAACCTTGCTGTTCGCTACGCTGTCGCTGGTTTTCGCAGTGCCCCAAGCCACTGCGGCGACCGAACTGGAAACACTGCGCATCCGCTGCATTGAGCAGGAGCGGCAGATCCACCGTCTGGAAATGCAGTTGGCGAAACAAAACCCTGCCCCGGCCAAGGCACCGGTCAGCCTCAGTTCCGGCAAGAGCATGCTGATTTCAAATATCCCCACCAAAGCCGCCGCCACTACCCCCGCCGCAGCCCCGGCTCCCTCCAAGGCCGCCCCGGCGGATGGCACCAGCTACAAGGTGCGCCCTGGCGACAGTCTTGAAAAAATCGCCCGCAAAGCCGGTTGTTCCCCCACCAAGCTGGCCAAGGCGAACGGCATCAAGGTTTCAACGATCATCCATCCGGGAAAAACCCTGAAACTTCCGGGAACCGCGGTCGCTCGCACGGAAACTCCGCAAACGACGCCCGCAGCTCCCGTCGTGAAAGCTCCAGCCACTGCAGCCACTGCGACCAGTCACAAAATTCAACAGGGAGAAACCTACTCCAGCATTTCCCGCAAGACCAAGATCCCTGTCGAGACCCTGATCGCTGCCAATCCGAACATCAAGGCCACCGCCCTGCGTCCAGGGCAAATCATCCGCCTCAGCCCCGCAGCCGCTGTGCCAGCTCCAGTCGCCAAAGCCGCCGCGCCGATTACCCAGCCCGCCGCTCTTGCCACCGTGGCTACGGCCCCGGTGAAACAAGCGCCCGCACCTGTGCAAACACCGGTAGTTTCAAAACCTGCCGAAAAACCCGCCATCGCCAGCCAGACTGCCGCCGCTCCCGCAGAAGCGAAAAGCCCAGCCGCCGCTGAAGAAACCAAATCTACCCCCAACAACCCCGAGAAGAAAATCCGCTCCGTCATGATCGAGGGAGAGATGACCTATGGTGAATTCGCCGCCACACACGGCACTGACACCAATCGTCTCAACGACCTCAACGGATTGGATCTGACCCAGACCACCGTTCTGGCGAAAGGATCGGAACTCTACGTGCCCGCCCAGCCATAAGCTGACACGTTTTCCGAACCCTCCAGAAACGAAGAAAACCCGCCCGGATTCGCTCCGGGCGGGTTTTGCTTTGGGAGACTTCAATAAGTACCAAAGGGATCGTTGTAACGCCTGCCGTTAGATGATGGCGGAAGATCCGCCGGAGTCAGCGGACGGCTCTGGATCACCCGTGTTTCACCATTCGGCACACCGGGCACAGGAACAGCCTCCATCATTTCCGATCGCTTGCTTTTCGCACCGGTGATCGTGACCGGCGTTCCTACAACGACGGCATCGAAAAGCAGCGGCACGAATTCCTTGGGCATGCGGATGCAGCCATGGGACGCGGGTTTTCCCGGCTCGGGAATCAGGCCGCCGTGCATGCCGATGCCGTAGGAGGTGAGTCGCATCCAAAAGGGCATCGGCGCGGGCACATAGATCATGCCTGCGGGAACCTTGTCGCTGGGTTTCGCGTCGCCATCCACCACGTTGCCCAACTCGTCCTCGATCCAGCCGTAGCGGTTCGAATACTTGTCCTCGATTTTTTCGGTTATGGTGTAGCTTCCGGCTCTGGTGCCATGCCCTTCCTTACCGGTCGCCACGTAGCACCAGCCGATGTCGCTCTCACCCCGTTTGATTTCCGCGATCTGATCCGGCAGGCTGATGCGGATGGAAACCTTGCCCGGTCCGCCATCGTCATACCAACCGTGAAGCACGCGCTGCGGACGCCGCTGCGGAGGATCACCAGTGCCGCAGGAAACGGAAAAAACCGCCAGCAATAGAGCACAGGAACAAGTGGGTAAGGAAACAGTGAGGCGCATCATCTTCAAAATTCGTCGATGGAAAGACCCGGCACGCAACCGGATCGTCCGCGATTGTTTAAAGCCCCCTCCCGCAATGGTCAAGATGCGAGGATCCCTCAATATGGAGAAGGGGATTAAAATCCCCTTTCTTCCCCAAAGCCATGGAGCCTTCATCATCCAAGTCTTCATGATTCTGTCTCAAAATGATTCTGTCTAAAATCCACGAAAGCCTAGGTCTAAAAAAGGAATGCAGGATCATTATTTGAAGAAGAAGGCACACACGTAGCCGCGCGGCCAGAGTCGCCCCGCTCTTGCCTTCGCCGGAAACCTCGCCTACCACAGGCGCGCATGGTTCGGTTTTCAATCTTCGGCATCCCGGTTCGCGTCGAGCCCTTCTTCTGGATCAGCCTCGTCCTCATCGGCGGTATCGGCTCTGTCAATACGCCCGAAGCCATCCTCAGGATCGCGCTCTTCGTGATGGCGGGTTTCATTTCCATCCTCGTCCATGAGCTAGGCCACGCGCTCACTGCGCGGAAATTCGGAGCCTACAGCGAGATCACCCTGCAAGCCTTCGGCGGATACGCTGCCTACTCGGGTGTTAGACTGAGCCGCCTAAAGAGTTTCCTCGTCACTGCTGCCGGTCCCGTGGCGCAGATCATCCTCGGGCTGTCAGTCATGTTGTTACTGTTCCGCCTACCGAAGCTCAATCTCAACGCGGACTATTTCCTCAATAAACTGATGTTGATCAGCATCGTGTGGGCCGTGCTCAACCTACTGCCCATCATGCCTCTCGACGGCGGCCAGATGCTCAACTCCATTCTCGGCCCGCAGCGCATCAAGATCACGCTCTGGGTCACCATCATCGTAGCGATCGGAATCGCGCTGCTAATGTTGTCCACTGGCATGGGCATCATCTTCCCGATCTTCCTCGGCATGTTCGCATGGCAGGCCATCCAGGCTTTAAAAGAAAACCACTGGCGCTGAGTCACCTCACCAGAACAACAGCCGCACGCCCGCGATGGTGGAGAACACCACGATCATCCACTCGAAGGCCGCCTGCGGCACATGCCGAATCAGCCATTTTCCACCGAAGATGCCCAGCACCACACCAGGCAGCAGCCGCGCGTTTTCCAGAAGGCTGTCGCTCGTGATCAGCGCTAGCCGCGCGTTGAGCGGCACCTTGAGTAGATTGATCAGCAGAAAAAACCGCGCGCCGATCCCGATCAGCTCCATCTTCGGCACCTTTCGCGCCGTTAGATAGAGCTGGATCACCGGTCCCGCCGCATTCGCCAGCATCGTCGCGAAACCACCGAGAATCCCCGCGCCCAGGCCGAAGCCGCGCGACTCCACGCAGCGATCAAACACGCCGCCATTCAAATGCCGTGAAACCTGCAACGCCACCATCAGCAGCACGCAGCCACCAATCACACGCCGCGCCATCGCATCGTCGATCCAGCCCAGCATCCACCAGCCCAGCCCGAGTCCGACCAGCGCCGGGCCTAACAACTTCCACACCGGCTTCCACGATCCGTGTTTCACAAACGCCGGATACGCCATCAAGTCCGCCGCGATCAGCAAAGGCAGTGCCAGCCCCACAGAATTCTTCTCACCATAAAGATCCGCCAACAGGCAAACCGACACCATCGAGATACCACTGAACCCGGCCTTCGACAGACCGATGCAGAACGCCGCCAGCAGCGCCACCACGTAGAACCCACTCATCCCGCGCCATCCATCTTCGCATCCGCGCCGCCATCAAGAACAAACCCGCTTTTTCACTTTCCACCGACCGCCGATCCCATTGCACTTCGAGTCATGTCCATCCTCGCGCGAATCCTGCGTCACACGTTTCGTTTCCCCGTGCAGAGCGTGCTCTCGCTGGTGATGGCTGTCATGTGTACCGCGCTCGTGTTAGTGCTGCCGGGAGTAACGATGCGTTTCATCGACGTCATCATCGCGAAGAACCGCCCGGACCTCATTCTCTCCACCGCCGCCATCGGCATCGGCGCGATCTTAGCACGGCAACTGCTTTTCACGCTGCGCACCTACGTGAACAACGCCCTCGAACTCAAACTCACCCACCTCGTCCGCGTGGAGCTATATGACAAGCTCCAGCGGCTGCCCGTGAAATGGTTCGATTCGAACTCGTCCGGCGAGATCATGTCCCGCGTGGCCGATGACGTACCGACGATGGACCGAGTCATGATCGAAGGCGTGGATCAGGCGCTCGCGGCAGTGCTTCAGTTCCTCATCGTGCTCGGATACATGTGCTGGCATTCGTGGGAACTCACGCTCGTCACCTTGTTGCCGCTGCCCTTCATCGGCATTCTAACAACTTGGTGGGCGCGGCGCTCCGAGCCCATGTGGCGCGCCTCATCGGAAGCCTCCTCCGCGCTCAACGCCATCCTTCACGACAACCTCGCAGGCATTCGCCAAATCAAAGCCTACACCGTGGAACCCAAGGCGCTCGACACCTTCGACAAAGCCTCGCGCAAAGTCGGCGAGAAACACATGAACGTCATGCGCGGCCAAGCCGTCGTTTGGCCCGCCGTCTCGTTCATCGCAGAGTCCGGCATCATCCTGATGGTCGCCTTCGGCGCATGGTGGACACTTCAGGGAAAACTTTCCCCCGGAGTGGTCATCTCGTTTCTCGTCGCCTGGGGATTTCTCTTCGATCCCATCTCGCGCATCAATCCCCTCTCGCAAACCTTCACCCGCGGCATCGTCGCCGCGAAGCGTGTCTTCACCATCATCGACACGCCGGACGAATCCCACATCACCGAAGGAAAACGCCCCGCATCCATCCGCGGCCATGTGCGTTTTGAAAACGTCTCCTTCCACTACTCCGGCGAGGCTCCAGCCATCAGCGATCTAACACTCGAGGCGAAACCCGGAGAAACCGTCGCACTCGTCGGTGCCACCGGCGCGGGCAAATCCACCGTGCTCAACCTGCTCACACGTTTCTACGAACCCACCGCAGGCCGCATCCTCATCGACGATGTCCCACTCGCCGACATCTCGAAAGAATGGCTGCGCGACCAACTCGGCTACGTCACGCAGGAAAGCTTCCTATTCAACACCACGCTGCGCGAAAATCTGCTGCTCGCCAAACACGACTCCACCGATGACGAACTGTGGGCCGCGCTCGCCGCAGCCAACGCGGAGAACTTCGTACGCGCCAATCCCGATGGCCTCGATGCCATCGCTGGCGAACGCGGTGGTCGTTTCTCAGGCGGTGAAAAACAACGCCTCTCCATCGCACGCGCACTCTTGAAAAACCCTCCGCTACTACTGTTGGATGAAGCCACCTCCGCGCTCGACAACCAAACCGAACGGCTTGTCCAGCAAGCATTGGAAAATCTTCGCACAGACCGCACCTGCTTTGTGATTGCGCATCGGCTTTCCACCGTGCGACAAGCGGATCGCATCTGCGTGATGGATCGCGGGCGTCTTGTCGAACAAGGCACCCACGACGAGTTACTCGCAAGCAATGGAACCTACTCCAAACTTTGTGAGGCTGGCTTCGCAAACGATTCTAGACCTCTTGAATGAAGTGGTTCATACCGCCACCTGACCACCCACTACGAACGCACCTCTCCCCATGGAAACTCTTGTCCGCCTTCCCGAAGACTCCGCTCCCTCCACCACGTCGGAAGTGCTCGCCGCACTTCGCAAGGAGCATCTTGATCCACGCCACGAATCGAAGGCATGGGGAGACTGGATTTATCTCGAATGCTACAGCACCGTCATCAGCATCGAGTCCAACCGTGGACTCAGCAGCTCCGCCACCATTGAACACGGCGAAGGCGAAGAAGACGGCGAACCCGTAGTCTCAATCCTGCGCGCCTTCGGCCGCCTCGGCTGGCATGGCGTCGATGACGACGGCGAATTCCCTCTCGTCTGAGATGGAGAACATCCTTCCAAGCTGTTTCGGAGTTGAGGCTTCCAGCCTGAAGTCTTTCGATTGGTGCGGGATTTCCCGCGTCCATTTGCGACCAATGATGGCTTTGCTGCAAATCCATTCTTTTGATGCATGGCCTGCGTTTCCCGCGAGCAATGTCCTGATCCGCATGGCATCGCGGCATGGGTCGCGAAGTTTGAGGGAAAGCGGTTGCAGGTTGCCGCCGCACTCTCTTTAATCTCGCCCCGTGCCTCACTTGGACATGCCAAACCCCGCCGATGATGTGGTGAAAAACCGCGATTTCCTCAGGTCGGTTTTTCATTCGATGCTGCGGGCTAGGATTCTGGAAAACAAACTCTCCAGCCTGTATAAAGCGGGCAAAATCGTCGGCGGCGTCTATCTCGGGCGCGGCCAAGAAGCAGTGAGTGCCACACTCGGCACATCGCTAATTCAGGGAAAGGATTTCTTCGCCCCTCTGATCCGCGACCAAGCGGGCCGCACGGCATTCGGCGAGCCGCTCATCGACTGCACCCGCACCTATCTCGGCTCCGTGCAGGGGCCGATGCGCGGGCGCGACGGCAACATCCATCGCGGCCGCCCAGAAAAGGGAATGCCAGCAATGATTTCCCACCTCGGTGCACAAGTGCCGGTGGTGGCGGGCATGCTTTTTGCAAGACGCCTGCGCGGCGATCTCGATGGCCGCGTGGGTGCCACCTGCATCGGCGATGGTGCCTCATCTACCGGTGCGTTTCATGAAGGACTCAATCTAGCAGCCGTGGAAAAACTGCCGCTCGTGCTCGTCATCGGCAACAACCAGTTCGCCTACTCCACTCCGAATCACCGCCAGTTCGTCTGCGCGGATCTAGTGGAAAAAGCGCGCGGCTACGGCATCGGCGGCTTCGCAGTGGATGGCACGGATTTACTGGCCTGCGCCTCCGTCATCACCGAGGCCGTGCGACGTGCGCGCGAAGGCCAAGGCCCGCAGATGGTGGTGGCACGTTTACTCAGACTCTCCGGCCACGGCGAGCACGATGATGGCTCGTATGTGCCTGATGAAATCCGCAAGGGTCACTATGGCCGCGACTGCATCGAGGTGGCCATGCGCCAGCTTGTGGAAAACGGCATCGCCACTGTGGATGAGATCTTCTCGTGGCAGGAACAGTTCGCAGAAGAAGTGCAGCGCGCCGTAGCCCAAGCCCAGCAGGAATCACCGCCTGATCCCTATCGTGAGGACTGGACGGCTCTTGCCACCAAGTTTCCACTGCCAGTCGCCCAACCCGCAGCCCAGCCAGTTTTCCCGTGAGCGTGACCTACATCGATGCCATCCGCGAAGCGCAGGAAACCCTGCTGCGTGAAGACCCCCGCGTGTTTCTCTACGGCCAGGACATCGCCACCTTCGGCGGTGCCTTCAAGGCCACCAAGGGACTCTCGGAAATGTTTCCCGGCCGCGTGTTCGACAGCCCTCTATCAGAAGACGCGATGATGGGTCTCGCCGTGGGAGCTGCCATCGAAGGCATGCGCCCGATCATCGAAATGCAGTTCGCAGATTTCTCGTCGATCGCCTTCAACCAGATCATCAACCAAGCGGCCACGCATTTCTATCGCACCGGCATGCCGGTGCCGATCACCGTCAGGCTGCCCTCCGGCGGCACTGCAGGTTCCGGCCCGTTTCACAGCCAGAGCATGGAGGGTATCTACGCCCAGTATCCGGGGCTGATCGTTCTAACACCCGCCTCAGTTTCAGACGCCTATCACATGCTGGTGGATGCCGTCGCACTCGAAGATCCGGTCATCTACTGCGAGCACAAATTTCTCTATCGCTGGCTCAAGGCGAAGTCCATCAACGGCGACCACCTGCCCATCGGCCAAGCCCGCATCGTGCGCCCTGGCAAACACGCGACGGTCGTCGCCTACAGCGCGATGGTCCACGAGGCCGTGCGCGCTGCTGAGAGACTTCAGCATGACGGTTGGGAGATCGAGGTCGTCGATCTGCGTTCGGTGAAACCGCTCGATATTGATACCGTGCTGGCTTCCGTCGCGCGCACCGGGCGGCTGTTAGCTGTCGGCGAAGCGTTTCCATGGGGCGGCGTGACGGCGGAAGTCGTCTCCCGTGTCACCGAGGAAGGCTTCCACCTACTGGACGCGCCACCGCAACGCCTCAACGCGCGCGACACGCCCGTCCCCTACCACCCGAAACTCTGGGCCGCCCACCGCCCCACTCCAGAATCCATCTGCCAGGCGCTCCGCAAGCTTCTCTCGTTCTGATTTCAGTATCTCAGTTTTTCAGAATCTCAGCTTTTACCAAAATGCCAACCGTACCGATCCTCATGCCACAGCTCGGCGAGTCCATCGCAGAGGCCACCGTCATCCGCCTCGGCGTCGCGGTGGGGGACGCGGTCCGCGCCGATCAGGAAATCATCGAGGTGGAGACCAACAAAGCCGTCATGGGCGTGACCACGCTCTGCAACGGAATCGTTTCCGAAATCAAGGCGCAGGAGGGCGTTTCCTACTCGGTCGGCTCGCTGTTAGGTCTGCTGGAAGTCACTGCGGAAGAAGTCGCCCGCACCGGAGTGGACACACTCGAATCACTGGAAGCAAAACGCACGGCAAGTGATTCATCCGCCAGCGCCGAGGCCAATCTCCACTTCGCCATCGACGATAAAGACGCCTACGAAGAAGCGCCCGCCGTGGTGCCCAGCGTGAAGGGACTCCCAGTGCCGACCGGCACGATGGGTGCCCACTACATCTCGCCCCGCATGCGTGCGCGGATGGATGATCTCGGTTTGCGCGAAGCAGACATTTCCGCCGTCGCAGGCACCGGCGCGGGTGGCCGCGTGACCGTGGAGGATCTCGAACGGTTTCTCGACTACCTCGAAGCCTGGCCCAGCACCAAAGCCTCGCCAATGCGCCTCGCCGTGGCAGACGCCATGCGCCGCAGTTGGACGCGCCCGCTCGCTACCGTCGGCCTGCCTGTTTTGTTAGACCGCGTGCTGGACCACCGCCGCGATCAATCGCCGAAGCCCGGCCTCACACTTTACATGCTGCGCGCCTTCGCACTCGCCGTCGCGGAAAAACCCTCCACCGCTGGCTATCTGATCGGCGACAAGATCGTTCACCCGCGCTCGCTGGACATCGGCGTGGCCGTGCAAGTCGAGGATGGAGTGCTCGTCCCAGTCGTGCGCAAGGTGGATCAGAAACCTCTGCGCGACTTGATCGAGGAATACGACGATCTCGTCAACCGCGGCCGCTTGCGCCGCCTGAGCGAGGAAGATTGCCGCGGCGGCATCGCCACCGTGACGAACTTCGGAACCTTCGGCCTCACCCTCGGCACCCCGATCCCGCTGCCAAACGAAACGCTGATCCTCGGCATCGGCGCTGGCGTGAAAAAACCGGTCTGGAGCAATGAAGTGGAGGTTTTCCTGCCTGCCACCGTCGCGGAAATCTTCATCACCTTCGACCACCGCGTCGTCGATGGGGGCGACGTCGGCCTGCTGCTCAACCGAGTTTCCGAACTGCTGCAAAAGCCGGAAGAACTCTGAATCACGTTCTTGGTTCATTTTTCCCCAAGAACATTCTCACCCCGCGCGTTCTCCCGGTGAATCCCCACCCATCAGACGATCCGTCATCCATGCCACAGACTCGTGAGGAGTTCATCGAGCAAGCCATGGCGGACTACGAATCGCCGCTTATCGGATATGCCGCCACCATCCTTAACGATAGCGACCGCGCCCGCGACGTGGTCCAGTACACCTTCATCAAGCTCTGCCAACAGGACATCGCCAAAGTCCGCGATGGCCTCAAGTCCTGGCTCTTCACCGTCTGTCGCAATCGCGCGCTCGACATCCTGCGCCGTGACAAACGCATCGAACCCCTCGAAGACGTCCGCTGGAAAAAAGTCGCCGGTGCTGGCCTCCAACCGGACGAACAAGCGGACTTCGACGAGCGCATCTTCAGCGTGATGCGCATGCTCGAACGCCTCTCCGACAACCAACGTGAAGTCATCATCCTCAAATTCCAACAGGGTCTCAGCTACCAGGAAATCCAGAAAATCACCGGCCTCACCTCGGGTAACATCGGCTTCCTCATCCATACCGGCCTCAAGCGCCTCCGCGATTTGCTACCGGACGATTTGAAATCCTGACATCCCTCTTCAACTTTGAGTGCTCCCATGAAACTCCATCCCGAAGATCCCCGCCTGACCGCCTTCCTCCTAGGCGAGCTACCGGCGGAAGAAGCCACCGCCGTCGAGCGTGCCATCGCCGATGATCCGGCGCTGCAAGCGACCATGCGCGAGATGGAGACTCTTAAAACTCTTCTAACCGAAACACTCGCCCCCAACGCGATCCAACTGCTCCCACAGCAACGCGAAAACATCCGCACCGCAGTCCGCGCCCAAAAGAACCACTTGCGCTCGCTGCCCAGCGCCTCATGGAAACTCTGGGGCATCCCCCTCGCCGCAGCCGCCGTCATCACTCTTTGCATCGTCATTTTTTCCGCGAAACCCAAACCACAGGAATCTGCCACCGCTGACAAAGCGCCCGCAAAATCCTCTCCCACCATCGAAAGACCGAATGTCCGACTCATGCCCGCACCCGGCCCTGCGGATCGCACCAAGCCCACTCTCGCCACCGCGAAACCGAACACGCAGAACAGCTCCGACCTACCCGCGCTGCGGCCCCACAGTTATCTAGCAGCTGCGGATTTCCCAACCATGGAGCTGCCCGTGCAGGCCGGAAAATCCAGCCTCGACTGGATTCGTAAGTCCATCCTCGACAAACACGAGCTACCCCATCGCAACGCAGTTCGGTTAGAGGAAATACTAAACAGCTTCGCGCTACGTCCCGCCGGCGTCACCGGCGTCGCAAGACAAGCGACCACCCAATGGCACCCGGACATCCGCGATGCTGGAACCACCACCCACGCCGCC
>JANMLQ010000117.1:0-5296 GCA_031372635.1 Akkermansiaceae bacterium | reverse complement strand
CTTCGATCGTTTTGCTATGGATGTTCATGTTTTCTTTTCTTCTTTTTTCGTGTGCGTACAGCCCGCACGGCGGGATTGCGGTGCGGGCATTCGTTTTTTCAGGAGGAAATCCGCAGCCCGCAAGTGGTGGGGCGGCGGATGATCTTGATCCTGCGGTGCGGGCGCTTCGTTGGAATGCCCGGGCCGTTTCGCGAAACAGCCACGGGGTTTGTCCCGTGGCTGCATTGCGGAAAGTGGTTAGTGGCGGAGGCCGAGGCTCTTGATGAGCTCTTTGTATTTATCCTCGGAGCCCTTCTTGATGTAATCCAGCAGCTTGCGGCGCTGGGAAACGAGGGTGAGGAGGCCGCGGCGTGACGAGAAATCCTTCTTGTGGATGTTCAGGTGGTCCGTGAGGTGGAAGATCCGCTTGGTGATGAGGGCGACCTGGTAAGGGGCGCTGCCGGTGTCACCTTCGTGGAGTTGGTGGTCTTTGAGGTTGATTTCGTTGGTTGCCATGGTCTTAGGGGATGGAGTCAGCGTGAGCCGGTTCGTCCTTGGGATGAGGTTGGGCGCGGAGAAAAGCCCGGCTGTGGCTAGGTTGCAAGACAATTGGCCATGGCTCCGGAATTTTTTTAGAAAACAGAAACGTAGGATCGACAGAAATGTGAAGCCCGCGCCGCTCGTAGCGTCCCGGAACATCCCCACCATCTCACCATGAAACGCCTGCTCCTCCTCATCCCTTCCCTGATCGGCCTCGCCATGCCGCTGTCCGCCCAGAATCCCGCCGGTTTCAAGGAATTGAAAATCGGCGACACCGCTCCTGACTTCAAGCTCATCGGCATCGACGGCAAGACGATGGCGCTCGCGGATTTCAAGGACGCGAAGCTCCTCGCCGTGGCCTTCACCTCGAACCACTGCCCGGTGTCAAACGCCGCGTTTCCCCGCTTCATCAAGCTTTACCACGAATTCAAGGACCGTGGATTCGGTGTCGTGGCGATCAATCCGAATCACCCCGACGGTCTGCGGCCCGATGAACTCGGCTACTCGAAATATGGCGACAGTTTCGAGGAAATGAAGGGTAACGCGAAGGACAAGGACTTCCCTTTTCCCTATCTCTACGATGGCGATACGCAAACCACTGCGATGTCATACGGCTGCCTCGCCACGCCCCACATCTTCCTCTTCGATCAGGACCGCAAGCTCCGCTACAAGGGCCGCATCGACGATTGCCGCTTCGCAGGTGATGATCTCGTCAAACAAGCCGACCTCCGCAATGCAGTCGTCGCATTAGTCGAAGGAAAGAATGTTCCTGTCGAAGTCACGGCACCGCTCGGCTGCTCGACGAAGTGGCGCACGAAGAAAACCGAAGTCCTCAAGGATGATGTGAAGTGGGCATCACTGCCGGTTTCCATCGAGACGATTGATGGCGCGGGCGTCGCCAAACTGCGCGAGAACCCGACTCACAAGTATCGCCTCATCAATGTCTGGTCCACCAGCTGTGCGCCGTGCGTAGCGGAGTTCCCAGGCTTGGTCAGCGTCGCCCGCCGGATGGGCTTACGGCCCTTCGAGCTCATCACGATTTCCACCGATGCTCCGGAAGACAAAACAAAGGCGGAGGCTTTCCTGAAAAAATTCCACGCTGGGCTTCCCGGTCATCTCAAGGACGGACTCGCCAAGGAAGGCCGCACTACTAACAGCTATCTCTACACCGAGCCGAGCATGGACCCGCTCATGAAAGCGCTCGATCCCGAGTGGAAGGGTCCGCAGCCGCATACCGTGCTCATCGCGCCCGGCGGTAAGATCGCCTTCCGCCACAACGGACCTATCAGTGAGGCAGTGCTTTTGGAAAAGGTGCTCGAAGTGCTCACACCTTACTTCCAGCCGTAGAAGTGAGTTTTTCATCAACCCGCGATGGTCAAGCGGGCGCGGGCAGGCTATGACGCGCTTGCGTTCTGCACGCACCCTCACTGATGTCCGCCAAAGCCACCTGGAAAGTCAGCGCCGCCGTGATGGCGAGCCGTGTGCTGGGCTTGATTCGTGAAATGCTCTTCGCCGGTCTCTTCGGCGGCAGCAAGTGGATGGACTGTTTCTATCTGGCCTTCAAGGTGCCGAACTTGTTGCGCGATCTCTTCGCCGAGGGCGCGCTCTCGCAAGCTTTCGTGACGACGTTTTCCAAAAAACTGAAATCCGAAGGCGAGGCTCCGGCATGGGCGCTTGCAAACAAGATGATGACGCTCGCGGCGGTGTTCATGAGCCTCATCACGCTGCTAGGAATCCTGATCGCACCGTGGATCGTCGATTTTCTAACATCACTATCGCGCTCCGGCAGCTCGCCGCGCACCTACAATCCCGAGGAAGTCGCGCTGACCATCACGATGGTGCGGGTGATGTATCCGTTCATCCTGCTCGTCTCGCTGGCGGCGCTGGTGATGGGCATGCTCAACGCGCGCAACGTCTTCGGCATGCCCGCGCTGTCGTCGTGTTTTTTCAACCTCGGCTCGATGATCGGCGGCGCAGCCTTAGGCTGGTGGATGGACCCCACATGGGGAAAACAAAGCCTGATCGGATTTTCCATCGGCGTGGTGATCGGCGGGCTGGCGCAGCTCGTCTGTCAGTTCCCCGCACTGCGGCGCGCTGGCTATCGTTTCGTCGCAGACTTCCAATGGAGAGACTCCGGCGTGCGCCAAATCTTGAAACTGATGGGTCCAGCCGTGATCGCGGCTTCCGTCGTGCAGGTGAACGTGGTCATCAACGCGATGTTTGCTTATGGCGTCGGTGAGGGCGCGGTGAGCTGGTTGAGTTATGCCTTCCGCCTGATGCAGCTTCCCATCGGCGTCTTCGGCGTGGCCGTGGCGACAGTGACATTGCCCGCCCTCTCCCGCGCCGCAGTCGGCGGGATCGGTGAGGATTTCAAACCGACACTGGCGAAGGGCCTGCGCCTAGTGGCCTTCCTCGTGCTGCCATCCACTCTTGGCTTGGTGATTCTAGCAGAGCCGATCGTCAGCGTGCTCTACGAACGCGGAGCCTTCGATGCGGCGGATCGTTTGCAGACTGCCGGAGCTCTGCGCGCCTACGGCTACGGGCTGCTGTGTTACGCATGGCTCAAGGTTCTACAACCCGCGTTCTATGCGATCGACAAACGCTGGCTGCCGATGGTGGTGAGCATTTTCTCACTCTGCCTAAACCTCGGCTTCAACTGGTTCTTCGTCTTCGTCATGCGCTGGGGCCACGAGTCGCTGGCGCTGACCACCAGCATCAGCGCGACGATGAATTTCATCATCCTCTTCATCGCGATGCGGAAATTCGCGGGCGACATCGGCACGCGTTCACTGTTCGTTTTACTGGCGAAACTCGCACTCGCAGGCACAGCGATGGCCGGCGTCTGCATAGCGGCTAACAGATTCTTCTTCATCGACCCCGCGCAGCTCTCGTTCTGGCTGAAGGCGATCGGCCTGATTATCACCGTCGGCGTCTCAGCGCTGATCTACTTCGCGGCAGCGAGATTTCTCAAAGTGGAGGAAGCAAAGGACGCGCTGGAAATGATCACGCGTCGTTTGAAAACGTAGTCGTGGACTTCAGTCCGCAGTATCGAGCCAAGTGACGGACTAAAGTCCATTACTACGTTGAATCAACCACCCCACCAGAATCACCTGCGGCGTGGAAATCAGCGGCAGTACTAGCGCGGCTTTCCATGACAACGTCGTTTCTCTGAGACTCATGATCTCCGTGTAATCCGTTGCCGCACCAGTCATCAGAAAAACGAAGGCGTTTCCCGGAGCATTCGCGCGAGTGAGAAGATCCGCAGCAATAGGCGATGAACCTTCAGAGCAAACCTCCAGCACCGTCGTCGCCAGTAGCGTGAAAAGCATGCCCGCCATCGTGGGCCCGAAGTATTGCTGAAACGAAGCATCCGGCATGAAGGCGCGGATTGCACCGGTGAGCACGAAGCCGAATAAAATCCAACGCAGCACCATGCGCGAGCCAGTGATCCCCTCACGCGCGAGACGCATGTAGTTATCCCTACCGGGTTTCAGCGAACGCAAGACGCCTTGAATCGCGGGACCAATGCGGTAGCCGTGCGGAAGATCAATGCTGTTAGGGTTTCGCGGAATTTTTCCCGCAGCCACCAACCGGTCAGCGATCCAGCCGGTGATGAGCGCCACCACCATCGAGAGCGCGATGAAAAGCAGCATCCACTTCCAGCCGATGAGCGCCGCGAGGATCAGCGTGAGCGAGAGCGAATTCCACGGACTGGCGATCAGGAACGCGATCACTTGGCCGAGCGACGCGCCGCGTTTGTAGAGCCCCATGCCGACCATCAAGATGCCGTGGTTGCAGAGGTCTAACAAAACTCCAGCGCCCACCGCGCGGAACAATCCGCCCACGCTGCCGCCACGGCCGAGGATCGCCGCCACCAGCTCCTTCGGAAAACGCCCGAGCACCGCCACCGCCACGATCCCGAACAACAGCCCCCACCACGAGCGGATCAGCATTTCATGACAGGTGTGCCCAAATACATGCAGCCATGGCGGCGCGGCGGGCAAAGCGAAATGCACAGCCACACCTGCCAGAAACAAACCCAGCGATCCCCACAGCAGGAAATCCGGACGTGCTTTTGTTTTCCCACCACAACACGAGTGCGGCGTCTTATCTACAGGCGGCGGAGTGGGACAACAATCGGACATACGTGCGCCGGATGGTAAGCAGCGGAATGAGTCCTGTCCAATCCACGGATTCAATGATGGCGGAAGACTTCGCGGTCCCCTAAGAACCGCCGTGTGAACCCCGCCCTCGAAACCCTGCTGCTTGCCTTTTCCGATGGCGGCATCGCTGTGCCTACGCGGGTTTTGTTTCTCGGGGCCGAGCCGCATCCTGCGCTTAAAGATTGGCCGGAGGTCACGGGGTGGCAGCCGCTCAAGCCGAAGGCGGATGCCTGGGACCGTGCCGAGTTTCAACGCGTAAACGACATCCCGGATGGCCAATGGCCGCTGGTGCTCGTGCTGCCCGGCAAGTCCCGCGATGAAACGCTGGCATGGTTCGCCATCGCGCGCGACCGCCTCGCACCCGGTGGTCGGCTCGTTGCCGCCATGCCGAACACCGCGGGCGCGGCGCGCTTCGAGAAGGAACTCGCGAAGGCCACGGGAAAAATCGAGTCCATCCAGAAACACAAGTGCCGCGCCTTCCATGCTGCCAATGACGGAAGCTGGAACGAAGCGATCTTCAACGATTGGCGCTCACTCGTAAACCCGCGCCGGATTCCCGATGCCGACTTCATCACGCAAGCCGGGATTTTCAGCAGCGATCACATCGATCCCGG
>JANMLQ010000080.1:0-3665 GCA_031372635.1 Akkermansiaceae bacterium | reverse complement strand
GAGCGACAGGTTCGATTTGCGGTTCCGCAGGATTCTGGGCGTGGAGCAGTCCGGTGGAGAACACCGCAACTAACAGGGCGTGGAATTTCAAGGCATTCATGATCGTGGCTGGTTCAGGGATTTTGTGTGGAGGTTTCCGAGTTGTTGCCGTAAGGCTCGAGTATGATGGGTGCGTTCTGCTGGTCCGGAACCATGCCGGGCGCGGTGATGCCCTTGGTGCCGGGCGTCATGCCGATGGGCAGCAGTTCTATCTTGAGCGAGGCGGTTTCGCCTGATTCCACATTGCGGAAGTCGATCTGCCTGGCGCCGACGGAGATGATTTCCGTGCTGATGTTCTTTTCGCGGAAGTTAAGAGACATGCGATCCCCTTGTTTGAAGGAGCGGGAGCCTAGCAGGAAACGTTTCTCGCCCGGCATGATGGTGGTGACTTTGAGCAGCCGGACGATTTCCGAAAACGGGGTGGCCTGGAACTTCACCGGCGTGCGACTGGGTTTGTTGGTCGGTGTCTTGATGATCGGTTTCGCATCGGGATCTTGGTATTGGCCGAAGGGATCGGTGGCGCGGTTCTTCATGGAGAAAGCCGCTGAAAGCGATTCGACGTGGGCCGCCCGTTCTTCTTCGCCGATGTAGCGGGATGGAGTGGTGCTGGCGGGGGCGATCCCATTGCTTGCGGACTCCTTGCTTGCCGCAGCAGCCTTGGCTTTGGCCTTTTCCTTTGTTGCGGGAGCGGACTTCGGAGCGACGGGCTTGGTGTTGAAATTCGTAGCGGACTGGGCATGCGCGGGCGCGGCCAGCATCAGTCCGAGAGCGGAGAGCAGCATCAGGCGCATAGTGAGTGCGCCTCTTGTGTAGGTTAGTTTTCCCATGCGGTGTAGGTGACTTGGAAGTTCATCTGCGCGGATTGCGAGGAAGAGGGATCGATCCTGATGTCCTGGAGCTGGAGCTGGGGCATACGTGTTTCGAGTTCGAGAAACGCGCGCTGCATCGTGCGGTAGGTGCCGCGGAAGGCGATGCGGATCTGTGAGGAACTCTGCGCCGCCGCCGCGCCGAATCCGCCGCCGCCGTTGGGGCGCTCGAAGGCGGTCTGCTGGATTTCCTTGGTGGGCAGGCGTTCGAGGATTTCGCGGAGGTTGGTGGCCACGGAACTCGCTGTTTCTTGGGATAGCTGTTCCTCCCAGCGGTCGAGATGCTGGCGTTGGCGGGTCACTTGGGCTTCGATTTCAAGTCCTGCGAGACGGCCCTGCTCGTAGGTCTTGTAGTTCTTCTGCTTGTTGTCGAAGGAGGCGACCATCTTCGACTTCAGCATATAACAGACGCCGACGACGGCAGCCGCGCCGACGATGGGCAGAACGATGCCGAAGATGATGATCGGTTGACGGTAGAGGTGCATGGCTCAGCGGGCTTTGGCGACGTTGATCGCCATGGGGTCAGTGGTTTCAAAACGCTGGGTGATCGTCAGATCGAAGGTGAATGGGTAGGAAGATTCATCGGACACGAGGGTTTCTTCGGGCGGTGTGGGCTTGTAGGTGGTATTCTCCTGGGTTCTGACGTTGACGGAGATGTTGCGATTACCGGTGGTGGGGCTGTATGCGGAGTTCCCGGTGACGCGGAGGACCTCGTTGAAATGGGCGTTGATACCGGGCCTGGTGTTGAGGGCGTTGAGGTATTCCAAAGCCTCGTCCCGTGCGAAACCGGAGATTTTCCATTCCTTAACGAAGCCCGCCTTGGCCTGGCCCGCCGCGCTGTCTGGCTTGACGCTATGCACGTAGTTCTTCACCAGCATGCCGCCGTTTTCGGGAAACATGCGGGCCAGCGCCTCCATCGAGGTCCATGCTTTGGAACGGTCATCCAGCAGGTTGTTCCAGTGATCGGCTTTCTGGCGCTCGGTGGTCAGATTCGCAAGGCGGCTTTTGATGGCATCCGCCTGCGTGGGATCGAAGGCCCATTCCGGCCTACGCACCAGATCGATCATGCCGAAGGTGAAGTAGGCAAGGCAGAGGATGGAGATGGCGACGACGGCGACACGAGCGAGGCGCAGGATGCGCAGCATGCGCATCTCCGAGCGGCTCGGATAGATTTCCACGATGTCCTTCGGGGTGGGCAGGAAGTCTTGCAACGCCCACTTTTCATCGCGAAGGACGGTGAAGGTATGGCTGGTGGCGGTGGGTGTGGCCAGGGCCGGTTGTACGGAGATGGCGGGTTCCGGACACCAGGCGGGGATGCCTTCGATGGCTGGTTGTTTCACCACCTCGACGCGGGATGTGGTGAAGGTGATGCGGAGATTCGCCTCCAGTGTGGTGTCCACATCCTGGCCGAGCGGCAGCAGGAAAAGATCGGGATCCACGAATTCCAGCGAGGCACTGGTGGTGGCAAGCGCGTTGCGGAAATTGGTGGCACGGCGGATGCCGCGGTGCTGCAGGGTGCGGATCAGACGGAGATCGGCATGCTCGTTGAAGAACGCCAGGGTTGTGAACCATGGGTATTGGAGGATGGCGACGAAGGGTTTTTCCGGAGAGAGTTGCAGGCTATCGGCGAGTCCCATCACGGCGACGAGGGGCGCACTGAGCGCATGGGTGATGATGGGAAAGTTCGCCTTTTCTCCCGCCGTGCGGAGGTTTGCGAGCAGTGCTGCGTATTGTTTACTGAGGGTGACGGTGGTTCCCATTACCTCGCTGCCAGTGGCGGGATAGGGAATCACTCGCCAGGAAGCTTGGTCTGCTAAGATGGAAGAGTCTTCGAGAATAGAACCCGGATCGCAGAAGGCGGTGTCGCGCAGATCGTGAAGGGAGGCGGGATTGTCCAGCTCCGGCTTGAGTTCGGTGGTCGCGAATTCATCCGCGATGTGGAGGACGACGCCGAGCGCGGTGGCTCCATTGGAACGTGTCTGGCGAAGGATGTCGGCGATCACCGCATCGAGCTTCGCCAGATCATTAAGGATTTCCTCGGAGAGGGTGGGACCGGTGGACCACTGGGCCTTCTTGAGGTCGTGATAGAAAGTGGAGATCTGCGCGCCATCCGGGCGGATGTGCAGCTGGAAGTTGAGGTCAAGGGCTCCCTGATACCAGGCGGGATTGTTCGCGCGACTGGTGTTGCGCAGGATCGAACATGCCTGTCCGAACTGTTGCAGAGCGTTGAGTGACGCCGGATGTTGAAAAGTGGCCAAGGGACTGGAGTGTAAGGAACTTCATGGCGGACGGGGGGTATCCGGTTACGGGATGGGTGAGTAAAATGACGGCCCGCCCGCAGGGGGCGGGCCGTTGAGTTATATCTCCATTATCGGAGACGAATGGATTCACCACTCGGCGGTGGAACCGGAAGTCGGCGCGTAGTCAGCGGTGGCTGCTGCGTCCGTATAGGTCGGAGCAAGATACAGCGTGCCGATCGGCGGAACGATGGCTGCGAAGTTACCGGTGTAGGTGATGTCGCTGTTTGGCGCAGTCACGGAGTTGAGGTACTTGCCGGTGCCGACGATGTCGGTGGAGGCAAGCGCGGCGCTTTCAGCAAGACCGCGGACATTGGCATGCGCACGCACGGCTTGTTGCACGTTGCGGATGTTCAGGATGTTCGCGGCACGGTCCGAACCCTTCTTCCAAGCGCGGGCGCCAATGAAGAGGATCGAGATGAGGGAGAGCAGAACAAGGATGACGACCGTCAATTCGAGGAGG
>JANMLQ010000283.1:0-4195 GCA_031372635.1 Akkermansiaceae bacterium | reverse complement strand
TCTTGGACCAGTTGGCCGAGGTTTTCTGCCGTTTTGATGCGCATCGGGACTCAGCTATCAGTGTATGCGTTCGCTGGCAAGATTTGATTTGCACGCGAACGCTTTCATTGTCGGACTTGCTAGCGTTCGCTTTCAATTGAGCTATCTGGCAACTTTGGACTGCGGCGTGCATCGCCGCTTTGGCGGTATAGTCCGTTTTCGCATCGCGGGTTGTTCCCAATCACCAGACCACCCGCATATTTGCCTGCGTAGAATGTTCAAGCTTCCGAGTGAACGCTCTCATCATCCTCAAAGCGGCGATTCCCGCCGCAGTCCAAAGTTCCGCACGCAGGCATCAGACTTCCACTCTCGCTCATCGCAAATTTCTTTGTAACCTTGCGCTGAACTCGCTGGAAGATGAGCACGCGCATAAGCCGGAGTTTTTCAGCGCACTCAAGCCATGGCTAGACGGCGGCACTTCGGCATCTCAAGCAGAAGCCGCCATGGAACTTTGCGTGTCCGAGACGGGAGTGAAGGTGGCGATCCACCGGCTGCACGCACGTTTCCGCGAACTCATTCGCGCGGAGATCGCGGCTACGGTGAATGATCCTGCGGGTGTCGCTGATGAACAGCGGCATCTCATCGCAGTGGCGGCGGGATAAGCGCGGACAACCTACGCGCCTCTTCCCCGCCCGGAAAAATCTTTGACAAAACCCGCGCCGTAAAACATTGTTTTCCCATGATTAAAACCATCACCCGCATTGGAAACTCGCACGGCATCATCTTCGATTCCACGCTGCTCCAGCTCGCCCATCTGAAGCCCGGCGATGAGGTGAACGTGGAGATTCATTCAGGGGGCACAATCACCATCACACCCATGACACCCGCACCCAGCCCTGCGGAATTCAGCGCCAAGGTCGAGGACGTGATGAAGCGTTATGCGCAAACCATGAAACGACTGGCATGAACCCGGACCCTAACAAGTGTGTCCACCTGATGCCGGAGCAGGTTCTGGAAATTCATGCGGCGGCGATCCGGCTATACGGCGGTTCCGCAGGTCTCCGCGATTCAGCGTTGCTTCACTCGGCTACAGCCGCGCCCCAAGCGACCTTCGGCGGTCAGTCCACCTTCGAGGACACTGTAGAAGTCGCGGCGGCTTATCTGTTCTACCTCTGCAGCAATCATCCCTTCGTCGATGGCAACAAGCGGGTGGCTCTGGGTGCTTGCCTCGTTTTACTCGAACTCAACGGCTACAAAACAGCACCTGATGGCGAGGATTGGGAAAACCTCACGCTTGCTGTCGCCGCCGGGCTGCTATCCCGTGAGGAAACCACGGCCACACTGCGCAAGCTGTTGTGCTGAGATAGCATTACCAGCGCACACGTGATCGCGTGGAAACGCGCGGCTTGTGATCGCGCCTTCCGTTGCATACGGTGTCCCAGTATCTCAATTGAGATACATCCCCCCACTCCCCCCAAATGAAGAAGAACCACTCCCCTAGTGGCATGGGCATTGCCGTACGCATGCTTGTGTACCCGATGGCGTTCATCGCCATGTTAGGAATCCGTGAGATCCTGTCCGATGAAAGCGGCCCAGTGAGCCATAACCTCGGCATCGTATTCAACAAGACCTTGATGACATCGTCGAAGTTCGGTCTGGGTGTCGCGTTGATGAACGATGACCAGCCCGGCAACCGGACGTTCATCGGCCAAAGCAGCCGCGCCCTCGGCAAGGCATCGCACCAGGCCTACGTCACCGCCGCCAAGGTGGAACTCTACGCGCGTTGAAAGCACAGGAATTGCTTTTAAAGCGACGCCTGATTTTCCAGCATACGGGCACAGCCATGATCGACCGCATTCTCGCCAAGCGCATCATCCCCGTCGTCGTCCTTGATTCCGACGAGCATGCCGAGCCGCTCGCCGAAGCACTGCTCGCGGGCGGGCTGGACATCATGGAGATCACCTTCCGCACCGCCGCTGCCGAGGAATCCATCCGCCGCATCGCCGCGCGGTTTCCAGAAATTCTGTTAGGCGCGGGCACGCTGCTGGAGAAGGAGCAAGTCGTCCGCGCGAAAAACGCCGGTGCGGTCTTCGGCCTCGCACCCGGCCTCAACCCGGAAATCATCGCCGCCGCGAAGGAAGTGGGCCTGATGTTTTCACCGGGCGTGATGACTCCCAGCGAAGTGGAGCAGGCGCTCTCACTCGGCTGCAAGCTGCTCAAGTTCTTCCCCGCCGAAGCCGCGGGCGGCGTGAACATGCTCAAGTCCCTCGCCGGTCCCTACGCACATACCGGCGTGAAGTTTACCCCCACCGGCGGCGTCACTTCCGCCAACCTTGTTTCCTATCTAAAACTTCCCGTCGTCGCTGCCATCGGTGGCTCATGGATGGTGGACAAGGCGCTCGTCAACGCAGGCAATTGGTCCGAGATCACGCGCCTGACGAAGGAAGCACTGGAAGCCGCTGCGGCAGTGTAGGCGGGTTCGTGAGAACGCGTCTTGGTGTAACTGAAAGTGGTGGACACGGTATCTTCCGGAAGTCGCAATGGGGAGCGCACGCGCCCTCGCGTGCTGTTTTCGGCGCCATCGCCGGAAACTTAGCTGTCGCGCTCATTGGTGCGTATTCCGATATCGGAGTTCACACGGCGGATCAGCCGGCGGAGCGCGAGGGCGCACTCCGCGACACGCCAGGGCGCGTGTGCTCCCCGTCCAGATGCATCCGCTCTTCACCATTGCCCACCACTTTCAGTTACACCAAACGCGTCTTGCGGAACTATCGTGATCCTGCAAGTAACGCAGGCATGCAAACTCTCCGTTCGTTTCCCGCGCGTTGCGGCATCGCGGTGCTTTCGGGAGTGATCTATGCGCTGGCATTTCCTCCGCTCGGCTGGCGGTGGCTGGTGTTTCCCGGACTGCTCGGATTGTTGTTCGCATTGAAGGACCAGCAGGGCACACGCGCGCGGACCATCGGCTTCATCCACGGCCTATGCGTGTATGCGGTGGGGTTGATCTGGGTGCAGCAGATCTTCGGCGTCATCAGCATTCCGCTGTGGTGCGTGCTTGCGGCGTTCACCGCGCTGTTCGCGGAAATGCAAAGCCGCGCCGCGCGTCGCGGGATCATGGGTTGGCAGCTCGTCGCATTCACCGCGATCAACTGGTGCGGCTGGGAATTCATCCGCGCCGAGTTGTTTCCTCTCAAGTTTCCGTGGATGACGCCGGGCCTCGCCATCGGCCCCAACGCACTGCTGCCTTGGATCGGCGTGTATGGCGTGAGTGCCGTGCTCATCGCGGCGGTGGCGATGGCCTTCTACAGGAAATGGAAAGCCGCGCTGCTGATGCTCGCCTGCATTCTGTTAGCGCAATTCATGTTTCCATCGCTTCAATCACCGGCGGAAGGAAATCCCCACGGGGTGAAAGTCGGCGGGCTGCAAATGGAAGGCGTTTCGTTGACCGACTTCCTCAAAGGCACCCGGCAACTTCCCGATGATGTGAGTTATGTCGTCTGGCCCGAGTATGCCGTGCCCTTCGACCTGCGGAAAAACGAGCGCGATTGGAAACTCGTGCAGGATCTCTGCCGCGAGCGGAACATCACTCTCACGCTCGGCACGCAGAACCGTTCCAGCGACAGCGAATGGCGAAACATCGCACTCACGCTTGATGCCGACGGCGTGCGCGGTGAACACAACAAAGTCCACACCGTGCATCTCTTCGACGACGGCATCGCCGGAACCACAGTGCTGCCGATCGACACCGCTCATGGAAAAATCGGCACGCCGGTTTGTTTCGATTGCGACTACGAGGGAGTCGTCCGCCGGATGACAGCCGCTGGCGCGGAAATGTTCATCGTTCCGATCATGGACGCCGAAGCGTGGACGGCCCGCCAACACGATCAGCACGCGGAGCTTTTCCGCATCCGCGCCTGCGAGAACGGCAGGTGGATGTTTGTCTGCGCCACTTCCGGCGTTTCACAAGTCATCGATCCGCACGGCCATGTCCACGCGCGGCTCGGCGCGATGAAACAAGGCCCGCTCATCGGAAACATCCAGCGCGAGAGCAGTCTGTCGATCTACACGCGCGTGGGCTGGCTGGTTCCATGGATCATGCTCGCTGCGGCGGTCATGATGTGGTCGCTGCTGGTGCTGCGCCCGTGGGGGGGGGGGGGGGGACCCCACCCCCCCAAAAAAAAAAAATGGTGTGGGGGTGGATGAAACCCCCCCCCAA
>JANMLQ010000040.1:0-14011 GCA_031372635.1 Akkermansiaceae bacterium | reverse complement strand
CGGAGCAGGATTGAATCGAATGTGGAAACAGGGGAATGGATGCTTTTTGAATAAGGAATGCAGGAAGGGTTTATTCCTTCGGAATCTTTTCCTGCCTTCCTGCATTCCTTATTACAATCCAGTTCCCTTTGCTTGCGAAGCCCCCGCATTGCAGTTATCGGTCTGCGCGGAAACCAGAATCATGAGCCAATCATCCCCGAAAATAACCGCGTATCTGAAAACCTTCTGTGGCTGGAGCGAGGGCGTCCGCGCCATCATGCGCAAGTATGACCTGCCCTTCGAGGAGAAGGACATCATCAAGAACCCTGCCTTCCGTTGGGAAATGGAACAACGCAGCGGTCAGTCGCTTTCGCCCTGCGTCGAGATCGACGGCCACATGCTGGCGGACATCAGCGGCGAGGAAGTGGAGAAGTGGTTGATCGAAAACGACCGCCTCCAACAAAGCGACACCACTCCGGACGCGCCGATCAATTCCTCCTGCACCGACGAGCAGCACGAGGCGATGGCGCTCGGCCGCCTGCCAGTGCCGGGAAAAATCCGCTTTCTAGACTGAAGCGGCGGATCTCCCGGCGACCGGATAGGACTGACGCATCACACAAGACTGGATTTACCGCAAAGCCGCAAAGGTCGCAAAGGGACGCAGAGATGACTGAGTAAGCTTAATGTCGGTTTTTCTCGGATGATCTTCTGATTTTATTCTCCCACTTTCATAATCCTTTGCGTCCCTTTGCGGCCTCTGCGGCTTTGCGGTTCAAATTTTCAATTTTAGATGCGTCGGCCCGGCGACCGGAAGATTTTACAGACAAACGCCCGCCGATGAGGCATTAAAGACCTCGGATGATGGAGTCGCCCTCAAGCGCTTGGAAACAATGGCTGGCCGAAAATGGCCCGCGCTTATTGCTTTTCGCGCGTGGCTGGAGCAACTGCCGCCAAGACGCCGAGGATCTCGTGCAGGAGGCGATTCTTCGGATGTGGCATCATCAGGAGGACAAGGGCGGCGGCCCGCCGGACCTGCCGCTGGTGTTTTCCACGATCCGTTTCTGCGGTCTCAACCTGCACCGCAGCGAGTCCCGCCGCAGAAAACGCGAGGAGTCGGTCATATACCTGCACGATTTCCAGGACGTCTGGCTGGACCCGGTTTTGGAAGAGGACGAGGAGGCGTTGATCCTCCGCGATGCCGTCCAGAACCTCAGCCAAAAACTCCGCGAGGTGGTGGTGATGAAGTTCTGGGGCGAGCTGACGTTTCTCCAGATTTCGGAAACGCTCGCCATCTCCCCGAACACCGCTGCTTCCCGCTACCGTTACGCTTTGGAACAACTGGCGCATGAGTTGCGCCGCATGAAGGAGGTCCGCCATGCACAAGCCTGATCCCATCGAAACCATCCTCGCCCGCCTCATGCCACCCGGCCTGAGCGATGGCGGCCAACACGACATCGAAGCCATGCTCGATGAACTCGCCGGTGAAGAAATTTCCGCCGCACCGCCCACGTCGAAGCCGTGGTTCCGCCGCGCGGCCACCGCCGGTATCGCTGCCGCAGGTGTGGCCGTGGCATGCATTTTCCCCATCACTCACAATACCGCGCCTGTCGCGCAAAACACAGCCGCCCAAGAACCAGTTGGCATCGTACTGGTCAGCGAGAGTGATCGCGTCGAGTCGATGACCGATGAAGGCTGGCAGGAAAATGCCGATGGCTCCGCGATGCGGGCAATGCGCCTGAGCGTGGTGGAGGAAGACAACCTGCTCGATGAGGAAACCGGCATCGTCATGCAGATCACCGAGCCGCGCGAAGAATTCCTACTCGTGCCCGTGAGCACATTTTAAAAATGAAACGCTATTGGGTCATCGCATTCCTGATCAGCCACGCGGTTTCCTCCGCCTGGGCGCAAGGGCCGCCGTTGCTGCCACCGCGCACTCCTCAAGCGCCACGCGCCTGGCTCGGCCTAGAAGTGACCAAGCCGGATGAAACGATCACCGCTCACCTCCCGGATCTACCAGCCGGGATCGGTTTCATCATCCGCTCCATCCACAAGGACGGCCCCGCCGAACTCGCCGGACTCAAGGAATTCGATGTGCTCTGGAAACTCGGCGATCAAATGCTCGTCAACGAAGGCCAGCTAGCCGCGTTGCTGCGTCTCAGCCAACCCGGCGAGGAAATCGTGCTCCACGGTTTCCGCGCGGGCAAAGCCATCCGGGTCACACTCAAGCCCGGAGAAACTCCGCCATCGCTCGTGCCATTCCCGCCGGACCTCGTGGACGCTGCGGTTTTCCCCGGTGGCTTCTGTGGCAACACCCGCGTCATTCTTCCTTCCGAACGCCTCGCGAAATACACCACCTTGGAAGGCAGCGCTCAGGTCCAGAAAAACGGTGACGTTTACTCAGTGAAAATCATCAGCGCTAAAGACGAAACCATCTACGAAGGCGAACTGCCCGCCGATGGAAACCTCGAGGCCATTCCCGCCGACTGGAAAAGCCGCATCCAAGCACTGCGCCGCGGCCTCGATCACGCACTCGATGGCCGCATGACGCCCAGCCGCCAGCTGCGCCCGCGTGTGGTGCCGCCACCCGTTCCCAACCAAGTCGCGCCCCCTTCGGTGACAAAACCGTGACATTCCCCGCAGCGGAAGATTTCTCAAGGGAATGCCTTGCGTTTTCCATACTGCCTTCCCATCTTCCGCCGCATGCATCCTGACGTGGCGAAACTGGTTGAGGCCGGTCGCATTCCCAAACAAATCGGAGAGCGCCTTACCCAACTGGCTCCCGGAAATTTCTGTATCCATAAATCTTTCGGAGCCGGCAAGGTGATCGAGTGGGATCTGCCCGGAAAAAAAGTAGTCATCGACTTTGAAAAGTCCACCGGCCAGGCCATGGAACTCCAGTTCGCCTTCCAGAAAACCGAGTGGATCGCCACAGACGATTTCCGAGCCAAGAAGATCGAGCAGCTTGAAGAACTCCGCGCTCTCTCGAAAAGCGACCCCATCGCCCTCGTCGTCCACCTCCTCCGCAGTCACGGCGGCAGCATGACCGGCGATGCTCTCGAAAAAGAACTCTGCGGAGCCGTCATTCCAGAGCCCACCTTCAAAAAATGGTGGGACGTCACCAAGAAAGCCCTGCGCGAAAGCCGCCTCGCCGTCGTCCCGCAGAAGCGTACCGAGGCCATCGTCCTGCGCACCGGTGACCGCAGCCCTGCCGAAGCACTCGTCGCCGACTTCGAAGCCTCCCGTGACATCAAAGGAATGATCCGCGCGCTTGAAGCCATCGCCGCAGACATCGGCGCATTCGAGAACGATACCGAAGCCCTCAAGCGCCTACTCACCGACATTGATGAAGGCGCGAAAAAAGCCGCCCGCGTCCAACTCGGCCAGGCACTCCAACTCGTCGCCGCCCGCGATGAAGTCATCGGCTCCTCCAAGGCGCTCGAACTCGATCCCACCGCCGTCCGTCTATCAGACCTGCTGCTTTCCGCCGATCCCGTGAAACTCGCGGAAGAAGCCGGCACCCTTCCCTCTGGCCGCCAACGCGCCGTTTACGAAGCGTTTCCCGATGCCTTTGGTGACGTATGGGTCGAGAAAATCGTCCGCGTCTTCGATCGTGTCGGCGCACGTGGCGTCACCGAGATCGCCCGCATCCTTCTCGATCGCGGCGAGCTTCCCGCACTCGTCAATCACCTCCGCTCCACCATCGCCCGCCGCGCACTCGGCACCGATGCCCTCATCTGGGTCTGCCGCGAGCGCAAAGGAGCCTCCATCGAAGTCTTCAGCGCCGATGTCGGTGCGTCGATCCTCAACCTGCTGGAAAACGACCACCAATCCGACGGCCCTCGCAAGACCTCCCGCCTCCAAAGTTTGCTTGGCGATGATAAGAACCTTCTAACCGATCTGGTCGGCATCATGGATGTCAACGAGTCCCGCAATTTCTCACGCCGCCTGCTCGACTGCCCGGTCTTCGCAGAGCTTGAGAAAAAATCCCTCATGGCGCGCATCATCAAGGCCCGCCCGGAAACCGCCGAGCTGGTCAACGGCACCAACGCCAAGCGTCCCGAAGAAGTCCTGCTCGTTTCATGGGAAAGTCTGGAGAAGAAAAAGGCAGAACTCGATGACATCATCCGCAACAAGATCCCGCAGAACACCCAGGACATCAAAATCGCCAGATCCTACGGCGACCTTCGCGAGAACTTTGAATACAAGTCCGCCAAGGACATGGAAAAATACCTGGGTCATCGCCGCAACGCGCTGGACAAGGAAATCAACTCCGCCCGCGGCACCGACTTCAAAGGCTCGGACGCCGCCAAGGTCAATATCGGCACCATCGTCACCTTGACCGATGAAGCTGGTGCCGAAGTGGAAATGTCCCTGCTCGGCGCATGGGACTCCGATCCCGAGAAAAAACTCGTCTCCTACCTCTCTGAAGTGGGCAAGTCACTCGTCGGTCGCGAACCCGGTGATTCCGTGCAGGTCCGTGATCAAGTCACCGAGGCCATGCAGACCCTCACCATCAAATCCATCCGGCCTTACAATCCGTGATAGACACAAGACGCAAGACTTGAAGACACAAGAGAAGATCCTAGAACCGTCTCAGACATCGGGTGGATTTGCCCGATTGACCGGATCTCGCTCATTCCTTCTCGTTTCCTCCTCTTCTCGTGCGTCTTGAAGTCTTGAATCTTCCTCTAACACACAAGCATACATCCCATGGACTACACCACCATCGTTGAAATCCGCGGTCGCGAAGTGATCGACTCGCGCGGCAATCCCACTGTTGAAGTTGACGTGATGCTCGAAGGCGGCGCCATCGGCCGCGCCTCCGTGCCCTCCGGCGCATCCACCGGCGAGAACGAAGCTGTCGAACTCCGCGACGGCGACAAGAAGCGCTTCCTCGGCAAGGGCGTGCTCAAGGCCGTTGAAAACGTCAACTCGAAGATCGCTCCGGCCATCCTCGGCTATTGCGCCACCGAGCAAGCATCCATTGATGCCGCCATGCTCGCGCTCGACGGCACCTCCACTAAGAAAGTCCTCGGTGCCAACGCCATCCTCGGTGTTTCCATGGCCGTCGCCAAAGCCGCCGCTGCACAACTCGGCCTACCGCTCTACAAATACCTCGGCGGCCCGAACGCTAAAGTCCTGCCTGTGCCGATGATGAACATCATCAACGGCGGCGCACACTCGGATGCTCCCATCGACTTCCAGGAATTCATGATCGTCCCCGTCGGCGCACCCACCTTCCGCGAAGCCATTCGCTATGGTGCCGAAGTTTTCCACACCCTGAAGAAAGTCCTCCACGATCGCGGCCTCTCCACTGCCGTCGGTGACGAAGGCGGCTTCGCCCCGAACTTCAAGGACGCCAACGACGCGCTTGCCACCATCTGCAAAGCCATCGAACTCGCCGGCTACAAAGTCGGCAGCCAGATCGCCATCGCCCTCGATTGCGCCGCCTCCGAGTTCTACGACAAGAAGAAGAAAGCCTACGTCTTCAAGAAGGGCGACAAGTCCGTGCTCTCCGCCGAAGAAATGGTCGCCTTCTACGCGAAGCTCCAGAAAAAGTATCCCATCATCTCCATCGAAGACGGCTGTGATGAAAACGACTGGGCTGGCTGGAAAATCCTCACCGACAAACTCGGCAAGACCACCCAGCTCGTCGGCGACGACCTCTTCGTCACCAACACCCAATACCTCAAGCGCGGCATCGACAGCGGCACCGCCAACTCGATCCTCGTCAAGGTCAACCAGATCGGTTCTCTCACCGAAACCTTCGACGCCGTCGAGATGGCCCAGGTCAACGGCTACACCGCCGTGCTCAGCCACCGCTCCGGTGAAACCGAAGACGCCACCATCGCCGACATCGCCGTCGCCACCAACTGCGGCCAAATCAAAACCGGCTCCATGAGCCGCTCCGACAGAATCGCAAAATACAACCAACTCCTCCGCATCGAGGAAGAGCTCGGTGATGACGCGATCTACGGCGTCCACAAGATGAAGGTGCTCAAGAAGTAATAAGGAGTGTGGACGTCTCGTCCACACGCCAGTTTCTCCAACGGCGGACCCAAAAAGGTCCGCCGTTTTTCATAGTGGCTGCGGTGAAGTAGAGTAGTCCCGGACTTCAGTCCGTTCTTCGGATTTCCTGCGGACTGAAGTCCACGACTACTTTTTGTTTTGCGCTCAGTGTGCCGGTTTTCCCATCAGCTTGCGGATGGCGTTGTATCCGAGAAGTACGAGTGTGCCTGCGAGCAGGCCGATGAGTCCATCAAGCAGAGACGGAACAATCGCAGCTAGCACAGCGCCGATGCCAGCTAGATGGTTAAGAGCCTCGCCGCAATGTAAGATGTGATGATGCAGCCACGGAATGCCATGAGTCACGATGCCGCCGCCAACGAGGAACATCGCTGCGGTGCCGAGCACGGACAATGTTTTCATCAGCATCGGTGCCGCCCATAGGATGGCGCTACCGACACGCTTTGGAAACGCTCCGTCGCGCTGTGTTAGATAGAGTCCGGCGTCGTCGAGTTTCACGATGCAGGCAACGAGTCCATACACGCCGATGGTCATGATCATGGCGATGGCGGAGAGTACGGCCACTTGCTTCGTGAAATCCTGACCCGCCACTGTGCCGAGTGTGATGGCGATGATTTCCGCCGAGAGCACGAAGTCGGTGCGCACTGCGCCTTTGATTTTATCCGCCTCGGATTCCACCGCTTTTTCCGGCGGTGTGGCGGCGAGTTTGGAGATTTCCTCGCTGGCTTCTTCGACGGACTTGCTACGGCGATGCAGGAAATGATGTGCCAGTTTTTCGCAACCCTCGAAGCACAGATAGAGTCCGCCGATCATCAGCAGCGGTGTGATCGCCCACGGCGCGAAGCGGCTGATGAGCAGCGCCAGCGGCACTAGGATGAGCTTGTTGACGAACGATCCCTTGGCGACGGCCCATACCACAGGCAGCTCGCGCTGTGAAACCACACCGCTTACCTGTTGGGCGTTCAGTGCGAGGTCGTCGCCGAGCACGCCTGCGGTTTTGGCAGCGGCTTTTTTTGTTAGGATGGAAACATCATCGAGAATCGTCGCGATGTCATCGAGCAGAGTGAGCAGGCTACCGGCGGGCATGGCGGGATGATGGACCGCAAGCCGCAGGGACAGGCAAGCACAAGTTAGCCTCAAACTTTCAACATGCCACGGAAGCCGCGTGCGGCGTAGTAGGACTGTGCACCGTTGTGCCCGGTGAAAACGCGGCCGTAGCGGCGATCACAAAACAAGGCCCCGCCGAGCGCGCGGATGTCGGCTGGGGTTTTCACCCAGCTTGAAGTTTTGGTGTCGAACTCTCCGATCTTCTGTAGATCGAAATACTGTTCTTCGGTTAGAATTGCGATGCCCATCTCCGCTGCCATGTCCATCGCGCTGGACTTCGGCTTGTGTTCCTTCCTCGATTCCAGCGCCTCGTAGTCGTAACAGACGCTGACGCGGCCCTTGGGTGTTTCTGCGGAACAATCCACGAACACGCATTCGCCGGTCTTCTTGTCATGGCCCACCACATCGGGCTCGCCGCCGCTGAGTTCCATTTCGTGGAGCGGGCGGAGTTTTTCAGGGTTGGCTTCAAGCCTCGCTTGGACATTCGACCATGAAAGTCCCTTGTGGCGTTTCGGGTGTTTTTCAAAACGGGATTTCAGCACGCTGAACAGCATTTGGCATGCTTCGGGAGATAGTTCGTTCGGCTTGCTCTTGTCGCGTTTCATGGATTGAAGGAAATACAGTTGGCTGGGAGCTATTGGTGAATTGCTTCAACGATAAGAATCCTTCCGATGACGGATGCGGTTGATGCGGATCTCGTCAGCAATTTCGTAGATAATCCGATAGTCTCCGACTCGGATGCGCCAGTCGTTTTCAGAGCCGATGAGTTCCGGCAGCCTTGCGGGCGGGGATTTTCGGCGAAGGTTCTGATGGCTGATGCCAACTTCGGCCTGAGTTCTTGAGCGATCCGCTTGAGATCTTTTTCCGTCGAACGTTCTATGAGAATCTGGAACATGTATGCTAGATCCCGAGTTCCGCGAGCACATCTTCGAGTTTGCGGAACGATTGGTTTTTTTGCCGCACTTCTCTGAGTAGGAAGACGGGCGCGCCACTCGTGGTAGTAAAACGTGTCAAAAGCACCGATGATTCCCAGTGCTGCTAAAAGCCAAAGAGCTGCGTTCATGAGTTGAATTAGTTTACGCCAAGATGGCCGTCATACGTGATGAATGATCCCAAAAAAGGCAGGGTGACTGAAACATGAACATGGACCTGATTCGATCCACAGGCTTTCTCGCGCGCTTGCACGCGCGGTGCGCATGCCAGTGGCACTGGCATGCGAAAAACGCCCAGGCAAAGTCTGGCCCCGCATTGATCGTAGATCAAAGAGGCACTGGAAACCCTAAGTGAAAACCGTAACTCCCAGATGCCGAATTTTTCAACAAGGCATCCAGCCGATGCCCGTTGAATGGTAGTAAATTCATCGTTTCCAAAACAGCGCTCCCACTTTTCACCGTCGTGATGCGAATGAATGACAAGAGTCACTTCGGCACTATCGGATTTTTGAGGTAGCCGTGACAAGCGGATGAGAACTCGTGTGATGAAGTTTCCCCCATGGAGGACTCGAAAGCGCCCGTGCCGCATGATGCGGGGTAGATGTGCCGACTGAACCTCTCCGGCGATTTCATGCCAAGACTTTCCCAATAGCTGCGGATACAGATCTATGGGTGAGCTTGAGGGATTCATTGTATGAGGCCAAATTGCTCAGATGCACATTTACGAATCGTTTCTTGTGAGTCCAGAAGCAGGCGGATTGACGATGATGCGGGCTTCGGGGTTGTTGATGAGGTAGGCCCAGGCCCAGCCTAAGAGGACGGAGAGCTTGTTGCGGAAGCCGACGAGGAAGGTGATGTGGATGAAGAGCCATGCGAGCCAGGCGATGAAGCCGCGCATCTGCATGCCGCCGGATTTCACGACGGCGTGGTTCTTGCCGATGATGGCCATGATGCCCTTGTCGTGGTAGTCGAAGGCGGGCCGAGTGGCGTTTTCCTCCATCAGGATTTTTGCGACGTGCGCTCCCATCTGGACTGCGGCGGGTGCCACGCCGGGGACACTTTGGCCGTCGCGGTCCTTCATGCTGACGAGATCACCGGCGACGAAGATGTGCGGATGGCCGGGCACTGATAGATCGGGCAGGGGAGTGATGCGTCCGCCGCGATCAGTGGGGACGCCAAGCGTTGCCGCGAGCGGATTGGCGGCGATGCCTGCGGCCCAAATGATGGCTGAGGCTTCGAGAACTCCGCCGTCTTTGAATTCGAGCGCGCCTTCCCGCACTTTCGTGACGCGGGTGTTGTTGCGGACTTCAACGCCGAGTTTCTCCAAGCGCTTGCGGGCATAGATGCTCTGATCGGGATCGAAGGCTTCGAGGATGAGTTCTGATCCCTCGATGAGGATGATGCGGAGCTGCGAGGTGTCGATCCTGCGGAAATTGGATTTCAGGCAGCGATGGACGAGATCGGAGAAAGCACCGGCGAGCTCGACGCCGGTGGGGCCGCCGCCGACGATGGCGATGGTCATGAGCTTGCGGCGTTCGGTTTCGTCGGTGGTGAGTTCCGCGCGTTCGAGATTGGAGAGTACGGTGCGGCGGATGTTCTGTGCGTCCGCCAGGGACTTGAGGCCTAGGCTGTGTTTCGCCCACTCGTCATTGCCGAAGTATCCGGTGCGCGCGCCGGCGGCGAGCAGCAGGAAATCAAAGACATGGACAGCGCCGGATGCGCCGAGTGCGGTCTTGGCTGCGGGGTCGATAGAAACGATATCATCCATGAGAACCGTGACGTTTTCCGCATCGGCGAGGATTTGGCGGATGGAGCGGGCGATGTCAGGCGCGGCGAGCGAGGCGGTGGCGACCTGATAGAGAAGCGGCTGGAAGAGGTGGTGGTTGGTGCGGTCCACCAGCGTCACCTGGTAACGCTCGTCATTGGCGAGCCTGCGTGCGCATTCGAGGCCCGCGAAGCCGCCGCCGATGATAAGGATTCTGCGCATAAGGGTATTGGATGGTTGCTGGAAAAAGGGGAGGGGTTTGCCGTTGATTATCTTTCCCGCAGCATTCTTCCACAATCCGCCGTTCACAATCAACCACTTCTCCACTCCTGACCGGGGCGGGAAAAAAATCCGGAGAATTTTCAAAATAGGGCTTGTCAGGTCAGGTTCGACTCCTATGTTCGCCGCCCCCGCAACTCGACCCGCCGACTTTTAAAGAGGTAGGTCAATTTACATAGGGAAAATTTATCGGGTGCAGCTCCGGAAAAAAGCTTCAGCAAGGTCTCCTTGTCGTCGCGCCGGTTTGCACTAATGCAAAACCAGAACCACGCAGGAAATCATGCCGACCATCAATCAGCTCGTTCGCAAGGGACGCCTCACTCCGGCCGAAAAGTCGAAGTCACCCGCTCTAGTGAACTGCCCACAGCGCCGCGGAGTTTGTCTTCAAGTAATGACCCGCACGCCCAAGAAGCCAAACTCGGCTCTCCGTAAAGTGGCCAAGGTGCGCCTCACCAACGGATTCGAAGTCATCGCCTACATCGGCGGTGAAGGCCATAACCTCCAGGAACACTCAATCGTCCTCGTTCGCGGTGGCCGGGTGAAAGACCTTCCGGGTGTCCGCTACCACATCGTCCGTGGTTCGCTCGACACCCTCGGAGTCGATAAGCGCCGTCAATCGCGTTCCAAATACGGTGCGAAGCGTCCGAAACCCGGTGCCGTCGCCGCTCCTGCCAAAAAAGGCGGGAAGAAGTAATCCCCACTCAATCCTAACTTTACCCACTCAACGCCATGCCACGCCGCAAGCGAGTTTTTGTCAAACCGGACCGTCGCGATCCCCGCTACGACAGCGCCCTCGTCGGTCACCTCATCAGCAAGGTGATGACCGATGGAAAGCGCTCTCTCGCGCAGCGCATCGTTTACGCCGCGATCGACCGCGCCAATGAAGGAATCGACACCGTCGATCCACTGGAAGTCATCACCCGCGCGGTGGAGAATTCCAAACCACGCGTGGAAGTGAAATCGCGCCGCGTCGGTGGTGCGACCTATCAAGTGCCGCTCGAAGTGGCTCCGGATCGTTCCGAGTCACTCTCGATGCGCTGGCTCGTCAACTACGCCCGCAACCGCAAAGGTACTCCGATGCACGTCGCTCTCGCCAACGAGATCAAGGACGCTGCAAACAATCAGGGTGCCGCAGTCCGCAAGCGTGACGACGTTCACAAGATGGCTCAGGCCAACCGCGCCTTCGCCCACTTCCGTTTCTAACACAGATACGCGCTCCGCATTTTCCCGTCCGTGAATCCGAACAGTCCAAATCGCCAATACGTGCTCGAGCGCACCCGAAATATCGGGATCGCCGCGCACATTGACGCGGGCAAGACGACGCTCACCGAGCGGATTCTTTTCTACACGGGAATGATCCACAAAATCGGTGAGGTACACGATGGTGCCGCTACCACCGATTGGATGGAGCAGGAGCGCGAGCGTGGAATTACCATCACCTCTGCCGCCGTGACCACCGAATGGTGGCAGCGCGCCGAAGAGGGGACCGTGAAACTTTTCCCCGAGCAGAAACAGCGCATCAACATCATCGACACGCCCGGTCACGTGGACTTCACCGCCGAGGTGGAGCGTTCGCTCCGGGTGCTGGATGGTGCCATCGTCGTCTTCTGCGGAGTGGCCGGGGTGCAGCCGCAATCTGAAACCGTTTGGAGACAGGCGACGAAGTACAACGTCCCGCGCATCGTGTTCGTCAACAAGATGGACCGCACCGGCGCTGACTTCCAAAACGTCTTCAACGAGGTGAAGGAAAAGCTCGGTGCCAATGCCGTCCGCATCCTGATCCCAATCGGCTGCGAAGACCACCTCACCGGCCAGATCGACGTCGTCAACCAGAAGGCTGTTTATTTTTCCGACGACGATAAGTACGGCTCCACTTACACCATCAGGGAGTTGGAAGGCGAATTGAAGGACATCGCCGCCGAAGCCTATCAGGAACTCGTCAACGCCGTCGCCGATGTGGATGAAACAGTCGGTGAAAAATTTCTGAATGAAGAGCCGGTCACGCTGCAAGACCTCAAGCAAGGCATCCGCCGCGCCACCATCGCCAACAAGCTGATCCCCGTCGCCGGTGGTTCCGCTTTCAAAAACAAAGGCGTGCAATATCTGCTAGACGCTGTTGTCGATTACCTTCCCAGCCCGCTCGACATCCCAGCCGCCATCGGCATGGATCCAGACAACGAGGAACACCAAATCGAAGTAGTGACCTCGGACAACGAGAAGTTCACCGCCCTCGCATTCAAACTCTGGGCTGACAAATTCGTCGGTAAACTCGTTTTCTTCCGCGTCTATTCCGGTGTCATCAAAAAGGGCGACACGGTTTACAATCCCCGCACCCGCCGCTCCGAACGCGTCGGTCGTTTGATTCAAATCCAAGCCAACGAGCACAAGGACATTGATGCCTGTTACGCTGGTGACATTGCCGCCATGGTCGGCCTGAAAAACGTCACCACTGGCGACACACTCGCCGCCGAGAGACACGACGTCGTTCTCGAGCCCCCCACTTTCCCGGAACCGGTCATTTCGATGGCCGTCGAGCCGAAAACCAAAGCCGATCAGGAAAAACTCGGTCTTGCCCTCAGCCGCCTCTCCGAAGAGGACCCGACCTTCATGGTGAAAACCGATGAAGAAACCGGCCAGACCATCATCTCCGGCATGGGTGAGCTTCACCTTGAGATCATCATTGATCGCATCCGCCGCGAGTTCAAAGTGGAAGCCAATACTGGCGCTCCCCAAATCGCCTACCGCGAGACCATCACGAAAGAAGCCGGTGGCGAAGGCAAGCTAGTGAAACAATCCGGCGGTCGCGGCCAATACGGCCACGTCATCCTCTCGATGAAGCCCAACGAAAAGGGCAAGGGTCTCACCATCGAAAACAAAGTCGTCGGTGGCACCATTCCGAAGGAATACATCAGCGCGGTTCTCAAAGGCGTCAACGAAGCGATGAGCAACGGCATCATCGCCGGCTATCCGGTAATCGACGTGCATGTCGAAATTCTCGATGGCTCTTACCACGATGTGGATTCCAACGAGAACGCCTTCACCATGGCCGCCATCTTCGCGATGAAGGACGGTTTCAAGAAGGCTAAGTCCATTTTGTTAGAGCCGATCATGGCCGTCGAAGTCTCCACCCCGGATGACTACCAAGGCGATGTGATGGGCGATCTGAGCCGCCGCCGCGGACAGATCCAGAACACAGAAATGAAAGGCAAGCTCTCCATCGTGCATGCCAATGTCCCTCTCAAGGAAATGTTCGGCTACTCCACAGCCGTTCGCACACTCTCCTCGGGCCGCGCTTCCTATGCGATGACTCCATCGCATTTCGAGCAAGTCCCGAACAATATCGTCGAAGAAATCGTCAGCGATCGTCTAGGCTGATTTCTCGCCCTGTAGCCCCACCACGTAAACCGTCAAACAACCTTCTCCACCATGGAAAATCAGAAAATACGCATCCGCCTGCGCGCCTTTGATCATCGCGCCATCGACCGCTCCGCTCAGGAAATCGTGGAGACCGCAAAGCGCACCGGCGCTCGCGTCGCCGGCCCGATCCCGCTTCCGACCCGCATCGAAAAGTTCTCCGTCAACCGCTCGGTTCACGTCAACAAGAAGTCCGCCGAACAATTCGAAATCCGCACCCACAAGCGCCTGCTCGACATCGTCGATCCGACCGCCCGCACCGTGGACGAACTCAAGAAGCTCAACCTGCCAGCCGGTGTTGACATCACCATCCGCATCTGAGTTTCGCGAATTCCGAATCTCAAATCTCAAATTTCTAATCTCAAATTCCTCAAGCCATGTCACTCGGCCTTCTCGGCAAAAAACTCGGTATGACCCGCCTGTTCGACCAACAGGCCGGGATCATGATTCCCGTCACCGTCATCGACGTTTCCGACAACACCATTCTCCAAACCAAGACTCCTGAAAA